>NZ_JADQDK010000001.1:627322-940984 GCF_019263705.2 Pseudonocardia abyssalis
TGCGGTCGAGGGTCAGCGCGAAGGCGGCCAGGGCGCCGACGCTGCCTCCGGCGAGGAGGATCCAGCCGGTCGCCCGGCCCAGGAACGTGCCGACCGCGGCCGGGGGCGCGGTGCCCCGGGTCCGTACGTCGAGTGGGGACATGGACCTTCTCCTATCGGGCGAGGGCGAGGTCGAGCTGGGCCCGGAGGTCGTCGACCGACTCCGGCTCGAGCCGCGCGCCGTCGAGGAAGAACGTGGGAGTGCCCTGCACGCCGGCCAGCTCGCCGTCCGCCCGGTCCCGGAGCACGCGCTCCAGGGTGGCGGGATCGGACACGGCCTGGTCGTAGGCGACGAGGTCGAGACCCAGGTCGACGGCGAACTGCCGGAACAGGGCGGCCTGCGACTCCTGCTGCTCGCCCCACCGCGCCTGGGTCTCGAACATCGTGCGGTACATGTCCTCGAAGCGGCCCTGCCGGGCGGCCGCCTCGACCGCGACGGCGGAGTTCTCGGCGTTCGCATGGCTGGGGATGGGGAAGTAGCGGGCGACGAAGGTGACGCGGTCGCCGTACTCGGCGCGCAGCTGCTCGACGGCGGGGAACGCGGCCCGGCAGGACTCGCACTCGAAGTCGAGGAACTCGACAAAGGTGGCCCGGCTCTCGGACGGGGTGGACAGGAGGTGGCTGTCGGCGCGGACGAGTACCTCGTCGGGTATCAGCTGGGCGGCCGGTGGGCCGCCGGCGAAGCCGGGGACCGCGGTGTCGTTCCGAGTGAGGAGCAGGGCGCCGACGAGGACGGCGAGGACCACGAGGACGACGGTCAGGGTGGCCCGGAGGTTCTTGGTCATGATCCCTCTCTGGGTGCGGGCTAACGCGTGCGATGGCGGAATGCGCCGTGGGGCGGGACGTGACGGAGCTCGGCGGCGTCAGACCCGCGTGATGCCGACGGCGAGCAGCCGGTGGCGACCCGGCAGCAGGCGGCGCGGAGCCCAGGCGGGGGTGCCGCCCGCGGATGCCCACGCGGCGACGATGCCGGCCGCGATCAGGGCGACGAGTGCGAGGGCCGGGTCGGCAGGCGGCAGGCAGTCGTGGAGTACGGCACGGGCGGGAACCGCGGTGACCGGCGCGGCGCCCGCCTCGCACACGGCGTCATGCCCGAGCCCGTGCCCGACGTCCTGGATCATGGCGGCCGGTGCGGGACCGGTCGGGGCCAGCAGCGCCTGGCAGGCGAACAGCTGGGCCAGGATCGCGATCGCCAGCACGGCACGCGTGCCCCATCCGGCCGCCGGGCGGCGGGAACGGGGCACGCGGACGATGCTCATGACGTCAGCGACGATAACAACGGACGGGTGCGGCAGATGGCGCGGGCTGGCGTCAGTCCTCGAACGACACGTGGACATGGTCCATGTGGTTGGCCGTCACCCCGCCGCGGTCCTCCATGGCCTCCCAGCCCGACCCGGTGTTGATCCGCTGCCGGTAGATCACGTACTTGATCCCGAGCCGGTCCATGTTCTCGACGGCGTACTCGGCGAGCTGCTCACCGGGGTCGCGGTCGACCATGAGATCGAGCGCTAGCCCGGCGGGGTGGTCGGAGGTGCCGGCACGACCGGCGACGCCGTAAACGGTGTCGACGCCGAACCGGCAGCGCAGCTCCGTGCCGGCATCGGCCACCGCGGGTTGGACGGTCTCGAAGCCGGAGTCGCCTGCGGCGCAGCTGCTCGCTCGACGTTCCTCCTCCTCGCGGGCGGCGGCCGCGGCGTCCGCTGCCGCCTCGGCCTCCTGCCGGGCGCGCTGTTCCTCGCCCAGGGTCACGGCCTTGACCAGAGCCCCGGCGTCGAAGGTGGTGGGCTCAGGCGCGACCGGTGCGACGCTGGACAGAAGGGTGGGGCCGTCGGGGAATGCCGGCGACGTGAGCGTGTCGAGCTGGACCGCGGCCGGTGCGACCTCCGCCTCCGCGATGGGCAGGTGCTCACCGGTCGCGAGTGCGCCGCAGCTGACGGCGGTGACGGCGAGGACCCCGGTGGATCCGTAGCGAGCGGCCAGACTGCTCGTGCGGGTGTGCCGCGCACGGGCGGATGGTGCGGGGGCGGGACGTGCGCGCGCCGTCGATCGGCGCGATGGGGCGCTGTGCCGTGCCACGAACGGACCTCTCGTGCCGGACGGCCGGTCGGAAGCGAGCGGGGAGCAGGCGGAGCGGGGAGCGTCCGTTTCCGTTCCGTTACCGGGCCGTGGTCCTGCGACCGTACGAAACGGACACCGACCCCGGCGAGTCGGGGCCCCGGTGACGCGGCGACCGCGTCGCTCGGTGCTGTGAGCGGTGCCCGGACCGTTGCTACGGGCCCCCGAGCCGCTGGGCCGGCTCGGCCGGTCAGACGTCGATGCCGCGTTCCTGCAGCCACGCGGTCGGGTCGAGTTTGCTGCCGTCGACGTCCCAGATCTCCAGGTGCAGGTGCGGCCCCGTCGAGAAGCCGCGGTTGCCCACCTCGGCGATCTGGGCACCGGCGGACACCTGCTGCCCGACCTCGACGTAGGTGCGGTTGATGTGGCCGTAGACCGACCGGCTGCCGTCGGGATGCCGCAGGACCACCCACAGGCCGAAACCGCTGGCCGGACCCGACTTCTCCACAACACCCTCGGTCACGGCGAAGATCGGCGTGCCGATGGCGTTGGCCACGTCGAGGCCGTTGTGGGTGCGGCCCCACCGGGGACCGGACAACGACGTGACCCGGCCCGTCACCGGTTGGGCGAACGCGCTGTCCCCGAACAGCGCCGCACCCGGAGCGCCAGCGGCGAGGGCCGAGTCGAGGATCGCCGCCTGCCGGGCGAGTTCCTGCCCGATCTCGACGGCCTTGGTGAGGTTGCGGACGTCGACGGGGGAGTCGTCCGCGTGTGCGGCGGCCACGGCGTCAGGTAGGGGCTGGTCACCGCCGACGCCGTCCCAGGAGGCCGCGGCGGTTGCCGCCGTCGTGTGCGCGTCCGGGACGGGGAGCATTGCGCTGAGCACGATGGGCTCGAGATCGTCGCCGACGGCGACGATCATCGTCTCGGCCGCGGCCACCGCAGCTCCCGCCGCCACCGCGGCGACGAGTGTGCGCGCGCAATAGGTACCGCCGGGAGGCGGTGGCAGGCGGTGCGTCCTGCCGGCCGCGACGATGCCTGATGGCATCGTCCGGTCGGGCTCGGACGCCCGCGCGCCGCTGGGGGAGCGGTGGCGCGCCACGACGGAGTCCTTCTCGACATCGATCCGGCGGCGGGCCTGTGGGGGAGCTCGGACCGTCCGTCGTGATCGGGTTGTGATCGAAGTACCCGGACGTTAGCAGGGCCGTCGCAACGCCGTCAGAGGGGCGGCGCCCGTCTCCCCGTTGCTGTTCCGTGACCATGGCACGGCCGCGGACACGATCGGGTTCAATCCCGTGCCCTCACTCGGACCCGGCCGTTGCACGGGGTGTCGAGTACGGAAAGGACCAGCATGGGCAGCTACGGGGTCGTGGGTCGGCGCGTGTCGTGGAGAGGGCGCCGGGGTGCGGTCGTGCTTGCTCTCGTCGCCGCCACGCTGGTCTCCGCCGGAACCGTCGCCGTGGCCCAGGAGGTCGGCCCGCCGGTCGTGCCGGGCACTCCCTGCACCGCGACCGCCGTCGCGTGCGTCGACCTCGTCGGCCTCCGAGCATGGCTCTTCCAGGACGGTCAGGTCCTCCGGGGGCCGGTGCCGATCAGCATCGGCGCCGGCGGTGCGGACCGCACGCCGCCCGGACGGTTCCAGGTCGAGTGGAAGAACAAGGACCACATCAGCGGGGAGTCGGGCGCGCCGATGCCCTACGCGGTGTTCTTCGCCCCCGGCGGCATCGCGTTCCACGAGGGCAACCTGCAGACCAAGTCCGCGGGCTGCGTCCGCCTGGCTCACGACGAGGCCGCTGCGTTCTTCGACTACCTGCAGGTCGGTGACGAGGTCCAGGTGCAAGACGATGCCGCGTAGCGCCTGCTAGAGTTCGTCTCATGCGCATCCGTGCATGAGACGAGCCGGGAGGTGAGGGACGTGGGTCAGGGTCATGGGCACGGTGCCGCGACATCGGGCGGCCGGCATCGCCGGCCGCTGGTCATCGCGTTCGCGCTGACCGCCGGGTACATGGTCGTCGAGCTGGTCGCCGGGCTGGCATTCGGATCATTGGCGCTGCTGTCGGACGCCGCCCACATGGGCACCGACGTCCTCGGGCTGGGCATGGCACTGGCCGCGATCACGCTGGCGCAACGGCCGGCCACCTCGCAGCGCACCTACGGCACCTACCGGCTCGAGGTGCTCGCCGCACTGGCCAACGGCCTGCTGCTGTTCGGCGTGGCCGGATACGTGCTCTACGAGGCCGTGCAGCGGCTTTCCGATCCGCCGGACGTGCCCGGTCTCCCGCTGCTGGCCGTCGCCGTCGTCGGTCTGGTCGTGAACCTGATCAGCTTCCGGTTGCTCACCGCGGGGTCGAAGGAGAGCATCAACCTGCGCGGCGCCTACCTGGAGGTGCTGGCCGACATGCTCGGATCGGTCGGCGTGATCGTGGCCGCTATTGTGATCTACACCACCGGCTGGCCCTATGCCGACCCGATCGTCGGTGCCGCGATCGGCCTGTTCATCCTGCCGCGGACCTGGACGCTCACCGCGCAGGCGCTGCGCATCCTCATGCAGGTCGCCCCGCCGGGGATGGATGTCGAGGCGATCCGGCGGCGCATCATCGAGCTGCCCGATGTGCTCAACGTCCACGACCTGCACGTGTGGACGCTGACCTCGGGGATGGAGAACGCCTCTGGGCACGTGGTGGTGGCCGATGGCGCCGACTACCACGATGTTCTCGACCGGGTCCTGGCCCTGCTGGCCGACGACTACGGCATCACCCACGTCACCGTGCAGTGCGAGCCGGCCCGTCACGAGGATCGCGACACACCGGTCTGACGCGCCGACCGCTCCGCCCGGTCGTCGACCAGTGCACCGAACACGAGGCCGAGCACGGCCCACAGCACGACCTGGCCGCCGATCGACGCCAGCCGGAAGTCGTAGAGCACCGTGGCCGGGAAGTCCGCCGGGGTCTCGTCGACGGTCGGCAGCAGCAAGCCCACGATCCCGGCTGTGGCCAAGTAGGCCCCGATGGCCGTCAGCGTGGCGTTCCACGTCCCCAACCGCGCGGTGAGGCTGCGCTGCAGCATCACGGCCCCGATCGCCAGGGCGACCGAGATGATGATCAGCGCGACGTAGGGCCCGGTGCGTTGGCCGACCGAGGCGCCGAGGGTCGACGCCGGCGGGTTCGCGGGGTACTTGAGGAACGGCACCGCCGCGACGGCGACGAAGCCGACAGCCGCGATCACGGCCGCGGTGGCTCGGGGGCCGAGGCGTCCGACCCGGCCCACGACCGCGGAGTAGGCGAGCGCGACGAGTCCGCCGATCACGACACCGTAGAGCACGGCGGCGACACCGAGCCCGACGGTGCTCTGGATCCCGCGGCTGACCAGCGGGGCCTCGGCGGCGTCGTGCGCTCCCCCGACGTGTTCTTCGTAGGCGATGGCCCCGTCGACCGCGCCCTCGCCGAACAGGTAGGCGAACACGAAGTAGGTTAGCCCCGCGGCGAGACCGGCGGCCATGCCTCGGAGCAGGAGTGTCTTGACCATGACCGCTGCCTGCCGTCAGTGGCAGGGGAAGCCGAGGAGGTGGCGGCCGTCGTGCAGGAACTCGTGCAGCACGCTGCCCGAGATCAGTGACGTGGCGCCCTGGTCCATGCCGACCAGGTACAGCAGGGACAGCAGAACCGCCCCGGCGAAGACGGCCCACGGGGCGACCTCGGTGAGGGGGATGGCCGCGGGTGCGGAGCGGGGAAGTGCTGCTGCCTGAGTCATGGTCGGTCTCCTCGTCGGGGCGGCGGCACCCGGAGATGCCTATTGCCTGATTGTCTGAACAGTCATTCAGGTAATTATGCTGACCTGCGCCGACGTCGTCGTCAAGGGTCGTCTGGTATCGAGGGAGGCACATGGGTGACAAGCTGACCCTGGTGTCCCATTCGTCCACCTCCGCGACGAACACGGCGGCCTTCGCGTCCGACGAACCCCTCGACGACCGTGGTGCGCAGTGGGCGGCCGACGCCGCGGGAAGCGTGCCGCGCGCGGCTCGGGTGCTGTCGTCACCGGCGGCGTCGTGCCGCCAGACGGCGCAGGCGCTGGGCCTGGCGGCGGCCGTCGTCGAACCCGCGTTGACGGACTGGGACCTCGGCCGGTGGCGGGGCCGTACCCTCGACGAGGTGGCCGCTGAGGAGCCGGACGCCGTCCGGGCCTGGCTGACCGATGCCACGGTGGCCCCGCACGGTGGTGAGTCGCTTGCCGAGCTGTCGTCACGCGTGACCCGTTGGCTGGAATCCGCCTCCGGTGAGGGTCACACCGTGGCCGTCACCCACACCGCCGTCATCCGCGCGGCCGTGCTCGCCGTGCTCGGCGCGCCGCTCACGGCGTTCTGGCGCATCGACGTCGCGCCGCTGACCGCCACCGTCGTCGGCGGCAGCCCGGGCCGGTGGCGACTGGTCGCCACGGCGTCGCACCTCCGGGTGCGGCGGTGAGGCACCCACGATCAGAACGGTAGGACGCCACACAGCACGGAGCCCACCACGACCGGCCCGGCGAGCAGCCCGATGGATCCGGTGGTGAGCAGTACTCGCGTCCACTGGAGCGTGCCGCGGCTCGGGCGCGACATGAGCCGCTCCGCGCGTCGGATCACGCCGGTGGCGGCGGCGGCCAAGGCCGCCCCCGGGATGCTGACCGGTGCGGTGAGCGCCAGCAGGGCGCTGACGAGGTGTCGTGCGTCGCGGTCGCGATCGCGGACGGCCGCGTCGTCGGCACACATCTCCACCAGCCGGGCGAGCTCGCGGTGGCCCGCAGTGAACAGCGGTATCCGTGGCATGACCCGGGCCAGCGCGCTGCTGAGGCCACGAAGCAGATGATGGCGGCCCGTCAGGTGGGCCCTTTCGTGCGCCAGGACGACGGCGAGCTGGTTCTCGTCGAGGGCGTGAAGCGCAGGGCGGCTCAGGACGATCGTGGACGGACGTCCGGCGATCGCGTAGACGACCCTCTCCGGCACATCCAGGATCACCGCGCCCAGAGCGTCGTCGTGTCGTCCGAGCAACCGGGCGGCGTCGGCATGGCGGTGCATGCGAGCGCGGAACCGCAGCAGCGCGCGACTCAGTCCGAACGCCGTACCGACGGTCCCAGCGGTCAGAACGACCGCCGACCCGACCGCCAGCCACTGGCCGACGGTGCCGTGGGCGCCGAGCGCCGCCGCGCAGAACGAGGCGAGGCACCGGTCCACGACGTGCCGGACGTCAGGGGACAGGAGTACCTCGGCCGCGATCAGGAGTACCGCGACCACCCACGCGACCAGGGCGCCCATGAAGGCCGCCAACCAGATCGTCACGCCGAGCGTCGGTGCCCGATCGAGGTGTTTGCGGTGCGCCAGGACGCGTGGCGCCAGGACCGCCACGACGATCCCGTAGCCGATCAGGCAGACCGCCGCATCGAGCCCGTTGAACCCGCGCATCACGACCTCCTCCGGCTCGGTACCCGCTAACCGTCGATGTGTTCCGGTTCCGTACGCGATCAGGTGCCGTTCGGCTATGTCGTGCCGTCCTCGTCCATCCGGGTCAGCAGCTCGGCGAGGCGACGGGTGTCGGCCTGGTCCATCTGCTGGACGAAGTGGGTGAGGATCGTGTGCGGGTCCCCGCCGCTCCGCAGGGCGAGGCTCATGAGGTCGGCGGTGTGTTCCGCCCTGCTCGCGGTCGCCTGGTACCGGTGCGTGCGCCCCTCGCGCCGACGTGTCAGACGTCCCTTGCGATACAGGTTGTGGACGACGCTCATTACCGTCGTGTAAGCGACGTCGCCTCGGGACGCAAGGCGTTCGTGCACCTCCGGCACCGTCGCGCCCTCGGACGACGTCCAGATCTGCTCCATGACGGCGGCCTCGAGCTCACCGAACCCGCGCACATATCCCCCCGTCACATCTCGACGTCGCAGACTAGCCCGTCGTCGCGAGGGCGGCCTCGACGGCGGCGGCGACCTGTGCGGGGTCGCGGAATACCAGCGGGTCGGTGACGCGCACGGCCGAGCCGTCCGGGCGGACGACCCAGTTGGTGGGGAGGACCGGGGGTGCGCCCAGGGCGGCCTGCACGGCGTTGTCGGGATCGAGCACCGAGGGGTAGAGCGGATCGAGCTCGTCGGCCATCGCCAGGGCGTCCGCGGGGCGGTCACGCACGACAACTCCGACCACGTCGATCGCGTCCGGTCGCGCCGTGTAGGCGTTCAGGACGGGGATCTCTTCGCGACACGGTGCGCACCAGGACGCCCAGAGGTTGAGCAGCACCGGCCGTCCGGCGAGCGCGGCGCCGAGCGGCACGGCGCCGACCTCGCTGAGGCAGGGCACGACGACGTCGGCCAGCGGCCCCGGCGGGACGGGCGCACCCGAGGGGACGGGACAGGGCGGTAGCGCGGCTGCGGCTCGCGCCGGGCCGAGCGCGGCGTCGTCGGGCCGTTCCGCGAGCCGTTCCGCCGCGACCGGCAGCGTGTCGGCCGCCGCGTCGGGGTAGGCGTCGGGTCGGGGCCAGAGAGCGACCACGCCGGCGACGGTGAGCACGACGACCAGCACCGTCCACCGCAGCTCCGAGCTCATCGTCCGGTTCACAGCGGGAGGGTGTAGCCGGCGATGGGCCCGCGCATCCACGCGACGAACTCGCCCCAGGCCCCCGTCACCAGCAGGGTGCCGAGCAGGATGAGCATGACGCCGCCGACGATCTGCATCCCCCGGATGTGCCGCCGCAACCACCCGGCGGTGCGCACAGCCCAGCCGGTGCCCAAGGCGATGAGGACGAACGGCACGCCCAGCCCGGCGCAGTAGGCCAGCACCAGCACGATCCCGCGCGCGGTCGAGGGGCCGACCTGGGTGCCGGTCGCCAGGGCGATCACCCCGGTGAGGGTCGGGCCGAGACACGGGGTCCAGCCCAGCCCGTACACCGCGCCGAGGACCGGGGCGCCGGCTAGCCCGACCCGCGGGACGTGGTGGATCCGGACGTCACGTTGCAGGGCCGGGACGAAACCAAGGAACACCAGTCCCATCGCGATCGTGACGACCCCGCCGATACGTTGCAGCAGCAGCTCGTTGCCGACCAGCCAGTCCGACAGGCCGAGTACGAGCAGCACCCCGGCGGTGAACACGACGGTGAACCCGCCGACGAACAGCAGCGCGGCTCCGGCGACCCGCCACCGGCCGGTCCGGGTCGTGACCCCGTCGCCGGAGACGCCCTCGTCACCGACCAGCCCGGCCAGGTAACCGACGTAGCCGGGCACCAGCGGCAAGCAGCAGGGGGAGGCGAAGGAGATCGCCCCTGCGGCCAGGGCCAGCGCTACGGCGACCAGCAGCGGACCGGAGACCGCGAGCTCGGTGAGCGTGTTCATGTCCCGCCCCCGCCGTTCGGTGCCGGCTCCTCGGCGGCGACGCGCTGCACCACGGGCAGCAGCTCGGAGACCCGTACCGCGGTGAGGAACACCGCGGCGACCCGGTGCTGCCGGTCGAGCACGATCGTCGAGGGCACCGTGCTGCGGGGGAACCCGCTCAGCGCCAGCAGCGAGCGGCCGGGGTTGTCGTAGATCGAGGGGTAGGTGATGCCCCGGTCGACCATGAAGTCACGGGCGGCGTCGGCGCTGTCCCGCACGTCGATGCCGAGCAGAGTGACGCCCTCGGGCTGCATCTGCTCGTGGATCTGCTGCAGCCCGGGCATCTCCTCGCGGCACGGGCCGCACCAGGCCCCCCAGACGTTGAGCACGACGACCTGGCCGGGGAAGTCGTCCAGGCCGATCGTCGTACCGGGTTCGAGCAGGTTCTCCCCGGACAGCCCGGTCACGGTTCCGCGGGACTCGGGCGGGTCGTACAGGATGCGGGTCTGGCCCCCCGGGGCGACGAAGGTGAACCCGGCGGCCTGGCTGGGTGCGGTCCCGTCGGGCCGGCTGAAGCTGCAACCGCTCAGCGCCACGAGCAGCGCCACCACGACGGCGGCCGCGACCCGGCCGCGCGGGCGGCGGAGTGGGGCGGGATGCATGTCACCTCCGAGAGCGTCGTCGCTACTACTATGCGCTGTAGAAGAAGCGGAGCGGGCGGCGGGGTGACAGGCGCCGTTCGGCGTCCTATCATCGTCGAATGGCGATGACATCGGGAACTGCTGTGTCCGGCAGGCGCGGTCTGGAACCGGCGGCGGCGCTGTTCCACAGCCTGTCCGACACGACCCGGCTGGCGATCGTGCAGCGACTCGCCCACGGCGAGGCGCGCGTGGTGGATCTGACCGAGCAGCTCGGGCTGGCCCAGTCGACGGTGTCCGCGCACCTCGCCTGCCTGCGCGACTGCCGGCTGGTCGTCGGCCGCCCCGAGGGGCGGCAGGTGTTCTACGCACTGGCGCGTCCCGAGCTGTGGGATTTGCTGGTGGCGGCGGAGACCCTGCTCGACGCCACCGGCTCAGCCGTGGCGCTGTGCCCGGTCTACGGCGCCGGCGGCGCGGGTGCCGACGATGAGTGACGCGTGCTGCGGCACCGACGAGCCGCGTCCCGAGGCCGCGGAGGACCGCGAGCCGGAGCGGCTGTGGGAGGTCTCCGAGCTGCGCTTCGCCGCGGCGTCGGGGGTGCTGCTCGTGGGGTCGCTGGCCGTCGGCTGGGCCTCGGGTCCGGCATCCGTCGAGCTCGCGCTGCAGGTCGGCGCGCTGGCGCTCGGCGGGTGGACGTTCGTGCCCGCCACGCTGCGCCGCCTGGTCCGGGGCCGGATCGGGGTCGGCACGCTGATGACGGTCGCCGCGGTCGGGGCGGTGCTGCTGGGCGAGATCGGTGAGGCCGCCATGTTGGCGTTCCTGTTCTCGATCAGCGAGGGACTGGAGGAGTACTCGATCGCGCGCACCCGGCGCGGATTGCGCGCGCTGCTCTCGCTGGTGCCCGAGCGGGCCACCGTGCTGCGCGGCGGGGCGGAGGTCGTCGTCGCCCCGGCGGAGCTGCGGGTCGGGGACACGATGCTGGTACGCCCGGGGGAGCGCCTCGCCACCGACGGGCGGATCACCACCGGCCGCACCGCACTGGACCTGTCCGCGATCACCGGGGAGTCGGTGCCGGTCGAGGCCGGGCCCGACGACGAGGTGTTCGCCGGGTCGATCAACGGCTCGGGGGCGCTTGAGGTGCGGGTCACCAGCACCTCCGAGGACAACTCGCTGGCGCGGATCGTCGCGATCGTGGAGGCCGAGCAGGCCCGCAAGGGCGAGGCCCAGCGACTCGCCGACCGCATCGCCCGGCCGATGGTCCCCGGCGTGCTGGTCGTCGCCGCGCTGATCGCCGGGGTCGGCAGCCTGTTCGGGGAACCGCTGGTGTGGATCGAGCGGGCCCTGGTCGTGCTCGTCGCCGCCTCGCCGTGCGCGCTCGCCATCTCGGTCCCCGTCACCGTGGTCGCCGCCGTCGGCGCCGCGAGCCGGATCGGCGTCCTGGTCAAGGGCGGGGCCGCGCTGGAGGGTCTGGGCCGGATCCGCGGCATCGCGCTGGACAAGACCGGCACGCTGACGCGCAACCGGCCGGCCGTCATCGAGGTCGTCGCCACCGGTGGTGCCACAAGCGACGAGGTGCTGGACCTGGCCGCCGCACTGGAGGCGCGTAGCGAGCATCCGCTTGCCCGGGCGATCCTGGCCGCCGTCGATTCGCCCACCCCCGCGGCGGACGTGGAGGCTGTGCCCGGAGCCGGGCTCACCGGCCGGCTCGACGGGCGGGCGTTGCGCCTGGGTCGTCCCGGCTGGATCGACGCGGGCGAGCTGGCCGGCCCGGTCGCCCGGATGCAGGGGTCGGGGGCCACTGCGGTGCTGGTCGAGGCCGACGGGCGGCTGCTCGGGGCGGTCGCGGTCCGCGACGAGCTGCGCCCCGAGGCTGCGGAGGTCGTCGCCCGGCTGCGCGGCGACGGGTACCGGGTGGCCATGCTCACCGGCGACAACGAGGCCACCGCGGCGGCGCTCGCCGCGCAGGCCGGCATCACCGAGGTCCACGCCGAGCTGCGCCCGGAGGACAAGGCCGCGCTGGTGGCGGCCCTGCGGGCCGAGCGACCCACCGCGATGGTCGGTGACGGTGTCAACGACGCCCCGGCCCTGGCCACCGCGGACGTGGGGATCGCCATGGGCGCGATGGGCACCGACGTGGCCATCGAGACCGCCGACGTGGCGCTGATGGGCGAGGACCTGCGGCACCTGCCCCAGGCCCTGGGCCACGCGCGGCGCGCCCGCGCGATCATGCTGCAGAACGTGGGCCTGTCGCTGGCCATCGTCGTGGTGCTGGTGCCGCTGGCGCTGCTCGGGGTGCTCGGGCTGGCCGCCGTGGTCGCGGTGCACGAGCTTGCCGAGATCGTCGTGATCGCCAACGGCGTCCGGGCCGGGCGGGCCCGCCCCCTCGCGCCCGCCGGGCCGCAGGCCACGGCGGTCCCGGCCCCGGAGACGGTCCGAGCCCGGTGAGCGGCCGGGCCGTCAGCCGACGGTGCTGAAGGTGGTGCCGCCGTCGGTGGAGCGATGCACGCCGCCGGCGGTGGCGGCCAGCAGTTCGTCCGCCGTGGCGGTGACGGCCTGGGGTCGGCCGCCCGGCACCGTGCCGGCGGCGGTCCAGGTGGCGCCGGCGTCGGTGCTGGTGTGCACCCCACTGTCCAGGTCGAGGCCGTACACCGTGCCGTCGGGCGCCCACGACACGTACGCGAGCTGCGGCCCGGTCGGGGGTGCGAACGTGCGCCCGCCGTCGGTGCTGAGCGCGGTACCGCCCTGCACCGTCGCCAGCACCCGCTGCCCGGCGCCGGGTTCGACCGCGATGTCGAGCGCCTGGACGGCGGCCCCGTCGTCCCAGGTGCGCCCGCCGTCGGTGCTGGCGCGAAGGAGCCCGTTGGTGGCGTCGTAGCCGTACACCGTGTCCCCGGCGACCTCAAGGGCATGGAAGTCGACCTCGCCGGTCAGCGACAGCGGCGTCCAGGTCGTGCCCCCGTCGGTGCTCTCCGCGAGCCCGATCGGCTCGGGCAGGGTGTCACCCGGCCCGGGGTGGCCGCTGGAGAGGAACCGGCCGGGCCCGGCGACGGTGAAGCCCATCAGGTCACGACCGGCCGCGCCTGCCGGAACCAGCCCGTCGGGTCCGCTGCGGAACAGCCCGTCGTGCGAGGCCACGTAGACGGTCCCGTCGGCCGGGTCGGTCCCCACGCCGTGCACGTGCTCGAAGACCGGCCCGTCGGCGTCCGGTGCCGTCGTGCCGGGGGAGGAGCATGCGGTCACGGCGAGGGCGGCGAGTACGAGGGCCGTCATGGCCCGGGAGCGGTGGGGCATGGGTCTCCGGTTCGGTAGGCCGGTGCGCAGCCGGCGTCGGTTCGGGGGTGAGGGACAGGTTGCCGGCCAGCGCACGACGAACTGCTCGAAGCGGGGGCCGGCGGGGGTGTCGAGGACCAGGCGGTGGCCCCCAGGACTGCACCGTCAACGGGACAGCTGGGCCCGGGAAGGGCGATACCAGCAGGTCGTCGCCGTCGGTGACCCGGAAGCCGAGCTGTCGCACGGTGTCGGCAGACAGCCGCGCCGGGTCGTAGGTGATCCGTACCGTGCCGTGCTCCAGCGCGCGTGCACGACCGCCGCTGGGTAGACCGGGTCGGCCGAGGGGACGTACACGCTCCACGGAACGGTGACACCCAGGCTCCCGGGTTCGACCGACTGCTGCGTTCCAATGATACGGATGAGGTCCTCCCGGGTGATGCGTGCCCCCCCATCGTCTACTAAGACCTGTAGAAGTAGACGGTCGGCCCGGTGCGTTCCCGTAGAGGCGCCTCGGGCTGAGGTCAGGCTCATCACGACAGGTGGTCGTGGCTCGGTGGCTCACCCCGCGGGACTGCGCTAGAGGCTCGCGTGGCTGCGCATACATCGGGTGCCGACGAGCAGGCTGAAGCCGAGACGGACGAGGCTGGCGGTCACGGCGAGGACGCCGACGGTCGAGGGGCCGACCGAGTGGATGGCCTGCACGAGCAACGCCAGGTTCATCAGGGTCGCGGCGGCGGCGACCAGCGCTCCGCGCAGAGGGCCTGTGGCGACGCCTGCCCGGTGTTCCCCGGCAAGCGCTACCTGGACTGGCACCTCACCGACCCCGCCGGCAAGACGCCCGCGGAGATCCGGCCGATCCGCGACGACATCCACGCTCGGGTCCGGGCCCTGCTGGCCGAGATTGTCCTGACGTGACCCCGTCGGGGCTGTTCGTCTGCGTCCGCGCACGTTCAGCCTGGCCGCCGAGACCGTGGACCCGGACCGCTCGGCGGCGTCGACGGTGGTGGACCGGCGACGGCCGGGCATAGGGTTGGTGGATGGCTCCGAGTGGTGTCGATCCTGCAGTCGGCCGGTTCCGCGATGACCCTCAGCCGCAGCGCACAGCGGGGTGGGAGGCTCAGGTGCCGACGTTGGAACCGGTGGTGGCGCCGTGTTGGTGCTGCGCCGGTGAGTTCGCTGAGGTCGACCTGGTTCGGCTCGGCGCTCGCCCGGAGGCGGCGATCTGTCTGGACTGCGCGCGGTTCGTGAAGCGGCGGGCGGTGGCCAGGCGCGACGAGCATCGTCGGACACCCTTCGGTGCGGTGCGCGGTGGTGTGCAGCGGGTGCGGGACCGGGTGATCAGCAACGGGTGGCACGAGCGCGGGCCGTTGGGCGCGTTCCTGCGCCGGCTGGACCGCTTCCTGCCATGAGCAGGGCCGTGCGCGTGGAGGTCGTGCGTCATGAGGGTTGCCCGCTCGCTGCGGCGGCTGTGGACCTCGTCCGGAGTGCGTGCACGAGCTGGGTATCGACGGCGTCGTCACGGAGCGTGTGGCGCGGTACCCGTCGCCGACGGTGCTGGTCGACGGCCGCGACGTGATGTGCGCTCCGGGCGATGGCACGCCCATCGAGGCGTGCCGGCTCGACGTGCCGACTCGTGAGCGGGTCACCGATGCGTTGAGATCGGCGTCGCTCCAAGACGGATGAGCGTCGGTCGGGTCGCCGACTCGCGTGACCGTGGCACGTTGCCTGCGGCGAGGACCGCGGCCACAGCGGTGATGGCGGCCAGTAGGCCGAACACGGGTGGGTAGCCGCCCAGAGCGTCGGCGAGGACCGCGGCCACGGGAGATCGCGGTCGCGACCATGGCCGGGGCGGTAAGTGTGCCGGGGAGTTGGTCGTAGTGGGGCGAGCGCAGCGCGGCTTCGGCGATGACGGTGACCTGATGGGCTTCACGGTCGCCGGGCCCGGCCGACGGCCAACGGCGGCGCGGCCATGTTGTCCCGGACGCGATCCGGGGTCAGCGGCTGGCTATCCACCTGGGGCAGGGTGCCGACCCGTTCGCGGGCACCTGCGGTGAGGAGCGTGGAGGCGTCGACGGCCGAGCTGCCCTCGTCGTCGACGCTGTCGGTGGCGATCTTCTCGCCGGGCCGGACGACGAAGCGGTCGCCGACGGCGAGCTGTGCGGTCGGGATCCGCACCTCGACCCCGTCACGCAGGACCGCGACGTCCTTCGCGCCCAGTTCGAGCAGCGCGCGGAGGGCGGCGCCGGCGCGGCGCTTGGAGCGGGCCTCGAAGTTTCGGCCGGCCAGGATGAACGTCGTGACGCCCGCCGCGACCTCGAGGTAGATGTTGGAGCCGTCGGTCGGCGCGCCTGAGAAGTCGAACGAGGCAAGCTGGAACGGGCGGGTCATGCCCGGCACGCCCGCGGTGCCGAACAGCAGCGCTTACAGCGACCAGGCCGCCAGTGGATCGTCGTGGTCCCGTGGTATCGGCGGATCGGGCACCTACTATGCTGCGTAGAAGCGAGGCGGCCCACCCGGGACTCTCGGGGGTAGTTCGCTGACTCGCCCGGTGCGCCACCGCCGCTTTCTGGGCATCAAGCTGACGGCCGGGTCTGGGTTTGGATACCGGGTGCGAGGAGGGCGGCGCGATGAGCCAGAGCCGTGACATCGCGACTCCCGGCACGCGTACCGCGGCGTTCGCAGCGGTAACAACTGTGCTGGTTGCGGTGACCGCTGGTGCTGTGGCCGGGAGTCACCCGCTGCACACAGCAACTCTGGGTGCAGCCGCAATCGCACTGGGGCTAATGCGCCTGGCGCAGCCAGGCCGACATCGAGGCTACTTCGCCGCAGCCAGCGGCATGCTGGTCAGTGAGCCCGTCGTGCATGCCGCGATGGCCGTTCTCCCATATGGGACCGAGCATTCCGGCGACCGCGCGATCCTCCCGCTGCAGATGGTGTTGGCCGTGCTCGTCATTGCCGCTGTCGCCGGGGCGGAAACCCTATATCTGCTGGCCGGTGCGTTGTGGCGGGCGCTTCGGCTACCGCGGCGCCCTCTCCCGGTCCCCGGGCGACCGACGCCACCGCTCGTTGACGTTCTCGCAGCAGCCGTACCCGGACCCGGGGCTGGCCAATTCCGTCGCCGCGGACCTCCGTCGAGGCTGACCGTCGCCTGATGCGACTGCACGTGCCGCCTGGGGGGTCGAACCGCAGGCCGGCGCAGGTCTCCACGGGTCCCGCTCGACGCAGTTCGCCTCGTCGTCAGCCAGCCATGCTCAGGTAGCCGCACTCGGAGTTGCTGTGCACCTTCACCGTTTGACGAACCCCCACGCGGTTCTATCCGTCCGCGGGGTTCGACGATGAGCACCCTGGAGGCGGTGTTGGTGTTCGGCGGGATACCGCTGGCCATCGTCGGAGTCATCGCCGCGGCCGTCTTCGCCGCTGCACCGCGTCGCGCGTCGCAGCAATTCGAGCCGCCGGTCGGCATCATCGCCGAACAGGCGCCCTGCAACGTGCGGAACACTGACGACGGCCGGGAGATTCACAATTCCTCGGATGAGTCCTCGCAGGCCGCGTCACGCGCGTGCTGGACGGTGCGGTGCGCCGAGTGCGGCATCAAATACTCCGAAGGCCCGGACGCTGTGCATTTCACCGGTCCTGTCCACGGAATATCGGTCACAGCCGCGCACGGCTGGCGGCTCGCCGGAGCCAGGATGCGATGCCCGAAATGCGCTTGATTCGCCGCCCTTTCTGCGTGCTTGTCGTACCGTTCACAGCTTATGTAGCCGACCCGTCCATGAGGGAGTGATCCCGTCGTGGGCCCACAATTCTGCTAATCCCCGACTGAGCTGCGTGGCGCCCCCGCTCCGCCGCTGCGAGGTGTAATCATCGATGACTGGTGACTCCGGTTCCCGTTCCCGAGTGCCCGTTCTGCTGATAGTGCTAGGTCTACTACTGGTCGCTATCGCCGGGGCGAATCTGCTCTCGCCCGACCCCGCACCGACACCGCAGGCCGCGGTGCCCGTCGCCGGGCCCAGCGCTCTCGACGAACTGATCGACAACGCACAGCGGACTCTGCGGCGCAAACCCGAAGACGCCCCGCTGTGGGCGCGGCTCGGCGCCGCCTACACCGAGCAGGCGCGAATCACCGGTGACCCGTCGTACTACGGCCAGGCGCAGGGCGCGTTGGACCGCTCGATGCAGATCGACCCCGTCGACAACGGCGAGGCGCTGATCGGGTTGGGCCAGCTGGCCAACGCCCGTCACGACTTCGCGGCCGCGCGCGACTACGGAGAACAAGCACGTCCACTCCGGCCCTACACCGGTGAGGTATACGGCGTTCTGGTCGACGCCTACGCTCAGCTCGGCCAACCTGATGCCGCAACTGCCGCCCTCGAGAGCATGCTGGATGTCGAGCCCGGTCTCGCCGCCTTCACCCGCGCGTCCTACGACCTGGAGCTCCGCGGCCGCGTGGACGACGCCAGGGCGGCCTTGGAGCGGGCGTTGTCATCCGCATTGTCACCCGAGGACGTCGCGTTCTGCCGCTACTACCTGGGCGAGCTGGCCTGGAACAGCGGGGACGTCGAGGAAGCGGCTACCCAGTACACGGCCGGTCTGGACGCACGGGCCAACGATGTCGCCTTGCTGCAGGGCATGGCCAAGGTCGCCTACGCACAGGGGCGCACCGACGATGCGCTCGCCGCCTACCAGGAGATCACCAACCGGGTACCGCTACCGGGATACCTATTGGAGTACGGCGAGTTGCTGCAGGCCGTAGGTCGCACCGATGAGGCACAGGCGCAGTACGACGTCCTCGCCGTCCAGCAGCGGCTCTACGCCGCAGGCGGGTCCACCGACGACCAGGTTGCCGCGCTGATCGCGGCCGACCACGGCGAGCCGGCGGATGCGTTGAGGCTGGCTGAGGCCGAATGGGGCCGGAGGCAGAGCATCTTCAGTGCCGATTCGATGGCCTGGGCCCTGTACGCGAATGGCCGCTATGCCGAAGCGATCACGTTTGCGGACCGCGCCGCTGAGCTCGGTTGGCGAAATGCAAGCTACTTCTATCACCGCGGAATGATCCTGGCCTCGCTGGGTCGCCGCGATGAGTCGCTGGCGGCTTTGAACGAGGCGATGTCCATCAATCCCTACTTCAACCCGCTGCAGGCACCGATCGCCCGCGCGACGATCGCCTCTTTGGAGTCTGGGTCATGAATCTTCTTACGGAAGGTGTAAGAGGGACTTCCGAATTCGACGCCATGAGACTGACGCCGGGCGAGAGGGAATCGCAGTTCTCAGGTGTTGCTCAGGCGTCCCTCCTGATCTTGCTGTCACCGCAGCCGAATGTGATGAGGATTAGATGATGGTCAGCGGAAAGAAGAGCAAGCGAACCCGCCGGGAACGGAGCAGGCCCTCGCCGGTGACCGACCGGTCCACCCCGTGGGGGACGATCGCTGCGGTATTGGTGGTGGTGCTGTTCGCGGGCGGTGTCTTCGGCTACGCCCTGCTGGAGTCCCAGGCCGGCAACGCGCGTGCCGAGGCGCTTTCCGCCTTCACTCCGTCGGCGGCCAACCAGGATCCCTCGACACAGATCCCGGGAGTCTCCGAGCAGACCTACGAGGGCGGCCAGCACGTCGGCCCGACCGAGCAGGTGGCCTACACCCAGTCCCCACCGACCGGTGGCACGCATGACCAGGCGTGGGCCGCTTGCTCCGGCGTGGTCTATGACCAGCCGGTGCGTAGTGAGAACCTGGTGCACTCGATGGAACACGGTGCGGTATGGATCGCCTACAACCCCGACCAGCTCGGCGGTGCCGCCCTCGAGCAACTCGTCGACCGTGTTCAGGACCGGCCGTACATGGCGCTGACCCCGTACCCGGGTCTTGACCAGCCGATCGCGTTGCAGTCCTGGGGGCATCAGCTCAAGCTTGCCGACGCCGCCGACCCCCGTATCGACCAGTTCGTGGCCGCGCTTCGCGCCAACCCGAACACCCATCCTGAGAACGGGGCCAGCTGCGACGCGTTGGGGCCCGGCCAGTTCGACCAGGACGCTCCACCGCCCTACCAGCCTGCCCCACCGGCCTCAGCGGCCGGGCAACCCGGCGTCCGGGCCGAGACCGAGACCGCCGCAGAGCAGCCCACCGGAGACGGATCATGACCGGCCGGACACCTGCCGACAGCGCTGACACCCGCGCCGACACCTCAGCAGACGTGTCGCCGATCGAGTCGGCCGGACCGGCGCATTGGCCCCGGAGGGTGATCGCAGCGGGTGCGGTGCTGGCGCTGTTGCTGCTGGCGGCAACCGGAGGCCTGCTCCTCGGGCGCTTCGGCGCTGCGGGGTCGGCCGTGCCGGCCGCGGACTCGGTCGACGTCGGGTTCGCCCAGGACATGAGCGTGCATCATCGCAACGCCGTGCAGATGGCTAGCTGGGCGCGCGACAACAGCGGCGATCCGACCGTCCGCCCCCTTGCTTTCGACATCGAATCCGGACAGACCGCCCAGATCGGTCAGATGCAAGGCTGGCTCGCCCTATGGGACGCGCCGGCCTTCCCGGTCAACGGGTACATGCGATGGATGTCGGACATGAGCACGGAGCTCGGCATGGGCCACACCGCAGACGGCAGGGCACGGATGCCGGGAATGGCTTCGACAGAGGACCTCGCCCGGCTCAGGGCCAGCACGGGACCAGCCGCCGATGTGCTGTTTTTGCAGTTGATGCTGCGCCATCACGAAGGCGGCGCCGGCATGTTGAGCTACGCCGCCGAGCGGGCCGGGCGGCAGCAGGTGCGAAACCTGGCCGCCCAGATGCTCACCGCCCAGACCGCGGAAAGTCAGTCCATCCGTCAGATGCTCGCCGAGCGGGGCGCAGCCCCACTACCAGCCTGATGGTCCTCGACGCCCTGCCCGAGGGTCTCGGACCGCCCGCACTGTCCGGTGGCGCGTTCGGTGCCAACCGATCATCAGGGGCGGCATCAATGATCGGCAACGTCGTCTCCTCGCGACTCGACGACACCGGCAGACGCGGCCACCGATGTCGTAGACAGGCGATCACCGGTGGCACCTCAGAGACATCGATGACGGCCTACCGGCATCACCTACAGAAGCAGGGTGACCAGTGAGCGCACAGCCCTCCCCACCGATCGACGGACCGGTGTCCCTCCCGGAGGCGCCTGCGCCCGTTGCGCCGCGGTGGCACGCACGCTTCGGCGGCCCTCCGCGTCGCACCGTGCTGCTGGGCCTCACGGGTTCGGTGCTCCTGGTTCTGGGCGGATTCGGTGCGGGCGGGATACTGGTTCGGGATCCGGTGCTGACGAACTCAGCGCTGGGCTTCTGGCGCTACGGTCACGGCCGCGAGGTGGCGACGGCGCTGGTGTACCTCGGCGTCGGGCTCCTGGTGTGGGCGTGGGTGCAGCTGGGACGCGACGTCCTTGCGAGCCGGGTGAGCGGGCGCGCGGTGCTGAGCACCGCCGCGGTGTGGCTCGCACCGATGCTGGTGGCGCCGCCGCTGTTCACCCGCGACGTCTTCAGCTACCTCGCCCAGGGCACGCTGCCGCTGCGCGGTCACGACCCCTACCAGGTCGGCCCCGATGTCCTGGGGGACGTGCTCAGCGAGAACGTGCACTACTTCTGGCAGGAGACCCCGGCTCCCTACGGGCCGCTGTTCATCCTGCTCGCCCAGGGCATGGCCTGGCTGTTCTCCGCCACCGGGCAGAACATGATCGTCGGCGTCGTCGGGTGGCGGCTGCTCCTGCTGCCGGGCCTGCTGCTGGTGGTCTGGGCGCTGCCCGAGCTCACCCGGCGCCTCGGCGGGCGGGTACCGGTAGCGCTGTGGATCGCGGTGGCGAACCCCGTCACGGTGATCCACATGGTCGGCGGGATCCACAACGACCTGCTGGTCGTCGGACTGCTGGCCGCGGGCAGCCTGTTCGCGCTGCGCGGGCGGCACGTCACCGCGATCGCGATCGTGACAAGCGCGATGGCGGTCAAGGCCACCGCCGGGGTGGCACTGCCGTTCCTCGTGCTCGTGTGGGCAGCCCGGCTCCCGGGCTCGTTTCGCGTCCGGCTCGCGAAGGCGACTGCGGCAGGGCTCGGCGTATTCGGCGTCGTGTTCGCCTTCTGGACCTTCGTCGCGGGGTTCGGGGTGGGCTGGCTGCCCGCCCTGTCCGCGCCGTCGATGATCGTGAACTGGCTGTCGATGCCGACCGGTGTCGGCGAGCTGGCGTTCACCGCCGTCAACCTTGTCGCCGAGGTCGACAAGCAGCCGTTCGTCAACGTGGCGCGGATCCTCGGCGCGTCGGTGCTGCTGGTGATCGCTGTTTGGCAGTGGTGGGCGGCCCGCGACGGCGGGCCCGACGCCGTCCGCCAGGCGGGCGTCGTGCTGCTCGCTGTCGCCGTGCTGTCGCCGACGATGCTGCCGTGGTATTTGAGCTGGGGCATGGTGCTGTTGGCGATGACGGCCTGGACGCCGCGCGGCCTCGCGTACGTGGTGTTCGGCTCGGTGTGGCTGCTCATCGTCTACTACCCGGACGGCGAGACCGCGCTCTACAACTGGCCCTACCTGGCGGTGTGCGCGCTGCTCGCCGGCCTGGCGGCGGTCTCGCTGCTGCGGCCCGACCCGCTGCACTTGGCCGCTGGCGCCCGCGGCCCCCGCTCCGCCGTGACCGGCGCCCGCGACGACCGCCGGCGCCGTCCGCGACCGCTGTGAGCGGTGCCGGGTACCCGGCGGGCTGATCTCACCACAGCGATCGCTCGGCCTGCTGCGCGGGAGCTGGCGGTAGATCGTCCCGGCCGACGCCAGGGCCGACCGGCTCCGCCACGGACCGCGGAGCCGGATGGCGGCGGTCGTGGGAGCGGTGTCGCCGGTCGTCTGGGTCGAGTCGGTGGATGCGATCGCCTACGAGTACCGGCGAACCTCAATCTCGGATGCGAGGGCAGCTATCCGACCGCAGGGGCGTCGCTGTGCACCTGAACCTCGTCGCCGACCTGGAGGTAGTCGAAGAACGCCGCCGCGTTGTCCCGTTGCATGCGGATACAGCCGTATGAGCTGGTCTGCAGGCTGCCCTCGTGGAACGCGATGCCGCCGGGGGCGAAGAACACCGAGTAGGGCATGGGCGTGCCGTACTCGCGGCTCACCCAGTCCTTGGCCTTCCATTCCACGGCATATCGGCCGGGTGGTGTGGGGTCGAGCTCGTCGCCGATGCTGATCGGGACCGGGCCGCGGAGGATGCGGCCGTCCTGGAACAGCCAGGCCTGCAGCCCGATCAGGTCGGCGCAGGCCCTGGCCGTCACCGTGCACGGGGTGCCCGGCACGAGCGGGGCGGGCACGGGAGGCCCGGGTATCGGCCCGGCGAGTGCTATCGAACCCGCCGACAGCAGCATCGCCACGACCAACCCGATCATGGCAGCCCGACGGCGAACCCGGCTGAGCGTGCGCATGGAACTCCTCACTCCTGGTGTCAACCTGATAACCCTCCGAACGGGGTCAAGGTGATGGTCGGAAGGCCAACTGGGATATGGCGAATCTCACCGCGGCCCCCGGCCGCGTCCGGCGTGTCACTCCGGCCGGGCGGAGCGCGTCGTCGGCCGACCATGGGCGTCGTCACCGCCTGGTGGCGTCGGCGATAGCGTCGGCTCCGTGGCGGGTACCGTGCGGGACTGGTTCCTCCCCCCTCCGTCGACCACCCCCGTCGTCGTGGACCCGCGGCGCCGGCGGCTGATCCTCACCGAGTTGCTCGTGGTGCTCACCGTCACCACCGGCCTGTCCGCCGTGCGCAGCGCACTCAGCCTCGTGGACGCGCTGCTGGCGCCGACCCCGCTGGCACAGCAGCAGGTGGTGCTCAACGCTCCCGCCGCGGACGTCGAGCTGGTCGATCTGGCGCTGCAGCTGGTCCGGGTGCTGCAGCTGGTCGGCTGGGGTGCGCTCGGCGCCTACCTGCTGCTGCGGGCCGGTTTCGCGCTGCGATCGGTGGGTCTCGACGCCACCCGTCCCGGGCGCGACCTGGGCGGAGCGATGGGGCTCGCCGCTCTGATCGGGGTCCCGGGTCTCGGGCTCTACCTGATCGCCCGGGCGTCCGGCCTGAGTGCGACGATCGCGCCGACGACGCTGGGCGGTACCTGGTGGGAGCTGCCGCTGCTGGTCGCTTCGTCGGCGGCGAACGCGTGGGCCGAGGAGGTCGTCGAGGTCGGCTACCTGCTGACCCGGCTGCGCCAGCTCGGGTGGTCGGCCAACCGTGCCGCGTTGGCTTCGGCGTTCCTGCGCGGTTGCTACCACCTCTACCAGGGCGCGAGTGGGTTCACCGGCAACCTGGTGATGGGTCTGGTCTTCGCGCGGGTCTGGCAGCGAACCAACCGGCTGTGGATGCTCGTCGGCGCGCACACGCTGATCAACGTGGTGGCGTTCCTGGGTTACGCCCTGCTGGCCGGGAGGGTCGGCTGGCTCTAGCCCGGCGCAGCGTGAATGCGGCCAGCCGGACGGTCAGCGCATCGACGAGGAATCCGCCGATGCCCCTGGGGCTGACGGGATCGGCTACGGGGTCACCGACGCCGAGGAGCGGCAGGATCAGCGGGATCGCGAACGCGCCCACCCCGATCACTCCGGTGACGGCGGCGGCGACCAACAGCTCGGGGCGGGGCTCCACGATCAGCGCGGCCGCGCCGACGAACGCCACCGCGGCGAGGGCGAAACCCAGGACGACCGCCGCGCCTGCGGCGTCCAGCGCGATCCACAGGTGCACCGCACCGGCGACGGTCCAGGTGACGGCCACGACTGCGGTGCCGCCGCGGCGCGAGGGGGGCATGGTCGGCATCGTGCTCCAGATCGGGTCAGCGGCTCAGGTTCGGTCTCGCGGGCGGCGAAGTTGGTCCGCACGGCCTGCGTTACCTCGTCGGGGGGTGCGCAGCACGACCGGGTCCATCCGCCCCAGCGACCCGGCGGCGCGCAGGACGCAACTGGTCGGGATGGCGCGTGGGACCTCCAGGCGGCCCACAACTCGCCGTCGGTGTCGACGACCGAAGGGTAGCGGGCACCGAGTTCGTCGAGCAGGCTCAACGCCGCTCCGGCGTCGTCGCGGACGTCGATGCTGACGACGGGTATTGCGTCGGGATGGTGCGCGTAGGCGTCCAGGGCCGGAATCTCCGCGCGGCACGGCCCGCACCACGACGCCCACACGGTGAGCAGCGCGGTCCGGCTGGCGAGCGCGGCGGCGAGGTCGCCTTCGCTCGGACCGCTCAGGCAGGCACGACGATGCCGGCCAGTGGCCCGGCGGGCGGCGGCGCGCCGGGCTGCGCGGTGGGGCAGGGTCGCAGGTCTGCGGCGCCCGCAGCGCGTCGATCTCGGGCCCGGCGGGAGCGCCATCGTCCCCGCGCCGTCCACCGGTCTCGGAGAGACTGAGCCGGCGGCTGCACATCGGGCCGGGGCCACAGCGCGAAGACCCCCGGCCACGGCCAGCACCACGACGACGAGCGTCGTGCGCAGCTCCGGGGACCGCAGCAGCGTGCGCATCAGCCGTCCCCTACCAGCGGTGCACCCGGGGCGGGTTGGACCGGACCACCGGACTGCGTACCGGGCCGCCAACCGGCGAGCACCGCGTCCACCGCCCCGGCCAGCAGCGGGAGGGTGCTGGCTCCGGTGATCTTGGAGACGATCGTGCCATCGCGGTCGATGAGGAACGTCTCGGGCACGCCGAACAGGCCGAACTCCAGCGCCGCGCGGGAGCCGGTGTCGGTGACGTAGCGGTAGTTGTCGCCGCCGCGGCCCAGCTCGTCGAGGAAGCCCACCGCGCCCGAGGTCGTGTCCTGGTAGTCGATGCCGACGAACGTGACGCCGGCGTTGCGGTACTGCTCGGCCGCCCCGACCAGGGCGGCGTGCTCCTCGCGGCAGGCCACGCACCACGACGCCCAGAAGTTGACCACGACGACCTGCCCGCGCAGCTCGGCCAGCGACACCTCGCCCGGGCCCTCCAGCAGGGGCAGGGTCAGCTCCGGTGCGGGGCGGCCGATGAGCGGGCTGTCGACCAGCGTGGGATCGCTGCCCAGCTGCGACCCGAACACCGCGCCGATGCCGATCGCGACCAGCGCCACCAGCACGGCGGCCGCCCGGAACAGGCGCCGCCGCCGGGACAGGGCGGGGGTCAGCGGGTCGTCGGTGACGCTCATCCGGTGCCTGCCGCCCGCTGCTCGGCCTGCGCGGTGAGCTCGTCGACCTGTGCCGCGAGCGCCGCGTCGAGTGGGCGGTTGTCGAGCACGAGCAGGGTGGTCAGCGCACCGACGGGGTCGTTGAGGCCGTCGAGCTGGATGTTGGCCCGATACCAGAGCGCCTCGTCGAGGTTCGGGTCGATGGCCAGGGCCTGGTCGACCGACTCCAGCGCGTCCTGCGGCTGGTCGATCTGGAACAGCAGCCAGCCCAGCCGGGCCAGCCCGGAGGCGTTACCGGGCTCGCGGCGCAGCCCGTCGAGGTAGTGGCCCATCGCCTTGGCGTAGTCGCCCTGCGCGACGTAGCGGTCGGCCAGGGCCAGCCGCATCCCGACCACGTCGGGGTTGGCGGCCACGACCTGCTCCATCTGCTCGTCGGTGACGGGGGCGTTCGGGTCCAGCGGCGGCGCCGCGCCGGTGGCCGCGTCCTGCCCGATCTCGTTGCCGGTGACGAACCCGCCGGCCGGGCGGTCGATCACGGATGCGGGCAGCAGCACCACGGCGACCAGCACGGCGACGACCCCGGCGATGGCGTAGCCGAGCGTCCACGCCCGCAGGCGCGGGGGCCGGGGGGGAGCCGGTCCGCCGGCGTCGGGGTCCGGCGCGGCCGCGTCCAGGGCGTGCAGCGCGCGGGCCGCGGCGCTCTCGTAGCGGCGGCGCAACGGCTGCGCGTCGGCGTCGGTGATCTCGCCCGCGGCGACCTGCTCGTCGAGCTCGACGATGTCGCGCACAGCCTGGTCGGCGAGCTGGCGCAGCTGCAGTTCGCGGGTGCTCACGGCTGGTCCTCCCGATCCGTACGGGCCCGGGCCCGGGCCCGGGCCACAGCCGCGTCGACGCGGGCCCGGTCCGGGTCGTCCAGCTCGGGTTCGGGGCCGGTGCGCGGGCGGGAGCGTGCGCGCGCCCACACCAGCGCGACACCGACCACCGAGACGGCCGGCGGCACCAGCCACAGGGCCAGCGTGACGCCCCCCGTCGGCGGGTCGAGCAGCACCCAGTCGCCGTAGCGGGCCCGGAAGTAGGCGACGATCTCGGTGTCGCTGCGGCCCTGCGCCACCTGCTCGGCGACGACCTGGCGCATCGCGACCGCCGTATCCGAGGGGGAGTCGGCGATCGAGACGCTCTGGCAGACCGGGCAGCGCAGGGTCTGCGCCAGCTCCTGGACCCGGTCGGGGGCCGGCTGGCCCGCGGTGAGCAGCGCGACCACCGTGATCGCGAGCAGCACGAGCGTCAGCACCGTGACGGCCTCGGACCTGCGCGTGCGGATCCCGGGCTCAGACACCGCTGCCCACCTCCGACCGGGGCTCCTTGCGCGACTCCGCCACCGGGCCGGGCCGCCACCGCCGCCCGCCCAGCGCCCAGAACCCGCCCGCGGCCACAAGCGCACCGGCCAGCCACAGCCACACCATGAACGGGTAGCGGAACAGGTTGAGCGTGACCCGCTCGGGGGTCAGCGCGCCGAGTGCGACGTAGACGTCCTGCGCCGGGGTGGTCCAGACCGACGGGTTGCCGACGGCCTGGGTCTGGCCGGGGAAGGAGTTGAGCCGCGGCTCGGCGACCCGGACGATCTCGCCGCCGGAGCGCAGCACGATGTGCGCGTCGGTGACGAGCCGGTCGGGCAGCTGGTGGCGTTCGCTGACCTCGAAGGTCACGGTGTAGCCGGCGAACTCGGCGGACTGGCCGCGGTCGAGGGTGATGGTGGACCGTTCGGCGAGCCCGCCGGACACCGCGATCACCGCGGCGGTCAGCGCCACCCCGAGGTGGGCGAGCTGACCTCCCCAGTAGCCGCGCTGCCCGCGGACCAGCCGCAGCAGCCCCGCCGGGGTGCGCGCGGGCGCGGAGACCAGCAGCTGGCGCACCGTGGACGTGGCGATCCCGGCGGCGATGCCGACCACCGCGACCACCCCGGGCGAGCGCACACCGGCGCCGACGACGGCCACCGACGCCACGGCCGCGGCCAGCAGCGGGATCCGCAGCCGCTCCCACAGCACCGCTGCGGTCGCGTGCCGGTAGGGGGTGACCGGGCCGACGCCCATCGCGAGCAGCAGCGCGAAACCCAGCGGCACCGCCATCCGGTCGAAGAACGGGCGCCCGACCGACACCTGCTGCCCGGTCAGGGCCTCGACGAGGATCGGGTAGGTGGTGCCGAGGAGCACGACGAACGCGAACAGGCTCAGCAGCAGGTTGTTGACCAGGAACATGCCCTCGCGGCTGGCCAGGCTCTCCGGCCGGGACAGCGACGCCACCCGTTCGGCCCGCAGCACGATCAGCGTGAGCCCGAAGACGACGACGACGACGAAGAACGCCAGCAGCGCGGGTCCGATCGGGGACTGGCTGAAGCTGTGTACCGACACCACGACCGAGGAGCGGGTGAGGAAGGTGCCCAGGATGGTCAGTGCGAACGTGGCGAGGACCAGTACGAAGTTCCAGGCCTGCAACATGCCGCGCCGGACCTGGACCACCGAGGAGTGGATGAACGCGGTGGCCACCAGCCACGGGATCAGCGCGGCGTTCTCCACCGGGTCCCATGCCCAGTACCCGCCCCACCCGAGTACCTCGTAGGACCACCAGCCACCAAGCACCAGCCCGCCGGTGAGGAAGCTCCAGGCCACCAGGTTGGCCCGCCGGGTGCGGCGCAGCCAGTCGACGCCGCCCTCGCGCAGCAGCAGTGCCGACATCGCGTAGGCGAACGGCACCGTGAACCCGACGTAACCGAGGTAGAGCATCGGCGGGTGCAGGGCGATGAGGAAGTTGTCGGCCAGGATCGGGTTGGGCCCGGGCCCGTCCGCGGGCGGGTTCGCGAGGATCTCGAACGGGTTCGCGGCCAGCAGGATCATCGCGAAGAAGAACGCCGCGACCAGGCCCAGCAGCCCCAGCGCGCCGGTACCGAGGCGGTCGGAGGTGTCGGGGACCCCGCGCGCGACCACCGCGGTGTAGCCGGCGAGCACCAGCGCCCACAGCACCAGGCTGCCGTCGAGCGCGGCCCAGGCGCTGGTGATGGTGAACAGCAGCGGGGTGGCCCGCGAGTGGGTCTCGGCCACGTAGGACACCGCGAAGTTGTCGGTCAGCAGCGCCACCTCGAGCGCGGCCATGGCGAGCACCGCGCCGCCGAGCATGCACCACACGGCGACCCGCAGCTGCCGGTGCCGCACGGCGTCGGGGCGCCGTTGGGCGCGCAGGCCGAGCACGCCGAGCACGATGGAGCCGGCCAGGCCGAGCATCGCGCCCGCCCACCCGGCGGCCGGGACCAGGGTCGTCACGACGCGGCGTCCTCGGCGGGCCGGTAGTTCTCGTCGTGCTTGACCTTCATGGTGTCCGAGGTGAACGTCCCCGCTCGCCAGGAACCCTCCAGGACGACCCCAATGCCGGAGCCGAACAGCTGGGCGGGCGCACCCTGGAACGCCACCGGGACCGTGACGCCGCCTGGCCCGACATCGGAGCTGACGGTGAACGAGACGCCCTGCGGGGTGGTCGCCACGCTGCCGTCGACGACGAGCCCACCGAGCTGGAACCGGCGTCCGTCCGGGTAGCCCGCCTGCTGGGCGAGCGCCTCGTCCGGGGTGAGGTAGTAGACGAGGTTGCGGTTGAGGTTGCCGAACACGAGCATCCCGACCAGCACCGCTGCTGCGCCCAGCGCGACGAGCGCGAGCAGCTTGTACCGGCCGACGACTCCGCGCGCGGCGGTGCGGGCGGCGGTCACGTCCGGCCCCCGGCACGACGCCGCAGGGCGGCGGACCGCCGCGCCAGAATCAGGAGGTAACCGGTCACGGCCACCCCGGTCGTGCCGTAGCCGAGGATCACCCAGGCCCACTCAGACATCCGTATTCTCCGATCGTGCGGTGGCGAGCAGCGGTGCGGACACGGCGTCCCCGGCCAGTGGGTGGGTGTCCTGGGCCGCGTCGAGCGCGTCCTCCGTGGCGGCCATCCGGGCGCGCGCCCGCACCATCAAGACGTAGAGCAGGGTGAACACCACGGCGTTGCCGAGCAGCACGAGCAGCATCGAGGAGTCCATGGTCGGGCCGCCGGGCCGGATGACCGAGGGCGGCTGGTGCAGGGTTCGCCACCACACCACCGAGAAGTGCACGAGCGGCACCTGCGCGAACGCCACCACCCCGAACACCGCGGACCGCTTGGCGCGGTCGAGCGGGTCGGGGGTGGCTCGGCGCAGCGCCAGGTAGCCGAGGTAGACGAACAGCAGCAGCGCCGTCGTGACCAGCCGGGCGTCCCAGGTCCACCACACCCCCCAGGTCGGGCGGCCCCAGATCGAGCCCAGCGCGATCGCCAGCGCGGTGAAGAACACCCCGACCTCGGCACTGGATGCGGCCAGCCGGTCCAGACCCGGGCGGCGCCGCCACAGCCAACCCAGGCTGGCAGCGAACGTGATCCCGTAGCTGAGGAAGGCCGTCCATGCGGCGGGCACGTGCACGTACAGCAACCGCACCAGATCACCCTGGACGACGTCGGGGGGTGACAGCACGGCCGCGGTGACGCCGGCGGCGGCAGCTATGCCGACGACCAGTGGTAGCCGGCGACCGAACACCGGGCCGGGTGGAGTGATCAGTGGTGTCATGCCAGGTCCTCCAGGTAACGTGCGCACCACGCGGCCAGCAGCGCGGCGACGAGATCGACGGTGGTCACGAGCAGCAGCCACGGCCAGGGCGACCGCCCGTAGCCGGTGGCCTGCGCGACCCCGGTGGCCCCGAGCAGCAGCGGCACCGCGATCGGTACGACCAGCAGCGGGCCGAGCGTGGTCCGGCCGGCCAGGCCGACGGCGAGTGCGTCGGCGAGGGCACCGAGCACCGCCAGCCCGGCGGCGACGAGCACGAAAACCGGCAGCACCCACGGCCAGCCGGTGAGGTCGGGGTCGGGGTCGTAGAGCAGCACCGCCACCGGCGCCAGCACCAGCTGGAACCCCAGCAGCAGCACCCCGTTGGCAAGCGCCCGCCCGGCCAGGCGCACCCGCGGGCTCACCCCGGCCAGTCGCAGCATGGCCAGCTGCGCGGGGCCGTCGACGGCGCTGGCGCGCATCGTCACCAGTACCCCGAACAGCAGCACCACCAGCCAGTACAGGGCCGGGCCCAGCTGGCGCAGCAGCGGGGTGTCGGTGCCGACGGCCAGCGGGGCGAGCAGCAGCGCCACTGCCCCGAACGGCGCGGTGACCAGCATCGCCTCCCCGGCCCGGCGTTCCAGGCGCAGGTCCTTGGCGGCCAGTGTCAGGCACTGGGTGAGCGGGGCCACGAGGAGGGTGGTCACGGCGCCACCTCGGGGAGTGCGCGCCCGTCGACGATCCGGACCAGCCGGTCGGCCAACCCGGCGAGCCGCTCCGGTTCGTGGGAGACCAGCACGCACGTCCCACCGCGCGCCCGTACCTGCCCGACGAGCTGGTCGACCAGGTCGGCGGCACCGTGGTCCAGGCCCGCGTGCACCTCGTCGAGCAGCAACAGCGACGGCTCGGTCAGCAGCACCCTGGCCAGGTCGGCGCGCCGCGCCATGCCCTGCGAGCAGCCCTCCGCGCGGCGTGCCGCGGCGCCGGCGAGCCCGACCGCGGCCAGCGCCCGGTCCGCGGCCTCGTCACTGCGGCCGGTCAGGCGGGCGACGAAGTGCAGGTTCTCGGCCAGGGTGAGCTGGGGGTAGAGCGCCGGGAGATGGCCGACCATGGCGATCCGGGTGCGGATGTCCGGCACGCCGGGTCCGCCGAGCTCATGGCCGAGGACCTCGGCCCGGCCGGCCGAGGGGACGGCCAGGGTCGCGAGCAGCCGCAGCAGCGTGGTCTTGCCCGATCCGTTGGCCCCGAGCACGCCGAGCACCGCACCGGTGGGCAGCCGCAGGTCGAGGTCGCGCAGCACCGGTGCACGACGGACGTTCACCGCCACGCCGTCCAGGCACACCGCCCAGCCTGCCGGCCGGACGGCTGCTCCACGGGCCGGGAGCGCGGCCCGTGCGGTGGAGGGTCCAGTGTGTGGCATGTCGTCCCCGGGTTCGGCTCATCGCATGCGGCTTCTACTATGAGTGCTCCTACTATGCGGTGTAGAAGTTCCGTGTCTGCAACCGGGTCGGGCATCGGAGGGAGCGGCCGTGGAACTGTTCGCGCTGGTCTCGCTGGCGCTGGTGGCCGGGGCGGTGTCATTCAGCTCCCCGTGCGTGCTGCCGCTGCTGCCCGGCTATGTGTCCTACGTGTCCGGGCTGTGCGGCACGCCATCCGGTGGCTGCGCGAGGCCGAGCAGGCTCGGCCTCGCGCAGCGGCGACGTGTCCGGCTCGGCGCCGGGCTGTTCGTCGTCGGGTTCGCGACGGTGTTCACGGTGCTGGGCGCCACGGCGTCGGTGCTAGGGCTGCTGCTGCGCCAGAACCTCGACGTCGTCAACCTCGTCGGTGGTGCCGTCGTGGTCATGCTGGGCCTGGCCATGACCGGTCTGCTACGGATCTCGCTGCTACAGCGTCAGGCCCGGTTCGAGCTGACGGCGATCAGCACCGGACCGGGGGGCGCGTTCCCGCTGGGCGCGGCGTTCGCGTTCGCCTGGACTCCGTGCGTGGGGCCGGTGCTCGCGTCCATCCTCACCGCGGCGGCGGGATCGGCCGATCCGGGGCGTGGCGCGGTGCTGCTGCTGGCCTACGCCCTCGGGCTCGGCGTGCCGTTCCTGGTCCTGGCCGCGGGTGTGGCCCGGGGGCGGGACCGTTTCGGCTGGCTGCGCCGCCACGCCCGGTGGATCGAGATCGCCGGCGGGATCGGCCTGGCGGTCACTGGGGTGCTGATGATGACGGGTGGCTGGACGCTGATCATGAGCCGGATGCTCTCGGTCTATGCACGGTTGCAATGGCCCCCGATCTAGCGGCCCCCGCCCCAGTCCCCCATCGGCGTGGTGGGCGGTTCGCGGCCGCCGCACTGGCGACACTCGCGTTCGGCGTCACCGTGCTCGGAGCGGTGGCCACCGGTGTGGGAGTCCCGTCGGCGCTGCTGCGGTTCGTCGCGGCCGTCGCGGCGGCCGGTGCGGTCGGTGCGCTGGTCGTCGTTGCCTTCTTCCGCACATCGGCGGCCGGTCGGTCGGCCGCGCCGGAAACGGTCGCGGGCGGCCGGTGGTTCGCGTGGGTGTGGGCCGTCGCCGCGGTGTCGCTCCTTCTGCTCGACGTCGTGGGCGAGCCCGCGTCCGCTACGCCGGGGATCGTGGTCGCCGTACTGGCGGTGGTCGTGGCGCTGGGCTGCTCGTGGACGACGCGGTGGCGACCGGTCGTCGGGTTGCTGCTCCTGGCCCTGGCCGGGCTCGCGCCGCCCGTGGTCGCGGGTCGGGTAGCAGGCGGTCCGGACCTCGACACCGCCACGAATGCGCTGCTGCTGCACGTTGTCGCCGCGTCGATGTGGCTCGGGGTCCGGCTCACGACGCATGGGACGGTGACGCAGCGGTACCGCCGGTTCACCGTGGCGTGCTGGGCGGTGCTCATGTTTTCCGGGGCAGTGACGGCACTGGTCCTCGTCCCGCTCACGCGGCCGTTCGGCACGGCCCTCGGATGGCTGGTGCTGGTGGACCTCGCCGCGGTGGCCGCGTTGGGAGTCGTCGCGCTGCGCCGGTCGCGGTTCCGGCCCGGTGCGCTCGTCGCGGGCGTCGAGACCGGTGTGCTGGTCGTGGCCGTCGCCGCGGTGACCGGCCTGGTCGGAAGCCCCCCGGCCCGCACCGCGTCCGACCCGGTCGAGGCGTTCCTCGGCTACCGGCTCCCGGGCGCGCCGGAGCTGCTGAACGTCCTGGTCACGTGGCGACCGGACCTGCTGCTGGGCACCGCGGCGGTGGTGGCGGCGGCGCTGTACCTCGCCGGGGTGCGCCGGTTGCGCCGCGCCGGGCGAACCTGGTCGCCGGCCCGAAGCGCGTCCTGGATGGCCGGGTGCGCTGTGGTGTTCCTAACCACCTCGTCGGGTGTGGGTGCCTACGCACCGGCGGTGTTCAGCATGCACATGCTGGCGCACATGGCCATGAACATGGTCGCGCCGCTGGCCCTTGTGCTCGGCGCACCGGTCACGTTGGCGCTGCGCGCGCTCGTCCCGGCCCGGGACGGAAAACCGGCCGGGCCGCACGAGTGGCTGCTGGCCCTCATCGACTCCCCGGTCGCCCGGCTGCTCGCCCACCCCGGCCTCGCAGCCGTGGCGTTCGGCGGCTCCTACTACCTGCTCTACCTCACCGGCCTCTTCGAGACGGTGATCGGCGAGCACTGGTCGCGAACGGTGCTCAACGTGGTCATCCTGGCGATCGGGTACCAGTTCTGCTGGGTGGTGGCCGGTGCCGACGCTGCGCCCCGGCGGCTCCCGCACCTGGGGCGGCTCGGCGTCGTGTTCGCCGTCATGCCGTTCCACGTGATCTTCGCGGTGTTGCTGATCACTCGGACCGAGGCGGTCGCGGGGGAGTACTACCGCATGCTCGGTCTGCCGTGGTCGGTCGACCTGGTCGCCGACCAGCAACTCGCCGGGGTGCTGTCGCTGGTGCTCGGCGAGCTGATGCTGATCACGACCCAGGTCGTGCTGCTGGTCCAGTGGTACCGCTACGACCAGCTGGCGGGTTTCCGCTCCGACCCCGGCGACGACGATGCGTCGGCCTACCGGGACATGCTCTCGACGCTGCGCCGCAGCCGTGGCGGCTGACTACACCTCCCGGTGCGGGGGCGGGGGCGGGCGTTCGGCCCCTTCGGGCTCCAGCCACCACGGCGGCATGGTCGGGCCGCCGCCGTACTGCCGGTCCAGGGCGCGGTCGGTGCGCCGGGCGTCGCGCTCGTCGGAGCGGTACCACTGCACCACGAACGCACTGATCAATGCCGCCGCGGCCACGTCACCGAACCCCCACAGCACCCCGCCGCCGACCTCCTGGTCGTCGATCAGGGACGGGCCCCAGGTCCGCGCCACCTCGAGGTAGTAGCCCTCAGCCAGCACCTCGTTCATCAGCATGATCGGGATGCCGAGCAGGATGTGCATCGGGGCTAACGCCAGCACCAGCATGAACTTGAAGAAGAACGGCGGCCGGTGCGGCACCGGGTCGACGCCCAGCAGCGCCCAGTAGAACAGGAACCCGACGAGCACGAAGTGCACGTGCGAGAAGTCGTGTAGCCACACGTTGCGCAGCGACGCCTCGTAAAGAGGGGTGTAGTAGAAGGCGAACTGGGTGATCGCGAACAGGGCGAACGCGACGCCGGGCCGCCCGATGAAGCGGACGGGTCCGCTGTGCACCACGGCCAGCACGACGCGGCGCCATTCGAGGGGGAACGTGCGCATCGCCAGCGTGATCGGGGCGCCCATCGCCAGACCCACCGGCGCGATCATCTGCAGCAGCATGTGCTGGATGGCCGGGACGACGAACAGGGTCCGGTCGTAGACGCCCAGCGCCGACGAGGTGGCGACGAACACCAGCACGAGCCCGAAGAACCAGTACGCGGTCCGCGAGGGGGGCCAGGCGTCGCCGCGGCGACGCAGTATCCGCACACCCCACAGGTAGAGCCCGGCCGCGACCAGCACCGGGATCACCATCACGGGATCGAACGTCCAGGCGGTCAGCATCCGGCTGACGGTGAGCGGCGGCTGGTCCGCATCCGGCATCCAGGCCAGCACCGTGATCGGCGGGGGCAGCATCAACGATCCTCGAGGTCGGGGGAGAACCGGCGCAGGCGCAGGCTGTTGGACACCACGAACAGCGACGACACTGCCATCGCGGCGCCGGCCACGAGCGGGTTGAGCAGGCCCAGCGCGGCCAGCGGGATCGCCGCCACGTTGTAGCCGAACGCCCAGAACAGGTTGCCGCGGATGGTGCGCAGCGTGGCCCGGGACAAGCGGATCGCGTCGGGCACCACCCGTAGGTCGTCGCGCACCAGGATGAGGTCGGCCGCGTCGATCGCGACGTCGGTGCCGGCGCCGACGGCCATGCCCAGGTCGGCGACGGCGAGCGCGGCCGCGTCGTTGACCCCGTCCCCGACGACCGCCACGCAGGCACCGCCCGCCTGCAGCCGCCGGACCTGCTCGGCCTTGTCGGCGGGCAGCACCTCGGCGACGACCGAACCCACGCCTATCTCGCGGCCCACGGCCGTCGCCGTCGCGGTGTTGTCGCCGGTCAGCAGCACAGTCGCCAGGCCGAGGCGGTGCAACTGCCCGACGGCCGCACGCGCGGAGGGCTTCACGAGATCGGCCAGGCCCAGCAGGCCGACCACCACGTCGTCGACGGCGACCACGACGGTGGTCCGGCCCCGCCCCTCCCACTCGCCGCGCAGCGCGTCGAGCCGCGCGGGCACCGCGATACCCAGGTCCGTGAACAGCCGAGCCCGCCCGGCCCGCACCCGGTGGCCGTCCACCACGCCCGCGGCACCGAACCCCGGCTCACTGGTGAACCCGGTCGAGCGGGGCAGCGAGCCGAGGTCGGCCAGCGCCGCCGCCACGATCGCTGCGGCCACCGGGTGCTCCGAGTCCTGCTCCAGCGACCCGGCCGCCCGCAGTACCTCGTCACGGGTGAAGCCGTCGGCGCAGGTCAGCTCGGCCAGCGACATCCGTCCGCTGGTCACCGTGCCGGTCTTGTCGAGTACGACGGTGTCGATCGAGCGGGTGGCCTCCAGCGCCTGGTAACCCTTGACGAAGATGCCCAGCCGGGCCCCGCGACCCGACGCCACCATCAGCGCGGTCGGGGTGGCCAGGCCGAGCGCGCACGGGCAGGCGATCACCAGCACGGCGAGCGCGGCGGCGAACGCGCGCTCGACCGAGCCGTCGAGCAGCGTCCATCCAGCGAAGGTCAGCATTGACAGCGCGACGACGGCCGGTACGAACCACCCGCAGATCCGGTCGGCGAGCCGCTGCACCGACGCCTCACCGGACTGCGCCTGCTCGACCAGCCGGATCATCGCCCCGAGCTGGGTGTCGCGGCCTACCCCGGTGGCCTCGACGACGAGCGAGCCGTGTCGCACGGTCGTGCCGCCGACTACCGCGTCGGTCGGCCCCACATCGACCGGTACCGACTCACCGGTCATCGCGGCGGTGTCGAGGGCGGCCTGCCCGGACACCACCCGCCCGTCGGTGGCCACCGACGCGCCCGGCCGGACCAGGAACCGCTGCCCGACCCGCAGCTCGCCGATCGGCACCGGGCGCTGCGACCCGTCCGGTTCCACCAGGACGACGTCGGCGGCACGCAATGCAGCGAGCTCGCGCAGCGCGGTTCCGGCCGAGCGTTGGGCCTTGGCCTCGAAGTAGCGCCCGGCCAGCACGAACGTCACCAGACCGGCGGCGACCTCCAGGTATATCGCGTCCTCGCCGCGCAGCAGCAGGGCCAGCCCGGTGGCGTCCGACGGCGGTCCGGGCGGGCCGAACATCGCGTAGAGCGACCAGGCGGTCGCGGCCAGCACCCCGAGCGACACCAGGGTGTCCATCGTCGCGATGCCGTGCCGGGCGTTCGCCACCGCGGCCCGGTGGAACGGCCACGCCGCCCAGCCGATCACCGGCAGCGCGAGCGCGAGCAGCACCCACTGCCAGCCGGGGAAGCGCCAGTCCGGCAGCACGGTGAGGGTGATCGACAGGTCGGCGATCGGGACGAACAGCACCACCGAGACCAGCAGCCGTCGCCACAACATCCGGGCGCGGCCGGCGTCGTCGGAGTCGGGTTCACGAGAGCCGTCACGTGGGAGCAGCTCCGCCCCGAAGCCGCTGCGCACCACAGTCTCGACCAGCATCTCGTCGGCGACATCGGGATGCGTGGACACCGTGGCCCGCCCCGTGGCGTAGTTGACTCTGGCGGATACACCGGAGAGCCGGTTGAGCTTGCGCTCGACCCGGGAGGCGCAGGCCGCGCACGTCATCCCGGACACGGACAGCTCGACCAGGCGGTTCTGCTCGGTGGTCACCGGGGAGGTCATCTCAGGCGTCGCCTTCCTCGAACGGCCGTCGGCCGGCCCGGTCGACTGTGCCACGCCAGCAGCATCTACAAACTGTAGAAGTACCCGGGCGTGGGTCGCTCCAGGGCCCTCCTCTTCCAGCGGGCGCAGTGGCTCGTGGCGTGTCAGGCGGCGACCAGGAGCCCGGTCAGATACATGATCACCACGCCGGCGCCGAGTCCACCGAGAGTGGCCGGATCGAGCAGGCGTCCGCTGGTGCGGTCGCGCAGCCCGGGCACGATCTGGATGATCACCTGCACGATCGCCCCGACGCCGACGCCGAACAGCAGTGCCGAGAGGCCCGCGTTGTCCACCGAGGCGCCGATGACGGCGCCGAGGATGGCGGGCGCGCCGGCGATCAGGCCCAACCCGACCAGGGACCACAGCGACGGGCGGCGTGTCGTCAGCGGGGCGACGATGGCCAGGCCTTCGGTGGTGTTGTGCGCGGCGAAGCCGACGATCAGGGCGGCGCCCAGCGCGAGCTCGCCGACCGCGTACGCCGACCCGATCACGAGGCCCTCGCCGAGGTTGTGCAGGCCGATCCCGATGGCGATCATCACCGCCAGTCGCATCCCGGCCGAACCGGCGTCGCGCTCGTCGGGCCGGCGGCCCGCGAGCACCTTGTCGATGGTGGTCAGGGCGAGGAAGGCCAGCCCGGCACCGAGGAACACGAGGACCGGACCGCCGAACGCGCCACCGGACAGTGCGGCCAGCTCGAGACCCTCGAGCAGGGCGTCGAGGGCCAGATAGGCGAGCAGCCCGACGGTCAGTGCCAGCAGGACCCGGACCACGCGACCGCTGGTGCGGCGCAGGATAGGCAGCACCAGCATGCCCAGCAGCACGGGCAGTACACCGACGTACGTGCCGACGAGGGCCATCAGGCCGAGGAACTCGAACCCGGGTTCCGGGGTGGCGACGGCGGCGTCGACGACGTGCTCGATCACGAGCCCGGTGGAGGTCAGCATGGATACGGTGTAGGGCTGCCCGTCCTGCCACGGGTAGTTCAGCACGAGGGTGTCGGCCGCCAGCCGGCCGATCGGTTCATCCGCGCCGGTGAAGTCCACGTAGGAGTCGTTGACGAAGACCTGCGCGACGGCGACGGGGTCCGGGCCGGTGTTGCGCAGCACCAGTTCGATCGAGCCCGGTGCGATGACCGTGCGCTCGACGGCCAGCTCCTCGACCGGGGGGCCCAACCGTTCGGGCAGGGTCTGCCCGCCGTAGGCGGCCAGACCGCCGAGGGCCGCGACCAGGACGGCGACCAAGCCGACGACCAGGACCCACAGCGGGACCCGCCCGGACCCGCCGGTGCGGGTCCCGGCCCTCGACTTCGGCCCCTCGGCGTCGACCCGGGCGTCCGGGTTCCTCGGGACCTCGGCGTCGCGGCTCTCCTCGGTGGTGCTCATGACTCGGCTCCGTCCACGACGTCGAAGAAGCCCATCCAGCCGAGGTCGGCGAACTCGGACTTGTGGGCGTGGAACATGAACTTCCCCGGGTAGGGGAAGCGGATCTCGCAGATCCCGCGCTGGCCCTGGGCCTGGATGACGGTGTCGGTGAACTCGCTCGGTTCCAGGCGGGTGCCGGTGGGGTAGTAGTCGAAGAAGTTGCCGTGCAGGTGGAAGCTGTTGATCGGGTCGTACTCGAGGATGTTCACCAGGTAGATCCGGACCAGCTCGCCGCGGCGGACCTGGATCGGATCGTTCATGTAGACGAACGGGATGCCGTTGACGGCGTAGAGCTGATTGCCCTCGCCGTCGAATGTCGTGTTGTAGCCGTGCTGCACCATGATCATCTCGTCGGCGGGGGGGCGGCCGCCGGGTGGGTCGACGATGAACGTGCCGTACATGCCGCGGGCGATGTGCTCGGCCAGTGGCCCGACGTGGCAGTGGTAGAGGTGCAGTCCGAACGGCTCGGCGTCGAAGACGTAGGTGAACTCCTCGCCCGGGGAGATGATGCCGCGCCCGACCATCGGGACGCCGTCCATGTCGGCGGGGTGGATGCCGTGGAAGTGCATCGTGTGGGGGTGCTCGGAGTCGTTGACGAAGCGCACGCGCATCAGGTCGCCTGCAGTGGCGCGCAGGGTCGGCCCGGGGATGGAGCCGTTGAACGTCCACGCGGGGAACACCACGCCCGGCGCGACCTCGATGTCGCGGTCCTCCGCGCGGATCGTCCAGTCGCGCACGGTGCGGCCGTTCTCGGTGGAGACGGTGCCGTAGTCGAACTCGCGCAGCAGGGTGCGGGGGTCGAAGCCGTTGGCCGCGTGGTCGACGCCGGCACCGCCGCGGAACGTCGCGCCGTTCGCGCCGCCCATCGCCGAGTGGCCACCGCCGGACCCTGCTCCGGGGCCCGGGTCAGGCGGGCTGTGATGGTCCGGGGGATTGTCGGCGAATGCGCGGACGGGAAGTGCGGCGAGCGCGACCCCGCCTGCGCCGGCCAGGAATCGCCGTCGAGACGTCATGTGGTTCCTCCGAAGACGAGATCGGCCAGCTGGGAGCCCAGTGGGATGCGTTGCCCGTCGAGTAGGACCCACAGAGGTCCTCCGAAAGGGGCCTGCTCCAGTACCTCGAGCGCGACACCCGGCCGGATGCCGAGGTCCCCCAGATGGCGCAGGGCGGTGCTGTCGCGGGCGGACACCCGGCTGACCACGACGTGCGACCCCGGGCGGGCCTGGCTCAGCGCGGGCGGTCTGCCATCGTCGTGGTGGCCGTGGCGCGATGGGATCGGATCGCCGTGCGGGTCGTGCGTCGGGTGTCCGAGGAAGGCGTCGATGCGTTCGAGGAGCCGCTCGCTCACGGCGTGCTCCAGGATGTCGGCCTCCGCATGCACGTCCTCCCACGGGACGCCGAGCACCCTGACGAGGAACTCCTCGACCAGGCGTTGACGGCGGACCACTGTCACCGCGTGCCGCCTCCCGTGGTCGGTCAGCTCGACCCGGTGGGCCGCGGGCCGCGCGACGAGATCATCGACGGCCAGCCGGTTGAGCATGGCCGACACCGTCGGCGGCGCTACGCCGAGCAGTTCGGCGAGGGAGCCGGTGGTCGCCGAACCCCGGCTGGTGGTGAGGTCGAAGACCGCCTTGAGGAAGTCCTCGACGGCCTCGGTGTGGGGTCGTGTACAGCACTGATGACCCTGCTGACGTGCCGCGACAGCGCGCATGAATCAGAAGCATAGACACTGCAACCATCAGTAGTTAGGCATGTCTCATTATTGGACGAGCCTTATGAAGCAGGATGGACAAGGCGCGTCGCTGCCCGACGCGCTGGGGAGGGTCTCGCGTGTTGTGAGTCCGTCAGGTGGCCGGTGCGCAGCCGGCGTCGGGCAGGGGGGTGGTGCACGGGTCGTCGGTCAGCGTGTGCTCGCTGCGACCGTCCCGAACGAGCCCGCGGTCAGCAGCAGCACCAGCGGCCCGCGGATCCGCGACCACCGGGTGCTCTCCTCCGGCAGCCCGCTTACCGTGCGAGCCGCAGGACGGGGGCACGGCCAGCGCGAGCAGCGCAAGGGCGAGCACCGGGAGGTCACCGAGGGTCCGGCTGGCACCTATGGGTGACGCAGCGTGCGCACCGGCGTGGCGGGGGAACGACGCCGGCCCGGTGGGGGAGAGTGCTGTCGGATCGGATCCACGGGATCCCGGCGGTGGAGGTGCGGTGCGCTCGGTGTCGGTCGTGATCGTCGCAGTGCTCGCCGTGACGCTGGCCGTGGCGTCGCCGGCATCGGCGCAGCCGGCCCCGCCGCCCAACCCGTCCGACCAGGAGCTCGGCGAGAGCCGCGACGCCGTCGTGGCCCGAGCGGCCGAGCTGGGCCGACTCAGCGCGGCCGCCGCGGAGCTCGATGGGCAGGCGGCCGAGGTCCGGACGGCGCTGGCGGACCAGCGGGAGGCGGCGTTCCAGCGCTGCAGGAGCTCGGCGCCGCGCAGGAGGCGGCGGCCGAGGCCGCATCCCGCGTCCAGGCGGCCGGCGTCGAGTCCGCGGCGGCCCGGTCCGCCGTCGACGGGGCCCAGGAGCGGCTCGACGAGTTCGCCACCTCGACCTATCAGCAGATCCTCGACCTGGGCCCACTCGGACTGCTCACCTCCGCATCCAGCCCGGAGGATCTGGTGACCAGGGCCGAGCTCACCGACCTGGTGGCGCAGGAGCAGCTCCGGGCGCTGGACTCCCTGCAGCGGGCCCGGATCGCGCGGGTGAACGCCGAGTCGACAGCGCGGGCCGCCGAGGAGGATGCCCAGGCGCGTCGCGAGGCCGCAGAGGTGGCCCGGACGGCGGCGGACGCGGCTGTGGCCTCCACCGCCGTCGCCGTCGCCGCGCAGGAGGCGCGGCTGCGCGAGCTCGACGGGCAGCGCTCCGGCGTGGAGGCGGAGCTCGCCGCGGTTCGCGCGTCCGATGGCAGCCTGCGTGACCAGCGTGCGGCCTACGACGGCTACCAGCGCCGCGCGGCGGAGCAGGCCGAGGAGGAACGGCGCCGGGCTGCGCAGGCCGCCGCGGCCGACCCCCCGTCCCCGGCGGCCGGTCCGGCGGTGAGCGCGCTGGGCCCGCAGTACACCTGCCGGGCCAGCGTGCCGCGTTGGGGTCCGGTGAAGCCGTGGGTGTCCGAGGCCGGGCAGCTGCTGCGCTGCCGGTTCGGCATCGGCAGCGTCGGCGGGGTCGGTTCGCGGCCCAACGCCTCCGATCACCCGGCCGGGCTGGCGCTGGACCTGTTCGTCAACCGCGCCACCGGTGACGCGCTGGCCGACTGCGCGCTGCGCTACCGGGGCCCGCTCGCCGTCAAGTACGTGATCTTCCGGCAGCGGATCAACAGCGGGTCGGGATGGCGCCAGATGGAGGACCGGGGGTCGCCGGTGGCCAACCACATGGAGCACGTGCACATCTCGTTCAACAGCAGCCCGGGTGGCTCGCTCGCCTCCGTCAGCTGCTGACGTACTGCGAACGGTGCACCCCGATCACGAGCAGCGGCCCGACGCGGTGAGCATTCCCATCGCGGTGAGCCCGAGTCGCCCGTTCCCGGCACGGCCCGAAACGCAAGCGCGCCGGCACCATCGTTGCTGTGGTCACGGAGCTGAGGAGCTCCTTGAGCGAGCTCAACGACACCGGCAGCACCGGGGCACGTCCTACATCCAGCGCGCAGAAGGCCACCAGCACTGTGTCGCGACCAGGCCGGCGACGCCGGCCTGGTCGCCCACCTGTGACGACGGTGTGATACAGCTGACGGCGCTACTTCGTTCAGTCTCCTCGGCGCGAGTCGTACGCCCATGCGGCGAGTTCGACGCGGTGACGGGCTCGGGGAGGATCGCGGCCGGTCCCGACGATCAGCTTCTGAGCGCTGCCGGCCTGGCACACACCGTGCGCCACGCCGCAACCAGCAGGAGGAAGCGGGCCACGCCGAGCAGCCACGGGACCGGCAGGGACAGCCCGTACCAGAACAGCGCCTCGACGGGCAGCAGGACGAAGGCGAGGACGGCGCCGGCGCGCGACCCGTGCCGCACCAGCCACGCCGCCCACGCTGCGGTGAGGGTCAGGACGAAGAAGATGGTGGTGAGCATGAGGAGGCTGCGGGGCGATGCCCCGACGGACCACGGACCGCCGAACATGCGGAAGACCCCGAAGAAGGACGGCAGCTGCCCGGACTCGAGAAGCGACGCCACGACGGGGACGCTCGAGCTCCCGAACCCGGCGACGTAAACCCACGTCACCACCGCGAAGGCGCGGGCGGGGAGCGCCGCGCGCTCGGCCTCGGGCCGCCGGGATCGCCGCACCAGCGTCAGCCCCAGCACAGCGGATAGCAGCAGCCAGGCCGCGACCGCCCAGCCGGCCAGCGCGGGCGCGAACGCGAGAGCCGGGAGAACCACGATCAGCAGCCACAAGCCGAGGACCGCGGTCAGCCACCGCCGCGGGCCCTCCCAGGAGCCGCTGCGCGCTACCTCCGCGCCGAGCACCAGCAACGCGGTCCCCAGGAGCGCGGTGTACACCGCGTAGACGACGGCGAAGGCCCGGGGCGCCGCGCCGGACGCCGACACCGGCACCGAGATCGCCACGCCCTCAGCGACGGTGAGCGCGGCTAGCACGGCCACAGCGGCGTGGTGGGCCAGCCGGGCGCGGCGTGTCCTGGGCACGACGCCGCTCGACCAGAGGGATACCAGTCCGAGGACCGGCCCAACATGGCAGAGGGCCAGCACGATCTGCTGGGCTGCGGAACCCCGCACGGGGTGCGGGTAGACGCTGGCGGCGCCGCTCGCTCCCGCTAGGTAGCCGGCGAGTGCGGCCCCCAGGACGCCACACGCGACGCAGACGGCGGCGGCCACGTCCACCCGGCCGCCACCGCGCAAGACCGCAGTCGCGCCAGCCATCGTGCCTCCTCGAAGGCCGGAGAGCCTGGCCGCGGTGGCCCATCGGGCGGTCCGTCTCGGGTCCATCCCTCTGCTCCTCGTTCACTCGGGTCGGTGTATCGGTCGGTGTAATTGCCGGTGGGTCGCCGACGTCGTCGGCGAGCTGAACCCGATCAGGTAGACCGCCAGGCTTTGTCTGGCGTGGCCGCGTCAGGCGTCGCCGGTTACGAGGGCGGCGACCACCAGCGCGGTGCGCGCCAGTCCCAGCGGTGGGCCGAACGGCAGCGCGAACCCGATCCAGAACACGAGCTCGAACGGCAGGAGGGCCAGTGCCAGCCACAAGGCTGCCGGGGCGTCGCGCAAGAGCAGCACGCCGGCCACGACCTCGGCGACGCACACGGCGACGAACCCGAGCAGCAGGGCGACACTCGTCGGCCATCCCCAGCGCTCGAACAGCCCGCCGCCGTAGGTCGGGAAGCCGAGGAGCGTCCACACCTCGCCGGTGCGCGCGTAGAACCACGCGCCGTACGCGCCCGGAAGGCCGAAGCCTAGACCGAGCAAGATCGAGCAGGCAGCGGCCGCCGCGGTCATCGCGCGCCCCGGTTCAGCTCGGCCGCTCACCGCGGACGGCCGTGATGTAGGTGCGGTAGCGGCGCCTGCCGATCATCCGCCAGAGCACCTTCACCGGCAGCGGCAGGTCGTCCAGGAACATCGCCGCGTCGGCCGGGGTCGCGACCTCCAGCATCTGCCCGAGCGCGATCCACCGCTGGGCCGGTGTGAACTTCTCGAAACCGCGCTCGCCGACGTCCTGCCACTCGGCCGCGGTGAAGTGCCGGTCGATCAGGGGCACCACGAGCTGTTCCTCCTCGTCGAGATGTTCGTCGAGAACGACGAGGAATTCGCCGATGCGGTCGGCGAGCGCCGCGGACGTGGACGGTGCCGGATCCGCGCGCCACGCCGACCGCGCCGTGCGCACCTCGGACACCAACCCGTCGATGCGCTGGTGCTGCGCCTCCATCCGCTCCACCAGTGGGGCGTCGCGGCCGACGCGGTCGAGCAGCTTCGGCCAGATCAGGTCGTCCTCGGTGGTGTGGTGCATGTGCAGGCTGTCGAGCAGGAACCCGAGGTGGCCGGCGACCGCGCCGACTCGGGCCGCATCGCCAGGCGGTACCTCCGGCAGCAGCGCGCGCACCTCGGCGAACTGGCGCCGGAAGATCCGGTGGATGATCGGCATCTCGCGGGCGGCCGGTCCGGGGACGACACCCGCGCGCCGCTCCACCGCTTCTCGCAGGTGCGTCATGTTCGCCTTCTCGTGCCGGCGCGTCATCACGACGAACAGCGGGAACACCAGCCGGAACCACCCGCGCGGGCGCGTGTCGAACCGGACGCGCAGGAGCGACCCGCCGTCGACCGGATTGACGCTGCCGGTGAAGGTCACGGCGACCGGCCCACCGTTGTCGTGCACCCATCGCCGCGGCCGATCGAACTCGAGGCACTCGACCTCGATCGCCGACGGCGCGCCCTTCCAGCGGGCGAGGAACTTCGTGCCGACGCCCACCGAGCCGTCGGTCAGCTTCTCCACCGACGTCGCGGTGGGGTTCCACTCGACCTCGTTGCGGATGTCGACGCAGTAATCGAAGAGTTCCTCGGGCGTGCATGCGACCACGGTCTGATTCGCGATGACGACCACGGTGGTGCTCCTTCCTCGTTCCTGTCGACGCTCAGGTGACGCGGCCGCTCCTCAGTGGTTCGACGCTCGGCGACACGGCGCGCCGGTGGGGGATCGAACAGCCGAGGGCGAGCACGGCGTATATGGACCCCGCCAGTACCGCCGCCCAGGCTCCTCGGGGGTCGGTGAGGGACTGTGAAGGATTGGTCATCCCTGGAACCGTTGCGGCGAGGGCGGCCGCGAAACCGACGCCGGCGACACCGCACACGACCCTCGGCCACCGACGACCGCGTCCAGACAATGCGTACCCGCCCACGATGCCCATCAGCCCGACCGCGATCGCCCCGCCTCCTATACCGGTCGTCGCGAGTGTGGTGACTGCGCCGGGCATCAGCATGGGTGCGGCGGCGAGGGTCAGCGGCGCGAGAGCCAGCCACCGCCACCCGCGCGGCGGCCCGGACCGCCGCAGGTACTCGGCCCATCCCAGCAGCCCGCCGGTGACCGCGCCGGGCAGGAGGAGTGCGCCGAACGTCCCGGTCCAGGTGAAGGTCGACCCGGCCCCGACGAGTTCGACCATGTAGCCACGGAGTGCGGCCGACCAGGCGAGTCCGCAGACCGCGCCCCCGGCGACCCAGGTCCACGGCGACGAGTCGCCGCGCGGATGACCGGTGGCCATGTCCGCGACCGGTGCCGCTGCACCGGTGATCGCGCGGTCGCCCATCGCGCGGCGGCCCATCACGTGTCGGCCCTCCACAGCGCGTAGCCGAGGGCCGCGAAGAGCAGCATCCAGGCCGTGATGGCCAGGCGTGCGAGGACGAACGGGCCCATCAACGCAGGCAACATCGGCACGAACACGAAGATGCCGGCGACCAGCACCACGAGTCCGCGCCACCCGGTCCAGCGTCCCCCGCGGCGCACCGCGATGCCGGCCAGGACCAGTCCCACACCGACCGCGATGGTGGAGACACCGTAGAGCGCGTCGAGAAGGCCGGTGCCGTCGCCGGGATAGGTCGAGTCGCGTGCAGTGATGGCGATCAGTTCGGTGACGGCGAGCATTGCCATGCCCGCTGCTGCGAGGCCGGTGCCCCAGCGGGCGCTCCGACCCGGCGCCATGTTCTGCGCCCGTGCGAGTGCCGCGATGCCGGCGAGCAATCCCAGGTGCTGGACGAAGAACCAGACCTGGATGACGGTGAACCCGTCCGCCGTGAGTGGATAGCTGAACATCTCCTCGGGCACCTGGCCCGGGTACACGGCCAACAGGATGCCGCTGGCAGCTCCGAGGATGCCCGCCGACATGCAGACCGCACCGGCACGGCTCACCCATAGAGGAACCGAGGTGGCAGGCAACGTGCCCGTCCCGACGCGCGTCATGGTCATCACTCCTTCCCGCCCCGCTGGCGCGGTGTCCGAGATACTCAGGTAGCCTTAATACTTTGTGGACGGGTCGTTGTCAATGGAGGAGCGGTTGAACACGGTGTCGATGCTGGGCCAGGCCTACAGCCTGCTGGGCTTCCAGATCGTCGAGGGCGTGGTCGGTGCCGGCTTTCCGCAGAAGCCCAAGCACTCCGCCGTGTTCGCCCAGATCTCTCCCGACGGCTCGCGGCTCACCGAGCTCGCGCGCAAGGCGGACATGACCCCTCAGTCCATGGGCGAACTCGTTGACGAGCTCGTGGACATGGGGTACGTCGTGCGTCGTCGCGACCCCGGCGACGGCCGGGCGAAACTGATCGTTCTCACCCAGCGTGGCCGGGACGCCGTGGCGGCCGGGCGTCAGACGATCGACGGCATCGAGGAGCAGGTGACCGAGATCCTGGGCGAGCGCGGGCACCGGGAGCTCCGAGCGCTGCTGTCGAAGCTGCTCGGCGCCACGAATGCCTGAGGCGGCGCCGGCCTCCGGTTTTCGGCGCTCCAGCCGGCGCCGGTCCATCCCGTGGCACGTGGGCTCAGCCGAGCTGCTCGGCGAGCCAACTCGCGTGCCGGCCCACCCACCCGACGAGCGCCGAACCCCGGGTGTGCAACCAGGGCAGGCCCAGCACCCCCGAGGCCCGGCACCGGGCTCACGCCGCGGCGGTGCAGTGGCCAGCCGTCCGCGCCGACCGCGACGGCGGGCAACCAGGAGTAGTCGGGCCGGTACCCGGTGGCCCACACCACCGCGTCCACCTGCTGCCGGTCGCCGCAGGTGAGGGACACGATGTCGCCGTCGACCGCGATGAGGCGGCCGGTGAGGCGCACACCGCGCCGGGGGCGCAGCCGGCGGTCCGCAGTCACCAGCTCGATGGCGGTCACGCTGCCGGCGGCCAGGCCGACTGCCCGGCCGTACCAGCCCACCCCGCCGCCGGCGGTGTAGCAAGCGACGCTCACATCCGGGTCGAGCCGTGCAGCGCGGCCAGCCCCGGCTCCGAGACGCGCGGGACCACGTCGGCCTAACGGGTGCCTGCCCCCACGCGCGCGGTGCGCAGCTCGGCGTCGATGGTGACCTCGGTGAACGCATCGGTGCGCAGCAGGACCGTGCCGGTGGTCGCCGAGCGGCGTGGCGTGTTGACCTGTCCGCTGAGGCTCCAACTGCCGAGCAAGTCAGTCTTCACGTGCCGTCGAGACCCCGTCCGACTCGCCCCGGTGTTGAGCGTCTCACCGACAGCGGTGGACCTGCGACCCTGCCCGACGTCCGGCCCTCGCCGCGAACGCTCCAGGCGCCCAGCCCGATCCGAGTGAGACCGCGATCCGGGAATGCCGATCGCGGGACGGGAAACGTGGCGGTCTCACATCGATCGGGCGAGCGCCCGATCGCTCCGGCTCGGCGCGGACGTCGGGCGGGCGAGTCGCGCCCCACCGCAGCCGGGTGGGGCCGCCCTGCGCCCCGCCGGGCGTACCTCGATCTCCGGAGGCCATCATGACCAGCGCCGACACGTTCCTGACCGCCGGCAACGCGACCGTTGACGATCTGGTGACACTGCTGCAGCGCCAGCACGCCGCGAAGCTGGACGTCGTCGCCCCCGCTCGACACCTCCTCGCCGAGAACGGCCAGCTGCGGTTGATCGGGGTCGGCGAACCCCGACTGTCCCCGGACGGTGTGACGGTCGGCGAGACCGTGCTGCGTCCGACCGCGACGGCCGACGCCGGGATCGCCGACAAGCTCGGCATCCCGCTGCCCTACCTGCGACGGCTACGCACCGAGCAACTGGGCCTCTACGACGCGAACGTCAACACCTGGCTGGCCGACGAACCGGACCGCCGGTTCCTGGTCCGCGGCCTGCACGACCCGGACGGCGGGACCGGGGTGGCGCGGGCGTTCCTGTCGGACTCCTACCGCATGGTGGACAACCTCGACGTCCTGATGGCCGCGCTGCAGGGCATCCACACCGCCGGGGTGCCGGTAGACATCGCCGGCTGTGACCTGACCGAGCGCCGTATGTACGTGAGGGTCCGCGCTCCGCAGGTCGCCGAGTACGCCCCCGAGCTGCTGGCCGGGTACCGCTCTCCGTTCACCGGGGCGCGGGGGGCGGAGAACCCGGTGGTGTTCGCCGGGTTCGTGGTGTCGAACTCCGAGACCGGGCACGGCTCGTTCTCGCTGACCCCGCAGCTCACCGTTCAGGTCTGCGATAACGGCATGACCATCACCAAGGATGCTGTCCGTGAGGTCCACCTCGGCGGCCGTCTCGCGGACGGGGTGGTGCGCTGGTCGGCCGATACCCAGGACGCCGTGCTCGATCTGGTCGTGAAGCAGGCCCGCGATGCCGTGGCCACGTTCCTGGACCGCGGCTACGTCCGGGCGAAGCTCGCCGAGATCACTCGCGCCGCCGGGGTCGCGATCACCGACCCGGCCGCGACGTTGGAGCACGTCGGGAAGGCGCTGCGGTTCACCACCGAGGCGCAGGCCACGATCCTGGCCCACTTCATCTCCGGCTCCGACATCACCAGCGGCGGCGTCCTGCACGCCGTGACGTCGGCCGCGCAGACCCTCGATGACGCCGACGCCGCGCACGACCTGGAGCGCCACGGGCTGCGCGCGATGGCCCTGGCCGCCGCCCACGCCGCATAACCACGCATCGATCACGCGGCGGGGCCGGGCCCGGGCGAGTCTGCCGGGTCCGGCCCCGCCCATTCAGCTCATCTCCGAGAAGGGACCACCGCAGTGACCGCCATCCAGCACGTGAGCTCGTTCCCGACCATCCCCGCCGGGCAGTTGCGCCTCGGGGACCTCATCCACCAGCCCAACCACGGCGCCGCCACGTACGTCCTCGTGGCCCGGGTCGCTGTGGTCGACGACGTCGTGCACCTGATGGTGTATGACGCCGAACATCCCGACGGCACCCCGGCGAGCTTCCGGCCGCAGGACCGGGTGCTGCTTGCGTGCCGGGACCTGATCGAGCCCGACGACGGGCTGCGGGTGTGGACCGACGCGAGCTGGCGTCGCGCGCACCGGCGAGGGGCGGCGATCGCGTTGATGGAGCAGATCCGGGCCCGCAGCGTCGGTCACCCCCCGACCGTCGGTGTCGACGCCGAGATCGACCGATTGCGCGGCCGTGACCCGCTCCCGCCGCGCGTGGTGCCCGCCGCCGGGGTGGCCGACCTGCTGGCAGGGCAGCAGCCCGACGAGCGCCTGGTGCTCGATGTCGACCAACCCGGCGTCCGAGCCGTGCTCGCCCTGTTCGTGCAGCTCAAGAGCGTTGAGCAGAACGACGGGTCGTGGAACGGCGGCAACGTCGTCGCGATCGTCTCCGAGTGGTTCGCCCGGTTGGGGATCGATCCGGACCTCGCGGTCGGCCAGCTCGACGGCCGCGTGATCACGACGGCCCGCCGCGGGGGAGCGCACCACCTGGCCGGCGACGTGGGGCGGGAGGCGGGAGGCGGGCGATGATGCGCCCGTTCTCGCCGTCGGGTGTGCCGTGGTCGATCTGGACCGGGTCGCCGAGCAGGTCCGCGCTGCGGGTGTCGAGTGTGTGATCGACACCCCGGGTGGTGGGGTCGCGGTGTTGCTGGCCGGTGCGCCGACCGAGGACCCGGTGTGAGCGTTCCCGAGGGCGGTGCATGCCGGGCCGGGCCGGTTCGACTGGGACGGCCGTCGCTGGCCTCGACCCGTGACCTGCGGGTCGGCCCCGATACCGCCGACCGGGACGCCGACGTGCAGGTCCGCGTAGACCGAGGAACAGATCGCTGACCTGATCGTCACCCAGACCGGCGCCGGCGCCTGGATGGCCGAGCGGCAGTGAGCGACCACCCGGCGGAGCGCTCGCCTGTCACCGATGCTGGAGAGCGTTCGGACTGAGCCGTGGATTGCGCTCGGTCGGCGTGCCTGAACACGCGGCCGAGCGCGTCAGCGGCGTGGTCGCGACGACGGTTGCGACGGTGCCCCCGAGGGTTGCGGTCCGCCTTGGCGAAGCCCGCCGCGACCTGCCGGGGTCGGAGTCGACGGTAGCCAGCTGCCGTCGCCCGTGTCCCCGGACCAGGTGCCCGCGCCGGTGTCGCGGAGGAACCCGCGTAGCCGGTGCCGCCCAGGTGCAGCTGGGTGAGTAGCCGGTCGACCGGTTCGGTGAGCAGGGCGGGTGGTGACGCCGAGCTGTCGTTTGATCACGATGCCGTCTGGGTCATCTGCCGTCGGCGCGGACGCCCAGGTGTGCGCGGCGCCGCACTCTGGCATCGCCGCCCCGCGGCCACGGCCGATGGACCCGGCCGTCGCCATCGGGGTGAACCGTCGCACCGCCGACCCGAGCCGGTCACCTCTGACCGTCGCCGGTCCACCTCGAGTGGCGCAGCCGGAACCCCCGCCCGCCGCGGACGGCGCTGCCCGGACGAGTGCGCCCCGCACCGGGGCGCCCGAACCGCCGGAGCCACGCTCCGGCCCACCCTCCCAGGAGCCAGCCGTGACACTCACCGCCAACCCCGACCAGACAATCACCGCCATCGCGCGAGTCGACGAACCGCCGGCCATCGACGACCGGCCCGCTTCAGACTCGACCGCCGATGCCGCCACCACTGCTGGCGCCGTGACCGGTGACGCGCGAGAGCCGGCCGACGCCGACACGTCCACCAGCCACGACGAGCCGGTGGGCGAGCTGCTGCGTATCGATCCGCGGACGCTGGTCATCGGCGCGAACGTGCGCCGCGACGTCGCACTGGACAAGCCGTTCCTGCGCTCGATCGCCGACCGCGGCGTCCGAGAACCGATCATCGCCCGCCGCGACGACCACGGCGCGCTGGTGGTGCGTAAGGGCAAGCGCCGCACCCTCGCCGCGGTCGAAACCGGCCGCCCCACCGTCCCGGTGCTGGTCGAGCCCGGCCAGCCCGGAGACGACCCGGACGCCGAGGACCGTGGCGAGGTGATCGACCGCATCGTCGATCAGCTCGAGGAGAACCAGCACCGCGCCGGGACCTGCGAGGTCGACGAGGTGCGGGCGCACCAGCAGCTGCTCGACCTGGGTCTGACTGCGGGGCAGATCGCCCGCCGCACCCACGTCCCGACCGCCCGAGTCAAGCTGACCACCACGGTCGCGCGCAGCGAGCTCGCCGCCGCGGCGATGGAGCGCTACGACCTCACCCTGGACCAGGTCGCGGTCATCGCCGAGTTCGACGGTCCGGACGGCCCGGATGTCGAGGCGGTCAAGGTGCTCACCGTGACCGCGGCCAAGGAGCCCGCGCAGTTCGCGCACGTCGCGCAGCGGCTGCGCGATCAGCGCGCCGACGCCCGTCAGGTCGCCGACACTGTCGCCGAACTCACCGGGCAGGGCGTGCGGGTCCTCGATCCCGACAACACTGGGACCGCGGCGCAGATCAGCGGGCTGCGGCTCGACGCGCAGACACCCAGCAGGACCGAGCTCGACGCCGACACCCACAGCGTGTGCCCCGGCCACGCGGCCACCGTCGAGGTGCACCGCGGCTGGGACCGCGAGCCCCAGGTCAAGGTCGTCCACTGGTGCACCGCCCCCGACGAGCACGGCCACATCGCCCGCTGGGGCCATGTCGCGCTAACCGACGCCGGGGACGGCGGGGGCGACGGCGCGGTGGCACGCGAGCTCGCCCAGGCCGCCAAGCAGGCCAAGGCCGAACGGCGCCGGGTGATCGCGAACAACAAGGACTGGGACTCCGCCGCGACGGTGCGCCGGGACTGGCTGCGCGGTTTCCTGTCTCGCCGTAGTGCTCCGCGCGACGCCTTGCCCTTCATCGCGTCGACACTTGCCCGCGCCGGGCACGATCTGCGCCGGGCGATGGAATCGGGCCACCCCACCGCGTGCGAGCTGCTGGGCCTGACCGCCACCGGCAGCGTCTATGTGGGGCGCACGAACCCGATCGAATCCCTCACCGCGACCGCGACCCCGGCGAGGGCCACGCAGCTGATCCTCGCGGTGCTGCTCGGGGCGGCCGAGGACGCCACCGGCCGCCAGAGCTGGCGCAACCCGACCCGGGAGAACCGCAGCTACTTCACCGCGCTGCGGGACTGGGGCTACCCGCTGTCCCCGGTCGAACAACTCGTCCTCTCCGACGACGACGCCACGCCGTCTGGGGCCGCCGACACCCCTACGCCGACTGACTCCGTCCGTGCCGAGGGCGGCTCGCAGGACCGTGCGGACATCGAGGTCATCGCCGAAGACGGCATGACGGCCGCCGACGAGACGTCCACCGCCGTCTGATCTACGCCGGGTGGGGCCGCTGCGGCGACCCACCCGGTTCTCCACCGAGAGGAGGACCGGTGATGTCCCTGGGCCGGGCTGCTTCACCCCGTACGACTGGAGCCGCAGCTACCTGCTGCGCCCGGAGGTGCGCAGCAACATCCCGCTGCGCGGCAGTGTCGGCATGCTCGGCGCCCACAACGTCGCCCGCGGCCTACTCGTCGAGACCTGCCGCCACACCGGCGCCCACCCGACCTGCCTGCACTACGCAGAGACCGTGCTGGGCGACGGCGCGATCATCGTCGTCGACGTCACCGCGACCGCGCACCTGCCCACCAACGAACCACTCACCGTGCATACCCGCGCCCAGCACCGTCGCCACGACGACGCCCGCGACGGCGACTGGTCGATCAGCATCGACGGCGTGGTGTACACCGGCGAGGACCGGAGGCGTCCGCCGTCTCCGCCCGTGCAGGGCTGGATCGTCCACCGGCTGGTGCGCCGAGCGACGTCGGGCTGACCGAGGCGCGGCTGGAGCGCATCGCGTGGGCATTGGCGGCGTGTCGTGATGACGTGTGCCCGCCGGTGGCGTCCTGGGGCACGGCGTGGGCAGGAGACGCCCGAAGGTCAGCACACCGCAGGCGGGGCGAGCGGCGATGAACCCCGGCCCGGTCCGACCGGGTGGGACAGGCCTCGCTGCGCTCGGACGCCTGACGGCGTTCCCACCCCGCTCGGACGAGCCCGGAACCCCCGCCGTCCCTACCGGGACCCCGCCCGCGGCGCGCTGAGGCCAGGGCCGCGTCACCCACCAACCACCGAGCACCAGGGAGCAACCGTCATGAACAAGATCACCGTCCACGGCAACCTCACCGGCAAGCCCGAACTGCGCCACTCCCGCGCCGGCGTCCCTGTCGCCACCTTCACCATCGCCGCCAACCGCCGCCGGCTCAACCGGCAGACCGGGAACTGGGTGGACCTGCCCGCGGTGTTCCACCGGGTCGTGTGCTTCAACGCCCTGGCCGAGAACGTCGCCGCGAGCCTGGACAAGGGCACCCCGGTCGCAGTCACCGGCGAGTTCGCCGACGACACCTACAAGCGCGAGGACGGCACCAGCATCCGCCGGATCCAGATCGAGGCCGCCGACATCGCCGCAAGCCTGCGCTACGCCACCGCCACCCTGGTCCGCAACCCGCGCGCCACCACCACCCCGCCGCCCGACGCCGAGCCGCCGGCCGCGGACAGCGATACCGCACCCGACCGCGACGCCGAGCGTCCCCCGCTCGAACTCGTCGGGTCCGACTGAGCGACAGCCGGTGGGCCCGGACCACGACGGTCCGGGCCCACCGGCACGCGCACAGTCCGACGTCGTCGGGGCCCCCTCGCGTCGACACCGCACCGTGCCCACGAGCGCGACCACGCGCCAGCCACGCCACGACCACGCTCCGCGGCGACGGTGTGGCGCGCGGCCCGCGCCCGCGGGCCGTCCCGGCGCTCCGACGCGAGGAGGACAACCCGATGCACAACCACATCCGACAGGAGCCCGGCCGACCGACAGCCGCGCACCGCGACGCTCGAGCGGCCCCGTTGGGCACCGGCCCCCGGCACGGCGCTCGGGCGCCGGCCGTATCGGCGGAGCCGCTCGGGTGGCTCGCTCGGGCCGCGCTTCATGCGGCCGGTCTCGGGTGGCCGGTGTTCCCTGTCCGGCCGCGCGCGAAGGTCCCGGCGATCACCGGCTGGGAGGACGCGGCGACCACCGATCCCGACCAGATCACCGAGTGGTGGTTACGCGCGTGGAACATCGGACTCGCGACCGGTAAGGCGGGTCTGCTGGTCGTCGACCTCGACCGCGACGGCCGCGACCCGCCTAGGGAGTGGGCCGGTGTCCACGACGGCGCCGAGGTCCTCGCGCGCCTGGCGGCCGCTGCCGGGGAGCCGCTCCCGGTCACCTACACGGTGGTGACTCCGTCCGGTGGGCGGCATCTGTACTTCCACCAACCCAACGGCGCGACCCTGCGCAACACCCAGGGTGCATTGGGCTGGTGCATCGACACCCGCGGTCACGGCGGGTACGTGCTCGCCGCCGGGTCCCGCCTGACCTCCGGCTCCTACCGCGAGCTACGGCGCCCCGTCGCACAGCTGCCCGGCTGGCTGGCCGCCGCCCTCACCCCCCGACCCGAGTCCGACTCTCCGGCCACGACGAGCTTGTACGTCGACGAGCTCGCGCTGTCGGGGTGGCGCGCACAGGCCTATCTGCGGGCGGTCGTCGAGGGGGAGCGGCGCAACGTGACCGCCGCACTGGTCGGGCAACGACACCGAACCCTGCTGCGGGCCGCGCGCCGGCTCGGGCAGTGGGTCGGAGGCGGCGCCCTCACCGCTCCCGAGGCCCGTGCCGTTCTCACCGACGCCGCCAACCACTTCCTCGGGGTCGAGGGCTACACCGCCCGGCAGGTCGATCGCGACATCACCGACGGCCTCGCGTACGGCACCCACCGGCCCCGTCATCTCGACCGATTCCCGCACCGCGTCACCGACGAGTGATCGGTCGCGGGTCCCGGGGCGCCGGGCGGGTCCGCCGACAGGCCAGCACACCGGCCGCGGGGCCATGGCGACCCAAGGGATGGCAGGGCCCCGGTCCGAGGCGGCGGCACAGGCCTCGCTCCGCTCGGACGCCTGCCGGCGTTGCCCCCGCTCGAAGGAGCCCCCACCCCTGCGCCGTCCCTGCGGGACCCCGACGCCGGCGTGCTCGGGGCACCGGCGGCGTCCCCACCCGACCGCATGCCCCGGAGACCCGCCATGCCCGCACCCCACCGCCCCGCTCGACGCCGCTGCGCACCCGTCGTTCGGGCGGCCGTGACAGTGCTCGTCATCACCGACCTGGTGAACTTCAGCTGGTCCAACGATCACAAGCCCGACCTGTCCGAGGTCCTGGCCGCACTCGGCCCTGGCCGCCGCTGGACCCGGTCCCGCCGCACCGACGCACCGGCCGCGGGCGAACCGGGCGGACAGCCTGCTCGACCGCCAGCCGTCACCACGACTCGATACGACGATCTTGACGACGGTGGGCCCTTCGACGCTGCGAACCTCGACCACGACGCCGCCCGACGGTTCCTGGACCTCGCCCTCGACGGCAGCCTCGGAGGCCACTACCGGCGCGCCGCCGAACTCGGCACCGCCCTGGCCGTCGAGCACGGGTTCGGCGACGACCCGCAGCGGGTCGCCGAAGCGATCGTCGTCTTCGTCGACCCCCGCCACCGCTGACCGCGGAAGGAGTGCGGAACGGGACCAGCTGGCCGTCAACCTCCGGGTGTCGGGAGTCCCGGATTCCCCGTGGCTGATCCGTGGTTGCTCGGTCTGAACACCTCGCGCTCGAGTTTGATGGTGCCGCCGGGAAGTGACTGGACGTGCCTCCGGCGCACGGCACCGATGGATCGCCCCGAGGGTCAGCACACCGCGGTGGGGCGAGCGGCGATGAACCCGAGCCCATCCGACCGGGTGGGACAGGCCTCGCTGCGCTCGGACGCCTGCGGCGTTCCCACCCGCTCGGACGAGCCCAGAACCCCCGCCGGCCCTGCGGGCCCCCACCCCGGCGCGCTGAGGCAGAGCCGCGTTCCAGCGACACCGAGCACCGGAGGCCCTGATGACCACCACCCGCGAGATCACCGAGACCGACACCCGCGCCACCCGCCTGCAGGCCCTCGAAGCCCAGGTCTGCCAGGCCCGCGACGACCTCGTCTACGCCGCCGCGAACGCCGACATCGGTTACGCCCTCAGCGCCACCGAGCAGCTCGCCACGCTGCTGCAGCACACCCTGCAGGAACTCAGCTGCCTCGCCGGCGAAGTCAGCCCGCGCTGACCAGCACGGGCGGGTCCGCTCCGCTGGAGCGGACCCGGTGGCCGTATGACCCCCCTCGTGACAAGCAGGTCGGCTGCATCCCTTAGCACCAAGTGTGCGCAGGTCAACGACTCGCGTCGCCCGTCGACGTCCCTACAGGACCACACTGGTGCGTGTCGATTGGCCCTCAGGTAGGCCCCCCTCAGTCGCGCGTGATCCACGCCCGGTTCGAGCCCCTCAACGGCGGCTGAGGACTCGCCGGCTACGTCGGCATCCATGGCCCTCGTTCGGCTGCTCGTACTGTGGTCGGACCGTGATCGATCCGTAGTCGGTCAGGCCGTCATAATGGACGGGCGTGTACGTTTTCTGAGCTGCGCGAATGAAGATCAGCTAGTGGTCTACGGCGCGCTTGGGGCGCACGAGCGGGACGGAATCGTGCGATAACAGAGCGACCACGTGTGGCGGACACTGATTCTCGGGTGGGTCGTCAATAGTGTCCGCCGCGCCTACCTACAGTGCAGTCGCCAGGCCGGATGCCGCATCGGGCGCTACTGAACGGTGATCATCGCGCGTCCTGTTGATGTTTCCCCCGGCTCGTAAACCTGCTGTGAGCACCAAGAGGGTCGGCTCCGGCGAAGCTAATCCACATCTTCGACCTCGTCCGGCGTGAGGGTTTCAACTGCGGGACCGGGATGGGCAACTGTGCCAATTGTCGGGTTGTCGTAGGTGAAGTCGATCTGTTCGTACTGGCGCCGGTAGGTGCTGGGCAGCTCGTTGTCGCCCATGATGATTTGCAGTCGATCCTCTGCCGCCGCGACTCTTGTGACGATGCGTCGATAGAGGGCTGCTGCCAGTTGGTCGTCATTTAGTGACGTCCGGGGGCTGTCGATGAGTAAGAACGCAGGGTACTCGGTGTCGCGTCGACGCAATGCAACCGTCATGAGAGTCAGCCAGTAAGCGACTTGGGTCGCTGTTCGAATACCTCCAGCAGGACTTACCCTCTTGTAAGGCGTTCCGTTCAAAAGAGGCAGGTAGGTGTTGCGGTCCATACGTGCCTGCTCGATTCCCGGCACGCCCATTGCTGCGACTGTTGCGGAGAACTCTGCATCGAGTTCATTGAAGATCTCTGTCTTGCGATCGTCAAGTCGTTCTTCATCCCTTTGCAGGGACGCGCGTAGGCGCTCGATTTCGGACCTGATCCGGTCGGAGGCACTTCCGAGGTCGTCCGCTCGATCCCATTGCCGTAGGACACCCTCGAGCGCTAATTGGCGAGCGCGCGCTTCCATTAAATCCTGGGTCACATCGTTGAATACTTGCAGCTGAGGTGTGATTCTATCCCTGGTTCTGAGGCTGAGGTCGGATGTCAATTGGGAGATCAACGATTGTCGGTGCTCGACGACGCGTTGCACTTCGACCAGCCGGTCAGCGCTTGCAGCGACCTGGTCGTCGAGCTCATCAAGCTGCTCAGTGAGTTGACGTTGCTCGTAGCTGTAGCTGGCCGCACCCTCTGGCGAGACTTGAGCCTCTAAGGGATCGGGCTGAAGGCAGAGGCGGCATAGGTCGGTATCTGCGTGGCGCCTACCAACGTCTTGCATGCACCGTGGGCAGACCTTGAACTCGAAATCAGCGAGGCGCTCGCCGGCGTCTTTGAGCCGTCCGAGTCGATCTAGTTCTTGAACAATCCGGCGGCGTTCCTTAGTGTAGTCAATTTGCTGCTGCGCTAACACGACGGCCGTTTGGCGGGCATCATTGGTGGTTCGTTCGGCTTCGCTCAATAGATCACGCAGTGTCTGTGTCGCGCGGTCCTCAACGGGGGCAAGCGACTCGCGCAACTCGCGTAGCCGTGTATCTGCCGCGGCCTCCGCCTCAACTGCTGTGGCGTGGGCGTTTTCGGCGTCGATGCGGTTGGCTGTGTTGCTGTCGCGGAGAAACTGTAGTACGACCTCGTAGTTGTTCTCGGCTTTAAGTAGCTCGGCGTTGTGTTCGGCGATTTCAGATCGGGTCTTGAGGATGGCCGCGTCGGTAATCCTGAACAGCACCTCGAACACCGACCTGCGTTTGGGCTCTCGGTAGTTTTCCTGGCTGGACGCGATATCCCGGTTAATATCGGCCTGGCGCACGTACATGAAGGTGAAGATGTCAGCGAACGAGATCCGGTCGCCAGCGTTGGTCGTCGGTCTCGTGCGCGCCGCCGCACGCATATCAGTCGGTAAGCCCAGCGCTTCAAGAAGCAGCGTGCTCAACATGGGTTCGCGGGAGACGAACCGGTCGGGGAGGCGTTCTCGAGTGATGAGGTCGGTGACGCGGATGGTGTTGCGCTTGGTGGAATCGAGGCTGCGGGTAAGGCCGTACCGTTCCTGTCCCACCGTGAGGTGTACCTCGACGTCGCGGACGTACTGGTCAACTACAGGAGTGAGTTCAGCGTTCCCGCCGACTGCGAACTTGATCAGTTCAAAGAGGGTGCTCTTGCCGACTCCTACAGGCCCGGCCAGCACGGTGAGGGGAGACGGGAATCGGTAGGTGACATCCCCTTGCGTGGTGTCGAGGCGCACGACGTCGATACGGAAGCGCGTAGTCATCAAATTACCTGCCGTTGGGGGCGGTCCATGAGCTCGGGCAGGTGGCGGTAGATGAGATCCTTCAGGGCGTTTCCTGTAAGGCCGCCAGATGCCTGTGCGATGGCGTCACATCGATCGCTGATTTCGTGCCACGCCTCCGAGCGGCCGAGACTTTCGGCGAGTCGCCGGCCAGCCGGTGTGGGTGCCAGGGCAACGCTTCCGCGCCGCCCTTTTGAGTATCGAAGTAGGCCACGTCCCACGAGGGCGCCGATGACGGGGTAATATCGATCGTCCCAAGGTCCGTACTTGTACCGGGTCATAGGCGCCTCAACGTCGGTGGCGTCGGCGTCCATTGGAATGTGGAGGCGCCCGTCTGTGGCGTCGAGATCATCGAGAACCCGTGGCGCCTGGGAGGGGTATCGCACAAGAAAGTCCAGCTTGGCCAACTTGGTCAGGCCATCGAGCTTTCGGCTGTGACCGTCGCTCGCAGCAACTGCTGCGACCAGCAGCAATACGCGCATTTGATGGTATGCAAGATCATCGCGCACAACTTCGAGTACCTCGGCGCGGCTAGGCGATGTCACGGCTGTCCACCCGTTCGCCGCGTAGACGCTTCATTTCCGCCTTGACATCGAAGTACGGGCTAAACCAAATCTGGCATTGCGCGGTAAGGTCGCAGATCCCTCCGAGCGCGAGGTCGTCATCTAGTCCGTCGAGCCACTCCGCAGTAGAAGCATCGTTGAGCAGTTGTGTCAGGGAGTGCCACAGCGGGGTACCCCAAGTGCCTGTGGGGGCCCGCGCGATGTGCGTCGCATCGTCCGCGATGCGCATCAAGTGGCGTTCTAGGTTTCGCTGTTCGGCGATGGCGCCGGGCGCACTGGTGTCACGTTCGCGTCGATACCGTTTGAAGGCGGTCCGCAACTGTTCTGCCCGAGCAATGCTAGTCTCCGAGCATCCTCCGCGAGCCATCTTGACACTAAGCCTGGTGTGCTGGGCGGGGACGGAGAGTGGCATGTAGCCCCGGGGATTGCGCAGGGCGACGCGGATGGCGATATCAATATCGTTAAGGTCGACGATCCGGCCCTCGAGCGCGCCCTTGGTCGCAGCTTCCGATGTTGCACTGTCGGAGCCCGGAGACGCGGCGAAGACGACGGGAAGGTCGCCATACTCTCTTGGCCCGCGGGCGCGCATCCGTGCCCGAAACAGCTGCAGTACCGCTTCCCACACGGCTGAGCAAGCGTCCTCTGGGGCGCCGATCTTCTGCACAGCTGGACCGGCGAACATGGTTGGCGCCGCATGCGCGATGACATCACGGTTAGGGCGAGGTGCCTCGATGACAAGCTGGGCGAGGAACCGCCGCGCCTTCACAATATGATCATCGAGCACCACATAGGTCTTTGCCTTGGCATCTGCGGGCGCCTGCCACTCTTTCGGCAGGCCGTCGCGATGAAATAGAAGCTCCCGAGCGAAGAGAGCCGTGATCTCCTCGATCGCAGCCAGGGCAGCTGCGTCAAGGCTGCGGCCAGTGTCTTCGTCTCTGAGGAGATTCGTGGCGGTAGCAAGTTTGCGCGGGAGCCCTGCGGCAAGGCCAGCGCAGGTCACCAGCCGCACATTTGGCTTCTCATCCAGCGCGAGCCAGCGACCGAACAAGTGCGCGAGACCACCCTTGTCCACCAGCATCGGGATCGTGGTCCACGCACCGGACGAAAGCTCACGATGCTTGCACGAGACCAGCTCCGCGTCGGGCTGCCGCACCAACGTCCAGTCCTCGTGGTGCTCGCAGATCACCTGACCTGCCGCGTTCGGCCGTAATTGACCTTCGTGGTCCAGGGCATCGACGTACATCCGCAAACCGTCGACTGCTGCCATGGCGGCCTGCCAGTCGTAGAGATCGGCAGTGCGCGCACCCGCATCGTCACCAGCTGGGACGGCTGCAACAACCTCTGCAGCCGTATCCATGCGCCTCCCTGCTTCTAACCCTGTGTGACCGACCAAGCCAACAGTGTTATCGCTTCTGGCGCAAGATCTGCTACAGCCTCGGGCGCGGACGGCGGCTGCAGGGGGCACCCCCGCGCAGAGGCGGGTCGTCGCCCTGACCGCGGTGCACGCCGCCCGCGCCGCAGCCATCCGCGAGCTGACCCTCGACGTCGTAGACCTCGGCGTCCGACACATCATCCTGGCCGGCTGCCCTCAACGGCTCGGCGAGTTCGCGCACCGCGCGCGGCTCGACTGGCTGCAGCCTCGGCAGCGCGCCTGGCCGCACTCCCCACGTCCTGCCCTCTCAGGTCAGCGCGACCGACATCGCACCAGCCAGCGACTACAACCTTGAGCTGGCTCCTGCTGCTTCGCGGGTGTCCAACTCGAGCAGATTCGTGCCGATCGCGTCCTGCACTAAGCGCAAAGCCGTTCAGTTAGTCCGGTGGCTGGGCTGTCAAGATCGGTTCTATCTCGATGGTGATCAGCGCGGGGCGGCTGGGGCCGCGGTGGCGGCCTTTGGCGGTGCTGGCGACGTACTTGGAGATCGCGCGTTTGACCACGCGCGGGTTGGTTCGGACTCGGCGGGCGGGCAGGAGCTGGTCCAGGACGTGGCGGCCGATCGTGCCGACGAGGTCGAGCACGGTGTCGGCGATGATGCCGGCGGCGGCGATGAGCTGGTCACGGGCGGCGTGGCGGGCGACGGTGAAGCTACCGCGGTCGGGATCGACGTCGGCTCGGTGCAGAGTGGTGTCGCTGATCGCGATCCGCAGCACCTGGTAGGTGATCAGCAGGGCGTAGATCTCCTGGGCGACCCCGGTCGGGGTGCGTGAGCGCAGGACCCGCCCGCCCAGGCTGGTGGACTTGAGCTCGGCGAAGCAGGTCTCGATCTCCCAGCGTTCGTGGTAGAGCCCGACGATCTCGACCGCGGGCACGTCGGGGTCGAGCACGGTGGTGACCAGCCGGTAGGTCTCGGTCCGGGCGCTGTCGCTGGTGGTGATCGTGACCTTGGCGGTGACCACTCGGACCTCGACCCGGCCGATCCGGGACACCGACGACCCGTCGGCCAGCGTGCGGCAGATCGGGAGTCGGCGGTGGTTCTTGACCCGGACCAGCACGTCCGCGCCGGTCGCGGCCAGTGCGGTGATCCAGTCGGCGGCGGCGAAGTTGCGGTCGGCGAGCACGATCATCCCGGCCCGGGTCGATGCGAGCAGCTGTGGGGCGTAGCCGAGTTCACCGACCCGGTCGGTGCCGAACACCGCGTCGATGATCGTGCGGGTGCCGCACGCCACCAGCGCCAGAACCCGCACCATCGGATAGCCGGTGGTGGTGCCGTGCGAGCTGCCGCCCTTGCTGAACTCGGTCAGGTTCGCCGGGGTGTCCGGGCAGCACAGGATGGTGCCGTCCACCGCGGTGACCAACCGGCCCCGCCAGAACACTCCCGGGCGGGCGGCGCGGGCGGCGCCGATCTGCACACAGCCGGTCTCGGCGCCGCGCAGCAGGTCGAACAGCACCCGCAACGGCGCCACCCCCACCCGGGCTCGGGCGGCGGCCAACGCGCTCGCGCTCGGGGTGGCCACCCCCAGCCCGTCCAGGCCCGTGCACAGCCGCGCCCAGACCTGTGACCAGCCGATCTCGGTGAACAACCCGGCCGCGAGCAGGAGGTAGACCACCACCCGCGAGGGCAACAACCGCAGCCGCCGCTGCACGCTGTGGGTCTCGACCAACGCGGCATCGACCATCTCGAAGGGCACAATCCGGGTCAACTCGCCCAGATGACCAGGAGCGAAACACCCACCGGCCACGGTGACGACCCGGGTGATGACAGAATTCGCGCTCAGCGGAGCTCCCGGTGGTGTCGAGGCTGTCTTGGAGGACGCCCTCTCCTACCGGAGCTCCGCTCCCATCTCCGGCAACGACACGCCGCAACAAGATCCTTGACCAGCAGCCGCGACCGCTAACTGAACGGCTTTGGCACTAAGCGCTCGCATTCCGCCGACCCGCTGCAGCTGGCCGCGCTGTTGAAACCTGAGCTCGTCGACCGCGATCACCTACGCAGACATCGCCCGCGCCCTGCGCGAGCGACGGGAGTGTCAGATGAACGGTGTAACCGGTCATGATGGCTAGTTTCCGTTGCTGGGGACGATACGTCCGGCGAAGGTGATCGCGAAGGCGTTGAGCGCCGGCTTCCAGCGCATCGCCCACCGGGCCCGGCCTTTCCCGGTCGGGTCCAGCGATCGGGTGACCAGGTAGAGGCACTTCAGCGCGGCCTGCTCGGTCGGGAAGTGCCCGCGGGCCTTGACCGCGCGCCGGTAGCGGGCGTTGATCGACTCGATCGCGTTCGTACTGCAGATGACCTTCCGGATCTCGACGTCGTAGTCGAGGAACGGCACGAACTCCGACCAGGCGTTGCGCCACAACGCGATGATCGCCGGGTACTGCCCGCCCCAGGTCGCGGTGAACTCGTCGAACCGCGCCTTCGCGGCCGCCTCGGTGGGCGCGGTGTAGACCGGGCGCAGGTCCCGGGCCATCTGTTCCCAGTAGCGGCGGCTGGCGTAGCGGAAGGTGTTGCGGATCAGGTGCAGCACACAGGCCTGGACCAGCGCCTGTGGCCAGACGGTGGTGATCGACTCCGGCAGGCCCTTCAACCCGTCGCAGACCACGATGCAGGCGTCGGCGACGCCGCGGTTCTTGATCTCGGTCAGGACGTGGAGCCAGTACTTGGCGCCCTCGCCGCCGTCGCCGGCCCAGATCCCGAGGATGTCGCGGTGCCCGTCCACGGTGACGCCGATGACGACGTAGAAGGGCCGGTTGGTGACTTGGCCGTCGCGGACCTTGATGTGGATGGCGTCGATGAACAGCACCGGATAGACCGCATCGAGCGGGCGCTGGGCCCATTCGCCCATCTCCTCGAGGACCTTGTCGGTGATCCGGGAGATCGTGTCCTTGGAGACCTTCGCGCCGTAGACCTCGTCGAAATGCGCCGCCACCTCACCGGTGGTCAGACCGCGCGCGGTCAGCGACAACACGATCTCGTCGATCCCGTCCAGACGGCGTTGGCGCTTGCGCACGATGACCGGGTCGAAGCTGGCGTCGCGGTCACGGGGCACCTCGATCTGCACCGGCCCGATCTCGGTCAGCACCGTCTTGACGCGAGTCCCGTTACGGGAGTTGGGGTTCTCCTGCCCGGCCCGGTCGTGGCGGTCATAGCCCAGGTGCTCGGTCATCTCCGCCTCCAGGGCGGTCTCGAGCACGGTCTTGGTCAACCCGGTGAGCAGACCGCCCGGGCCGACGAGCTCCACCCCCTCGGCCCGGGCCGCCTCCACCAACTGCTGGGCGAGCTGTTGCTGATCAATCCGATCCGGCACACCCTCGATCGTCTCGGTCATTGCTGGTCCTTCCCCCGAGCTGCGCTCGGCGTGTCGGACCAGTTACACCGTTCGTCGGACAGTCCCCGAGCGACCGATCGAAGGGCCCCGCGCGGTCCCCCGCTCGACAGTAAGGCGGCGCAGCCGCCAGCCTCGGGCGCCCATGCTGTTCTGCGACCGGGCGGTCTGATCGAACCGGACGTGGACACGACCGACAGTCGTCGGTCGTTCTGACGACAGTTCAATCAGGCTGAACCCACGGGGGACGGCGCAGCGAGATATCGTCCTTGCGAGTCTTCGGCGGCGTGGTCGATGCGTGGTCACCGCGGAACGGGGGCGTTCCTTGGTCGGCGCTTCCGCGCAAAGCGCCAAGCGGTGTGCACTGCAGATCGAGCGGGCTCGATTCCGCATGTGAGTGTGCCGGTCGCGCCGGTGACCACGCTGCCGTAGCGCCCGGATGGTGCCATCGGCGGCCATGGAGCGCGTTGGGGATGGTCCTGGATCGGCGCGTCGTCGGCTGCGGGCCGAGAGTCGTCGGCGGCGTCAGGTCGTGGTGCGGTTCTCCGATGCGGAGCTGGTCCTGGTCCGCGACCGTGCGGCGGTGGCAGGTCTGGCCGTGGGTGCGTGGATCGGTGAGTCGGTGCTCGGCGTCGCGACGCGCGGTGCAGACAACTCGGTCGGTCTGCTGGATCTGGTGCGGCTGCACGCGGATGTGGTCGCGATCGAGCGCGCCGCGAGGTCCTCCTGCACCCGGCCTGAGGACGTCGCGGAGATGCTTGTGCGGCTTGACGCCGCCATCGACGCGGTCGTCGCCGCGAGCGACCGATCACGTCGATGATCACGAAGGTGGTGCGCGGGTGGAAGGTTGGCGGTCTGATCGCCTACCTGATGGGGCGGGGTCGCGCGCAGGAGCACGTGCGGCCGCGGGTCGTGGCGAGCTGGGACGGGCGGGACGCCGCGTGGCAGCCACCGCAGGTGGGCGACGGCGAGTTCGACCGAAATCTCGGACCGCTGATCCGAGCGCTACGCGCGCCTGCGGTGGCCGCCGGCTTGCCCGAGCATGACGACGAGGGCAAGCGCGGGTACGTGTGGCACTGCTCGGCGCGCGTGGCGGGCGGTGACCGGGTGCTGTCAGACGCCGAGTGGGCAGAGGTCGCGCGAGATCTGCTCGACGGTGCCGGCGTGGCGGCGCGGGATGACGCGGGTGGGCCTCGGTGGGTGGCCATCCGGCATGCCGATGATCACATTCACATCGCGGTGGTGCTGGTGCGGCAGGACACGGGCCGGCGCATCTGGCCCGCGCACGACTATCCGCGGCTTCGGGAGGCGGCGCGTGGGGTCGAGCGGCGGTTGGGGCTGACCGTGACGGCGCCCGCGGACGGGACGGCGGCGAAGGCTCCGCAGCGGGGAGAGATCGAGAAGGCCAGCCGGCAGGGGCGGTTGCCCGCACGGCTCGAGCTGACCAGGGCGGTCCGTACGGCGGCGGTGGGGGCCGAGGGTCTCGTCGGGTTCCTAGCCGCCCTGCGCGCTACCGGTTACCTCGTCGAGGTGCGACGAGCACCGTCCGGTGACCCGCTGGGCTACAAGATCGCCCGGCCCGGGGACGTCAGCGCCTCCGGCGAGCCGGTGTTCTACAGCGGCAGCAAGTTGGCAGCCGACCTGTCGTTGCCGCGGCTGCTGCGCGCGTGGGAGTCGGCGGGGCGGGGTTCGGATGTGGCGGCCCCGCTGCATGCCGCGCGACGGCGCGTCGATGCCGCCCGCGCGGTGGTCGGCTCGGTCCGGCGGGGCGGGGCTGAGGTCGACGCGCAGGGCATCGCCCAGGCTACGTTCCCGGTGTTGTCGGCCGTCGGTCTCTGGTCCGACGAGCTGGGCGCAGCGGCCGAGACCTTTGATCGTGCCGCGCGCCCACCGCGGGGCGCGCGCAGCCGGGAGGGTGCGCGGGCGGCCGGGTTGCGGCGGGTGGCGCGCCAGCTCGTGCGGCAGCGCCGGATGCTCGGCGTCCGTGACGAGCCGGGGGCGGCCGCGGTTGCTCTGGTCGTGGCGCTTTCGGCGCTCGTTCGTGAGATCGCCGCCTGGCAAGAGGATGGCGGCCGGCCACACCAGGCGGCCGCGGCCTGTAGGGCGGCGGACACACTGGACGGGTGGGCGGCGAACCGCACCACCCCGGGTGCAGGTGACGCTGACCCGGTCGACCACGGATTCGCAGCGCGTCGACCACGCGTCGAACCACGCCTCGACCGCGCGGCGCGGCGATCCTCCACGATGCCGCGCGGTTGATCCGGCCGCCGGGTCGGGTCTTCGCGAGCCGATGGCGAACGGGTGGAGGTGGTGGCGCAAATGTCAGGCAGCGGCCAGGCGATCAAGGTCGTCGTCTCGCTGGTGGGCCCGCAGGACGTCGCGGTCGTGGCCCACCGGCCAGGCACCGACGGCGCCGCGATCAGCGTGCGCATCGGGGGATCGTTGATCTACATCCATGATGCGGAGACCGCCAACAGTTTCCATCGGGCGTGGCAGTCCGGCGCCCGGCAGGCGAGGTCGTTGCCGGTCCGATCGGATCCGACGCGAGTGATGCCGGTTGCTGGTGTCGCCGAGCCGGCGGTGATGATGGAAGCAGCGGAATCCCCGCCGGCCGGGGCCCGCCTGGACCAGGCGCCGGGTCGTAGGACCAGCCTGTGGGTCACGCTCGGCCGGATCGGTTTCGACGTGCGTGACCATGCTGCGCTCCGCTCGGCGATGGCAGCGTTCCGGCGCGCCGACAATCTGGCCGCGACAGCGTTCCCGCCGACTCCCGAAGAGCGTGCCTGCGATCAGGCCGCCCGCACGGCGGCTCGATTGTTCGCCACCCCCAACCGTGTTGCGGCCAAGCCGGTGACTGTCTCGTCGAGGCCGACCGCGCCGGCGAGGGCGCTTCCCGCGGCCCGGACGGCGATCGGGAGGGCGGTGTGACGGCGCCGGACTACCCGTTGATGGCGCTGGGGAGCTACGAGACCTACCAGCTCGCGAACATCGCCACCGTCATCGCCGAGCGGCTCGGCCGGCACCACAGGACCGGTCGGGGTCGCGACGGGCGCGCAGCGCGAGCGGAAGCGGTGCGCGACATCACTGGGGCGGCCACCGCGCTGAGCAACGCCACCGGCAGGTCCATCCCGGACCACGATCTGCCTCGCACCCTGGACACCGACACGTTCACTGCGGCGCGACAGCTGCTCGCCACCGGGCCGCGATCCGCGGACGTCGTCGCGCTGGCGGGCTTGGGCCAGACTGGGTTCGCGGTCGTCGGGCACGTCCCGGGTCTCGGTGCCGTCGGCGCCAGAGCCGCGTCGAGAGACATCGTCGATGCACTACACGCGCACTTCCTCACCCGGCCGTCCAGCGAGCTGGCCCCGTGGGCGGTCACGCAGACCCCGCAGCGCGTCCCGACCCTTCCCCAGCAGGTCGACCTGGCCGCGTTCGTGGAACACCTCGACCCCGCCCGGGACGACGACCGTGCCGTGGCACGCAACCTGCGCGGCCACAACCGGCGTACGGACGCGGCCATCCGCGGCCGCTTCACCGGTGTCGATCTCGATGCCCCGGCCGTCGTCACCCCACCCGGGACACCCTCCGACCCCGCGCCCCGTCGCGTGACCCGGCCCCGCCGCCCGGCCGCCCCCAGGGCAAGCGCGCGCGCACCGGGTATCCACCGGCCGCCCGGTCAGAGCGCCGCGGCGCCCACCGTCCCGACGACCATCGCCGGCCCGTAGGGCACCAGCGCGGAGCGGTCGGCCGCCCGCATGCCGACGATGAACGCGGTGACCGCGACGAGCACCGACATCGACACGATGCCGGTAACGATCGCGTCATGCCGGACCAGGACGACGGCGAGCGTCGGGACGAGCTTGGCGTCGCCCCACCCGAACCCTGCGCTGACAGCCGCCTTCATCCCGACCGCGACGCACCCGCCGGCCAGCGCGCTGAGCACGGTGGCGCCGACTGCACCGCTCCCCTTGGCGGTCACGATCCCGACCAGCAGCGTCACGACCAACAGCGGCCAGGTGAGAACGTCGGGTAGCCGCCCCTCGTGGGCGTCGACCACCGCCGCGGCACACCCCAGCACGGCGAGCGGCAGCAGCAGGATCGCGCGCTCCGGCGGGAGTGCCAGGACCACACCGACCAGCAGCCCAGCCATCGCGGAGATGGCCGTGACCGCGATCGGCCGGAGTCGGATGGCGGAAGTCACGGTGTGCCGGGCGATCAGCAGCACCGCCGGTCCGGCGAGTACAGCGACCAGGGCCGCGCACGCGATGCCGCTCACGGCCGCGGACGGCGCGGACCGGCGGGCAGCAGGTCGTTGAGCACGGCGAAGCTGTCCGGCGCGAGTTCCTCCGGCACGTCGAAGCCGCGAGCGTCGAGCAGAACCGCGGCGTAAAGCTCGAGCTCCGATCGGTTGTCCTCAGCGTGCGCGATGCGCATGAGATCGGTCAGCGGCCGGTCGAAGGCGACATCGATATCGATCATGCGCGCGCGCTCGGCGGCCCAGCGGGCCAATGAGGTGTCGCCGGCGGCGAGGGCGATGTCGACGAGCTCGTGCGCGGCGTCGACGATGAAGCCCGGTATCTGCAGGTCGTGGCGCTGGTCGTGGTTGTTGAGCCAGCCGTATCCACCGGGTCGCAACGAGCTGAACACAGGCCCCCGCACGAGGTTCAGAGCCGCCTCGTAGTCAGTGATCGCGCCGGGATGGCCGGCCTCGTGGCGGGCTTGGCCGCGCTTGCGCAGCCGCCGGAACAGGTCCCAGTCCAGCTGGTAGCCGCGAAGTCGGTAGCTGTTGTCGTTCTGCATGTCGCTGACGAAAAACGCGTCCGGGTCGCCGTTCAGGCCCTGGCCGGCCCACTTGCGAGCTCCGTAGAGCGCGTGCCGGAGGGTGGCCGGGCTGATCCGGCGTCCGTCGGGCCACAGGTCGGTGACGGCCTTCGCCGAAGTCACCCCGGCCGGGTGCAGGCTCAGGTAGACCAGAACCTCGGCGAACCAGGTCCTGCGTGTGCCTGGGGTCGGACCGGGCGCGGTGATGCTGGGCTCGCCGAGGATCGCGATCATTGGTTTGGACGGCGGGCCGGCGTCGTGCCAGGCGGTGAGATCGTCGTCCAGGCCAGGGTCTTGGTAGTCGACGATCGCGAGCCGCCGGGCGGCCGCCGACTCGGCTGCGGAACCGGTGGACCACGGCGGAAGGGGCAGGTCCGGTTCCACGTCCACCTCCCTCGCGCCGCCTGGTTCGGGTCTGCCATTCGCGGGCGGATCCCGCGGGACGGAATCGCCGGTCGCGAGAGAGCCGTCCTCGTTCATGTCCGCAGCCCACGGTTCGGCGGACGATGCCGCACCGACGGGAACCGCTGGCGCGCTGGTGGATCCCAGGATGGCCGCGAGGTGGGTGCCGGCGTTCTCGGTGAGCCGCGCGACCTCCCACGGCCCGTCCGTGACGTCCGGCAGGTCGAGCAGCCCGTCGTCGCCGACTTGCAGGTCCGCGTGGGCGGTGTCGATGACGACCACCGCGGTTGCGCTCCGGCGATGTTCGGCGGCCAGGGCCTCCAGCCTGGCGCGGTGTCCGTCGTTGGGTTCCGCTGCGGCGAGCAGCACCGTGGGCAGCCAGGAGTCGGAGGCCAGGTCGTGCAGCCGCCCTTCCACGACAGTCTCGACCTGCCACTGGTCCAGCGCGCCGCGAGTGGTCGAGGCTCGACGTTCGATCTCCACCAGCGCGGTATCGAGGTCGGGCGCAGCACCCAGACGATCCGGGTTGAGGGAGATCAGTTCCTCGCCGAGGCCGAGAAGCAGAACCTCGACGTCTTCCGCCGTGCTGCTTGTAGCGAGCTCGGCGGCAAGATGGCGCAGTAGCGCGATGCAGCGCGCCCGGTCACCGCCGATCCGCAGAACTCCGCGCTGTTCGAGGTCGATCATGAGGGTGCGGTCGTCGTCGGTGGCGATCGACACCAGGACCGGGAACGGGGCACAGCACCCGGCGGCCTCCGCGTCGGGAACCGGCAGCGGGTCGTCGGGATCGAGACCCCACACACCACCGTCCGGCTCGACCTCCGTGAACGGTGTTGGTAGCCGGGTCTCGGGGGAGGCCGTGAGCACGATGTCCGAGGACGACAACCGCGCCGAGATCAGCACCGGAGTGGGTGTGCCGTCGGTCGTCTCCCGGTCGGGGTGCGCGAGCGAGCGCAGGGCCAGGTCCAGGAGCCGCGCGGTGCGGGCCGCCCCGTCGTGTGGGTGGGGTGCGGGCAGTGACCGTTCCACCCGCCCGTCGTCGTCCGCGGGCACGGCTATCCGGTGTCGCAGTGGGCGGAGTCGTTGCTGCCGGCGGCGACGCACGACGAGCGACGCCAGGACGCCGCTCGCGACGAGCGCGGACACGCCGAGTGCTGTGACCGTGAGAGCCGTGCCCGGGTCGTCGCCCTGCACGCCGGTGTCGCCTGGGGTGATCGCCGATCCGGTTGGTTCCTCGGCGGGCGTGGTCCCCGGCCGCGCGGGGTTAGACGTCGGCGAGCCGGTCGATGGGAGCTCCGGAGGCTGCGATGACTCAGGTTCGGGTAGTTCGGGCAGTTCGGGTACGGCTCCCGTCGGGGATGCTCCCTCGGCCCTGTCGTCGGGTAGCGCGCCTTCGTCATTGGGTCGGGGTTCCAGCGAGGGCGCGCGGTCGGGAAGGACGAGCGTCCACCCCGGCCGGATCAGGTCGGGGTCGGCGAGCGTCTCGCCGCCGGGTTGCGGCACGGCGACGTTGGCCGCGAACAACTCGTCGGTTCGGCTGGGATCGCCGAGGTGGCCACCGGCGATTCCGCTCAGCGTGTCACCGGGCTCGACCCGCACGATTGCCCGGGCGTCGGGTGGCAGGACGAGGCGCCATCCCACGACGAGCTCGGAGGCTTCGGTCAAGCGCCCGCCGTCGTCCTGGATCCGGCCGGCGTTGAGGTCGTAGATCTCGCGCCAGCGCAGGGGATCGCCGAGGCTCGTCTCCGCGATCCGCCATAGCGTGTCTCGGCGTTCAACGGTGTGCACCGGTCCCGTCGGCTCTGTCCCAGCGACTCGACCGGGATCGGCGGCCGAGGGTTCGGACGTGGCGGCGGTCAGGACCGACCCTGCGGCCGAGGTGACGGGGGTGGCCATCGCTGGGCCCGCGCCGACCATCGTGGCGACCAGCGCGACCGCGATGGTGCGACCGAGCCGGAAGCCGGGCAGGTCGATGCGTGGCGCAGGCCGGTTGAACAAGCTGGCGGTCAACTCGATCACGATCGACATGGCCAGCACCAACCACGTTCCGGCCGCGACCACCGTGAGGAACCCGATCAGCAAGGTGCCGTCGTCGGGCGCCAGGAGCATGTCGACGACCGAGATTCCCGCCGGGAGGCCGCCGTCCAGCAAGGAGCCGCTCAGCAGCCACAGCGTGATCGGGACGCCGAACAGGATGCCGATGGTGGCCGCAGCCGCGACCACCGCGGCGCCGACCCGGGACAGAGTCCTCACGACACGCCTCCTTCCGGGGGGACCGGGACCAACAGCGCCTCCGCCTCTCCGGTGCTGGTGATCTCGTTGCGGCCGATCAGGCCCAGCAGGACCGTGGCGCGGGTGACGCGCGCCTCGACCCGGATGCGCAGCGGACCGACCACGGTGACCGTGCCCTCGACGCCGGCGGCGGCAAGATGCGCCTGGGCCGCCGCCACGGCCGCCGCGGGGTCGACCGTGGTCGTGCCCCGACGCAACTGGTCGATGTCGAGAGCCTGGCCGGCGGCGCGTGCGGCTTCCTCGGCGACCGAGTCGGCGGTCGCGAGTCCCTGCGCCGCCCGCACGCCGTCGATGCCCAGCCCGATCGCGGCGAGCAGCGCGAGTGTGGCGATCGCCATCGGTGCGCTGACCGCGCCACCTCCGCGTTCCCGGCCGCCTCGCTCCTGGTGGTTCGTCGTCATGCCCTCTCCCGCCAACGATCGATCGGGCTGGCTGATGTGGACTCGATGACCCGGGTTGTGCTGGCGCCGGGCAGGCCGAGGTCGGACCAGTCGACGTCGCATCGCACCGTCGCGGTGACAGAGGCGGGCGTCCCGAGCGGCGCGGCGAAGCCCGCCGTGTCGAGCGTGATCCGCAGATCGGCGCAGCGCAGGCCTTGTTCGGCGAGACTGCTCTCCGCCGCCAGGTGAGCTGCGGCGGCGGCCGTGCCCGGCTCCCGGTGCAGTGATGCCACCCGAGCGGCGGAGCGCGCCGCGTGGTCGGTGGCCGCCTCTGCGGCCACCAGGCGACCGCCCGCGACGGCGAACGCGATGAGCAGTCCGAGCGCGACGACGAGGACGGCCGCTTCGACGGACGGGCTCCCTCCCCGCTCGCCCGAATGTCCTGGAACCGGCGCCCTCATGGGGTGGCCATCTCCACGCCACCAACCGCCTCCCGGTTGATCGCGACCGGTACGCCCGGCACCAGGGAAAGAGCCGACCCGGTGACCCGAACGCGCAAGATCCCGCCGCTGTCGTCGAGCGAAGCGGACACGACGACGTCGGTGAGGACGGTGCCACCGGCGCGGGCGAGAAATGCCTCCGCGTCGCGCCGGGCGGCAGCGGTGGTTGACTCCGACAGGTAGGCGCGGCCAGACCGCAGTCCGTCCTGGGCGCCGGTCAGTGCCAGCTGTCCGGCGTAGAAGATCAGCGCGACCTGCACCACCGCGAGGATCAGCATGATCAGGACGATCCAGAGCAGCGCCATCTCGACGCCGGTGGCGCCACCACGCTCGCCATCGTCGACCTGGTCCGGGCGCAGACCGTCCATCGCGGGGGCACCTACTTCAGGGCGCCGAGCTTGCTCGCGATGAATGCGCCGACCCCGGCGGCGATCGTTCCGGCGATCACCGCGCCGGCACCGATGTGCATGCCTTCGTCGGAGTTGCGGCCGCCGCCGCGTTCGTCGAGCGGTTCGAGGCGCAGTCGGACCGCCCAGGCGAGGTGGTGGGCACAGATGCGAGTTCGGGTTCTGAGTTCCTGGATCATGGCGGGTTCCTTCCCAGTCGGATTGATGCGTTCAGACGCTGGTCAGCAGTGCTGTTCCTGCGGGGAAGAGCACCCAGGCCGCGATGAGGAATACCTGCAGCGCGCCCGGGGTGCTCATCTGGCCGCTCGCGCGGTTGGCCTCGGTGTGTTCGTCGGCGAGTAGCTCGTCGCGCAGGCTCTCCGCGCGGGCCAGGAGTGTCCCGACGACGGCGGCGCCGTCCTGACCGGCGGTGGCGGCGATGGCCGACAGGTCGGTCAGCTCGTCGATGTCGATGCGCTCGCCGAACCTGCGCAACCCGTCCCACGGCATGTCGCCGGCACGTTCGGCGAGTTCGAGCTCGTCACGCAGGCGGCGCATCGGCCAGCTCTCGGCCAGCAGCCGTCCCGGCACGGTCAGGGCGGTCGAGACTCCGGCGCCGCCCCGGCGCAGCAGGCTGACCTGTTGCAAGTAGGCGACGAGTGCCGAGCGGAGCTGGTCGCGGGCATCGTCGGCGCGGTCGCGGACGCGGTGGGCATGTCCGGTCCAGCCGACCAGCAGTCCCACGAGGGTGACACCGACGGGCACGACCACGCCTACACCGGTGCCGAGAAGGGTCAGCACCGCGGCGAGCACCGGCCCGGCCGCGGCCAGGCTCGCTGCAGACCCGGCGGCGGTGACGAGGAAGCGATCCCGGCCCAGCCCGAGCAGCTCCAGATCGGCGGACGGTACGTCCACCGGTAGCCGGCGCAGCAGCGGCAGCAGGATCCGCCGTCGAGCCCGCTCCTCGCTGTCCGTGGCGTTGGGGCGGTAGCTGCGCTCGTCGAGCGCGGCGAGCGCGTCGACCAGCACCGGATGCCGGCGGTTGCCCGCGACGAGAGCGAGCGCCAACGCGACGCCCATCAGGCCGCCGCCGACCAGTGCCAGCACGCCGTTCATGACGCACCCCGCTCGCCGGGCAGTGCAGAGACTCCGAAGAATCTAGGCGCGGTCCGGCCGATGGCCAGCCTGCGCATCCAGACCAGCAACAGGCCCGATGCGGACAGCAGTACTGCCATCACCACCTGCCCGACCGGCGTGCCGTACGGCGCGGCGAAGCTCGGTACGACACCCATGAGTACGAGCAGAGCGGCCTGGATGATCAACAGGATGCGGATCGACTGCCTCGACTCGGCGCGGGCGGCCTCGATGTCGCGACGGGCACGGACGTCGCGCGCGACCCCGTCGGCGAGCTGGCGCAGAACCCCGGCGATGCCGCCGCTCTGCTGATGCAGGGCCAGCAGCAGGGCAGCTGCGACGACATCGCCGGTCCGGTCGTCTACGGCGTCGGCGAACTCGCGCAGCGCGGCGGCGTGGTGGCTGCTCTGGCGTCCCGCACCGTCGCGGATGCGGCGAGCGAGCGTGTGTACCGCTGGGGCGATCGGTTCGTCGACCCGTGGCGCGGTCGTGACGATGGCCTGTGCCAGGCCGATCGCCCCGCCGCCGGTCAGGGTGTCGGCCATGCGCCGACACCAGCCCTCCAACGCTTCGAGCTTCTCGATCCGCTCGCGCACGACCCGGGTGGATCCCAGCAGCCACGGGAGCCACAGCCCGGCAACGGTCGTTGCCAGCCCCGCCACCGGCCAACCCGAGAGTGCCCACACGACGACTCCCGCGACGGCGCATGCCAGCGCCCGGCGGCGGCGATCGGCGTGGGGTCGCGCAGGGTCACCGGTGGCGACCCAGGCGCGATGGAGCCGCCGTGTCCATGGCGACGCGGGTGCCGCGACGGGCCTGCCGTCGCTCGCGCTGCGTCGGCCCCCGACGAGCAGTGCGATTGCCGTGGCGACGCAGGCACCCGCGACGCCGGCCGCCAGCTCCGCCGGCGTCACCGGGTCCACCCGCCCGACTCGTGAAGGAATCCCAGGTCGATGCCCGCTTCGTCGAAGGGGCGGCGGTTCTGGGGCAGCAGCTGGAAGACTGCGCGCGGATCACCACCCGGTGCGGGTGCGAACACGCGGTTCATCGCGACCCCACCGCCCTCACCGACCGATGTCACCTCCGCGACCTCGGCCACGAACCGTGTCCGCAGCCCCTCCGGGGTGGTCCTGGCGTGGCGCAGGTGGACGACGTAGTCGATGCCCTGAGCGGCCAACCTCGTTACGAAGGTGTCGGACCACCCCGCCCCGGCGCCTTTCATCGTCGCGGTGACGAGCCGCTCGAACGCCTCGGCCGCCGATCCGGCGTGCAACGTGCACATCGAGCCGGGCATGCCGGCGTTCATGGCCTCCAGCATGGGCAGCGCCTCGGCGCCCCGTACCTCGCCGACGATCACCCGGGTGACCGACATACGCAGTGTCTGGTGCAGCAGACCCGACAGCGTCATCTCACCGGCCGGACGGCCGGTCGCCGGGTCGCGCTCGGTCGACCCGGAACGGCACTCGGCCGCGTAGAGCAGCGGGTGCTTGTCCGGCAGGCGGTGCAGGTTCAGCTCGAACTCGGTCTCCAGCGTCGCGAATCGCTCGTCCAGAGCGATCTCGCGCGCAAGCGCCCTGAGCAGGGTCGTCTTCCCGCTCGACGGCATCCCGGTGACCAGGATGCTCTGCCGGGCGTTCACCAGCGCGGCGAGGAAGCGCGCGAGCTGGAGTGACACGGTGTCCAGGCGGATCAGGTCGCGCAGCCGGACGTCGACGAGCTTGTGTTTGCGGATCGTCACGACTGGACGGGGGACGACCTCGCGCATCGCGGCGAGCCGGGACCCGTCCGGCAGCTGCATGTTCAGGCACGGCTGGGCTGGCGAGAACGCGCGCTCCGAGCTGCCGTGATGGGCGGCGATGTGTTGCAGTTGCTGCACCAGGTCGGCGTCCGTGTCGGCGACGGGTGTGCCCGCCGTGCGGACCGAACCGTCGGACATCCGCAGCACCGGCAGGTCGCACCCGGTGATGTGGATGTCCTCCACGCCGGGCACGTCGAGCAGCTCCTGTATCCGGCCCAGGCCCCACAGCGCGTTCTCCACCGCGCGGGCGACGGCGCGTTCCGTCGCGTGGTCGAGCTGTGGTTCGCCGCTCATCGCGCGCCGTCGTGCCTCGGCGTCGAGCTCTCCCTGGATCCAGGCCAGCAGAAGCTGACGGTGGTCGGCCGGGTCGAGTATGCGGCCGTCCAGTTCCTCGGCGAGCCGGGCCAGCACAGCGTCGTGGATCCGCCGGGTCGAGGCCTGGCCCACGACGGACCCGGCCGTATTCCTGGTACCAGCGTGCTGAGATTTGCCGTTGAGTTCTTGAGTCATGCCACACCTCGCTGGTCGTCGCCGAACGTCGCGAGCGCCCCCGCGAGCCTGAGGGCTCCGCGCTGCAGGGGACTGCGGCTGAAGCCGCGTCCCGGTCGATCCCCGTCGCTCCAGACGGCCGCGGCGCGCGGGTCATCGGGCAGCTCGCCCAGCAACGGCAGCCGGCACGCCTCGGCGATCTCCGCGGCGGGGTAAGGGGCGCCCGCGTCCACGACAAGCACCGATACCCGCGGATCCCCGGGCCGCACGTCGAGTTCCTCCTGCAACAGCGGGGCGATCCGGGACGCCGCGCGGGTCGCCCGCAGCGAGGAGCCCGTCACCAGGATGATCATGTCGCACGTCCGCAGCAGTGGGGTCACCCCGTCCGCGACGGCGAACCGTCCGCAGTCCGCGATGACATCGGCCGCCGGCAGTCGCGCCAACGCCGCCCCGATCCGGGACCACGGCAATGTCGACGCCTGCCCGACGCAGCCAATCCCGGCCAGCACCGGCGGCGAGTATTCGGTAGGCCGATGCACACGCCGATCCAAAGCCACGTCCAGATCGGTCGAACGCAGGTCGACGACCGCTTCCATGATCCCGGCGGCGGGAGGCCACTCGCCGCTGCCGAGCCCCGCTCGGACGTCGCCGCCGAACGGGTCCGCCTCCAGCATCAGCGCGGCGCGCGGCCACTGCGACGCCAAGGCGAGCGCTGATGTCGTGACGCCCGGGCTGCCCTTCGCCGAGACCAGTCCCACGAGCACGTCGCTCACCCCCGCCCCAGCAACACGATCGCCACGCGGTTGTCGACCGACGCCAGCGCCAGCTCTTCCGCGTCGGCCTGCGGCACGAGGACATCGACGTCGCGGCGGCCGGACACGTCGACATCACCTGCCCTGACGACCGTGGCGCGTTTCGGCGGACTCCCGGCACCGGTGATGATCAGAACCTCGTCGCGTGGCGCCAGCGCCGCGGACGGCACCCGGCCCGCCTCCACCGACAACCCGACGACCGCCTCACCGGGAGCGGGAACGCGGTTCGGCGAGACCGAGTCGGGCGTCAGCGTCTGCCCCGCCCGTAGATCGGTGGCGGCGAGCTGTCCCAGTACGGTGCCGACGTCGTCCCACGTCACCCAGGTCAGGCCCGAATCGAGCGGTAGCTGGATCTCACGCAGGTCGGAGAGCTGGACGACGGAGCCGAACGAGAGCGGCCGCGCCATCGCCACCACGCCTTCACGCACCACCGCTCCGCGGTACGCGTAGGCGCCGAGCAGTGCACCGATCAGGCCCAACGTCACGGCCAGGAGCAGACGCCGTGACGAGCGGCGAGGTCGTAATGGACGTGGGGTCGCCGCTTCAACCCGCTCGGGCGGGCGGGCAACTGTTGCGGTCATCGTTCGCCTCCGACCAGTACCTGGATCTCTCCGACGCCCAGGGATGTCTCCGCGGACACGCGGACGGTCTCCTCACCGGCCACCGGCAGGCCGCCGCTCACCCCGGTCCACATCACCGTCCACACACTGGTGGCGATCACCGTCCACCGGCCGGTGCCGCCGGTCCGCTCCGGCAGGGAGCGTTGTTCGTAGGTGTAGCCGCAGTCGGGCGACGACCCGGCCTGCCCGGTCCACGGCGTCCCTGGGCCCGTGCAGCGCACGTCGGCTCCGGCCGGCCCCATGGACCACTCCACCGCCGACAGCCGCCCGGTCGCGGTCACCCGCGCCGCACCGACGGTCGCCGTGGCCGATACCGGACCGGTCGAGGCGACACCGTCTTCGATCCACAGCCACACCGGCACCCCGACGTACCCGGGGCCGTCGGCCGAGGTGCGTGGTTCGGGCGGGTCGAGGGTCAACTGCTCGACAGCCCGCTGCGCCAGGACCTGCGCGATCGTGGCCGGGTCGATTGCCGGCTCGGTGTCGGCTGGTAGCGCGTCGAGGAAGTCGGCGGGGTCTGGTACCTCCTGCCGGACCCAACTGCCGTCGCCGAACGGCAGAGCCTGCAACCGCGGCCGTTCGGGCTCCGATGACGTACCGGCGTCGTCGTCGGCGATCCCCTCGTCGGTCTCTGGCCGTGTTGAGGCTTCCTCGCGATCCGGGTTCGACGGCCGCCCCGGCCGACCCGGATCCACGGCGATGACCAGGCATCGCCCGTGGCTGTCGGACACGGCGCATCCAGGCGGCTCGGGGTCGCCCGCGGTCGTTAGCAACAGCATCGGGAGAACGACGCCCAACCCCGTCGCGGTCAACACGGCTCGTCCAAAGCCGGTTCGGCGCGGTCCACCAGCCACTCGTCGCCGCGCAACACGACCTCGGCGCGGAAGCGGTAGCGCGGCGCCCGGTTGGCCAGGTCGTCAAGAACCTCGCCCGTGGCGTCCGCGATCAGGCGCGAGTCGCCGAGCTGCACGCAGTCCACGATCTCCACCCGATCGTCCGTCGCGGTACCGACCGTCGGAGAGCGGGTGACGGCCCCTTCGGTGTGAGCGGGGAAGTCGGCATAGTTGCGAACGTCATCGATGAGGCTGTCCAGCGCGGACCCCGACGCCACTTCTTCCAGCTCCGCCGTCCAGTCGCGCGCGCTCGGCGCCGAGAAGGCTTCCTGGGAAATGGACCAGTAGCGCTCGTACGACAGCAATGCGTCCTGTGACGGCGTGGCCGGCTGTGTACCGACCGGCGGCGCGGTCGCAGTGCAGCTTGTCAGCAGCGCCGCCGTGAGCACGGACGACAGCAGCGCGATCCGTTGCGATGTGGTCACGCGACCCCTCGATTCCTGTTCGAGTCGATGCTGTGGTCGGGGCGTGGTCGTTGTGTTGCTTTCCCGTGGTTTCCGCGTGGTCACCGCAGGATCGAGACACCGGTCGCAGACTTACCAGTGCGCCCGCGACTTCGTGGGCGAACGGGACCGGGTCCCTCGAATGGACTATCGGCTTGCGCGGGGTGATCCGCTCGTGGCGGCGTCACCAGCTCTGATCCCCGTCGCCCGGCTCCTCACCGATGGCAACGTTGCGAGATCCACGCGGGAGTTCGTCGATCCGTACAAGGTGCCGACGGCGGCAGTCGTCAACGCCGAAGGAGTACGACTACCACGCCGGCACGCCGCAACCGCCGTGCGAGCAGGAGCATCATGAAGCCGAGAGCGAGGTAACCGATCGGAAGCGCGACCCAGATACTCTCGTTGGGCGGGTCAGATACGGGCCACACGACCCCGGTCGGGCCCTGACCGAAGCGCTCGGTCAGTTCCTCGCTCGGGATGGTCGTGGTCGCGTCGCTCTGCGAAGCCGTCCCGCCCAACTTCACGCGTATCGCGTTCACCCGGAGTTCGAGCGACTGCCAGACAGCCTGCGCGAGCCGGTCGACAGCCTGGTCACTCGGCAACAAGGAACCGTCCGGGTTGCGACAGTCGCTTGCCTGCACGTCCACCACCACGTCGGACCCGACCATGATCCGCTCGGCCACAACGAACGAGCACCCGGTTCGCAGATCGAGATCACCCGTTGACGTCGACAACCGCGAACATCCCACCGTGAGCAGGATGGCCACGGCGATGAAGGTGCCGACTCGGGCGGCAGCGATCGGGATCATCCACCCAGGCTGGAAAGCGATCGTCGGGACCGCAAGCATTCACTCCGAGCGCTGTGGACAACTCGCCCGTGGACCGGCTGCAACTCGCCTCGCGACCGAAGCGGCTGCCGTGCGAGTGCGCACGTCGACGGTCAGACTCCGAGCTTGCTCGGCGATCACAACCAGTACGCACGGCCACCGGGACGGCGAGCGGCCGCACCCAGCACAGCGTCCGTCCGGCAGCGGTCGGTGCGCGGCCAGGAGTCGTTCGGCGGCGCCGTGGTCGCGCGCAAGCAGCAAGGCTGCCTCGGAGATGCAGCTGTGCTCACGCGGTCTGGACGAAGGCTGGGCGGGCGTCATCGGTCGCCGATCTGTGGAGGTAGTACCACTATCGGTCGCAGGTTCCGTCTGGAATAGGCCGTGCAGCGGACATCGAGCGGACTTCACTGCGTAGACTTGAGTCCTCGATGATGCGAACAGACGGAGGTGCCCGTGCCGCGACCGCCGGGGAACCGACTGCTCAAGGCTGCCCGCTTGGCGAGCGGGTTCGGCTCGCAGGAAGGTCTCGCCGCTGCGCTCAGCGCTGCTGCCGAGGAGCTCGGGCTGCGTGGTGTCAGCATCGGACCGCGGCAGGTGCGCCGGTGGGAGTCCGCCGATCCGCCGTGGCCGCAGCCTCACCATCAGCAGATCCTCATGCACGTGCTCGGCCTGCGGATGGATGAGCTCGGGTTCGTCGCACCTTGGTCGGAGGGTGAACCGTTTCCTGATCCTGGTCGACTGTCCACATCACGACGTCCGACCTCGGGCGGGTCGCGGCAGCGGCCGACCCACCCGCCGTCGGTCGCCTCGGACTACGTGGCCGTCACCGCCGCCCATCGCCGGATGTACTGGTCGGTGGATCCCGCACGCCTGCTCGCATCGGCGTCGGAGCAGGTCGGGCTGGGGGCGCTACTGCTGCGCGAGACCGACGGCACCGCGCGCGATCGGATCACCCGCGCACTCGCCGAGTCGGCGTTGCTCGTGGGCCGAATCGAGTTCTTCGACCTGCGGCGCACCGATGCTGCGGCGGAGACATACGTCCGCGCACTCCAGTTCGCCGGCGAGGCCGACGACCAGTTGCTCGGCGCCGCGATCCTGGCCCACGCCGCGTTCGTGCCCGGCTGGGCAGGAGACCGGGAGGGCGCGACCGAGCGCCTGGCCGCGGCACGCGCGTACGGGCGACGAGGCTCCGCGCCCGCGTTGATGCGGGCGTGGATCGACGCCGTCGAGGCGGAATGTGTAAGCCGGTGCGGGGACCCGAATGCGGCGCTCGGGCTCATCAGCAGAGCCGAGGCCGAACTGGCCGTCGATGTCGACGCCGGCCTGCACCCTGTGCCGGACTGGATGAACTGGTTCACCCCGGTCCGGCTCGCGGCGTTCAAGGGCAACACCGAGCTGGCTGCCGGGCATATCAAGCGGGCGCGGACGACCCTGACCGCCGTGCTCGACGCGCTACCGGCGGCCGACGTGAAGCAGCGCTCGGTCGTCCTCGGTGATCTGGCTGCTGTCGCCGTGGCCGCCGGTGATGTCGAGGAGGCCTGTCGTGCTGCGGATGCAGCGCTGGACGAGCTCTCCCGCACCTGGTACGAGACCGGAATGGACCGCATCCGGGACGTTCGGCGATCCCTGCGCCAGTGGCAGGATCAACCCTGCGTCCGGGCGCTCGACGACCGTCTCTACGGCTGGGCCACGACGCTCAACGCGATCTCGGGCCGATGAGGACGGGCAGTTCGGCCAGGCTGTCGATGCGCAGGGTCGGTACGCGGTCCGCGTCCGGTTCGTGCTGCTGGATCAGGCCCCACGGGCCGCGGCGGATCAGAGCAGTCCGCAGGCCACGGCTCGCTGCCGGCCGGATGTCGTTGTCGAGCCGGTCGCCGACGTAGAGGATCCGGTCGGGCGCGCAGGGCGCGGCGTCGATCACGTGGTCGAAGAACGCCGGGTCCGGCTTGGACACGCCCCAGTCGTCGGAGGTGGCGATCATGTCCGTGGGAAGGTCCAGGGACCGGAGGATCATGCCGGCGCGCACGGTCTGATTGCCGGCGATACCCACCCAGCACCCGGCCTCGCGGAGAGCACCCAGGGCGGGCCGCACGTCGAAGTACAGGTCCTGCTCGTCGAACGACTCGGGCTTGCCGCCCTCCGTGCGGGCCTGCCGCTGCTGAGCCAGATCGAATCCGGGCGCGAAGACCTGGAAGGTCTCGCGGTAGTCGAGGCCACGGGCGATCACCGATCCGAACACGGCGGCGAACGTGTGCCGGGGGACGCCGAGCCAGTCCGCCCACGTCCCGTACTCCCGGGTCTCGTCAACGAGGCACTCACCGACGTCGAACACGACGGCCTCGATCGAGTCGATCACGGCGCGGTCCGGTTGCGCGGGACCGGCCAGCTGAGGCTGGCTCCGTCGATGAATCCCTGCACCTGCGTCACGTGCGCGCACTCCCTGCCACCCTTGGTCAACGGATGGGAAGAATCTAACGGACGGCATCCCGTTGCTAACTGGCGATGGAAACGTGCACGTGATCCCAATGACCGCCGGTGGCGTCGTCTGGGTTGTAGACCCCGCCGCCGGTATAGGGGCGTCCCCAGGCGTCGTCGCTGTCGGGGGTGCCGGGGGACCAGATGCGGCCCTGCCAAATCAGGTACTTGACCTTGAGCGTCACGGCGTGAGTGCGGAGCCAGGTGGCCAGTCGCCATCCGTTCTGAAGTTCCTGGCCCTGCGGGAAGGTGCCTACGGCATCGGGAAAGTAGTCGCAGGCGCGGCCCTGCGGATGGTCGCTGGAGGGGTTCCACGCGTGCTCGTCCCAGCAGCCTGCCGAGCGGATCGGTGCTCCCGGGCCAGGTGGGCCGAAGACGCGGATGATCTCGTCGTAGGCGTGGCGTGTGGCCGGGGTGAGGCAGCGGCCGCCCGTGGGGTCGGTGGCGCTGCAGACGGCGCTCACGCCAGCAAACGGGGTTGGAACGGGCAGGTCGTCGACGGGTATCGGTCCTGACGCGGTGCCGTACTGCTGGACGAGCCTGTGGACGCGGTCGATGTAGGTCGCGACGAGATCGGCGCAGGATCGGTCGCAACCGGCTTCGCCCTCGGCGGGGGTGCCCGTGGTCGACCCGGTGAGCCGGCCGCAGCCGGCGATGTGGCACACGAGCATTCCGTCCAGGGCGCTGATGGGTTTGCCGCTGGCGTCGATGTGCGCGGTGGCGGCGCGCAGGTTGGCGCACACCCACGGGATTGCGCGGCGCAGGTGCTCGTCGGGTTGCAGGATGTCGGCGTCGGCCGGCGGTGGTGCCGCGGCCCAGGGCGCGCCGCCGGCGTCGGTCCAGTTGGTCTCATTGAGCTGGTAGAGCCCGGCGGCGCCGCCATTGCGGTCGGCACTGAAGGCAGTGGGATCCCAGCTTGACTCGGCCTCGACGTGGGCAATGACCCACAGCGGCGGGAGCTCCGGGCAGGTGGTCGTCGTGACCTCAGCGATGGTCTCGAGATGCTGTGCGGCGAGCGGCGGGATGGCCGCGGTGTTCACCGCCGGGACCGGTGCGGCCTTGGAGAGCCCGCCGAGCAGCGCGGCGATCAGCAGCAGGGGGAGGAGCAGGCTGGCGACCAGGCCGCCGCCCGCGATGATCGGCCCGCGCACGCCGTCACTCAGGTGTCCGCGTCGGCAGCGTCGCGATCGGCGTGTGCCCGCTGAGGGCGCGGTAGCGCTCGTTGTGGGCGCAGTCGGCGAATGGGCCCAGTGGGGTGAGCAGTTCGCGCAGGCAGGGGTCGAGGTGGTCGCGGATCCAGATCGACATGGCGGCGCCGGGTTCAGGGGCGAGCTCGGTCCAGGCCCGCCGGAGCGCTTCGAGGCGGAACACGGCCTCGGGGTGTTCCCACCACAGCGGGCACCAGGTGAGCTCTCCGCGCAGCGGGCGAGCGATCATCGACGTGATGGTGTCGTGCACCCAGACGATGAGGGCGTCGACATCGAGGTCGTCCTCGTCGGGGTCGTCGTCCTCGTCGGCTACCGGCTGGGTCTGATCGGTCGCTGGGATGCCGTTGAGGAGCTCGTCGAGCAGGTCGGTCTGGTGGGCGCGCCAGGCCTCCAGAGCCTGAACACGTGCGCACAGTTCGGCGAGCAGCCGGGCGTCCGTCGTCAGTGGCGGGTCGTGGGGTGTCACGGTCGGTCTCCTTCGGCCTGGTTGATCGGGTTATCGGGCCCGAGCGCGAGAGCGGCGGCGTGCCGCAGTTCGGTGAGCGCGGTGTCTGCGTAGGCGCTGATGTCGGCGTGGTCGTGCTCGCGGTACCAGGGATGCAGCCGGCCGAACCCGACGCGGCGGCCGGTGGAGAGCAGGACGGCGTGGTCGCGGGTGATCGCGCGCAGGGCCGAGGCAGGCAGAATGGGTTCGCGGGCCTGCGCGTACTGCCGCGAGATGCGGCTTCGGTCGATGCTGGTGGAGACCCGCTCGACGTAGTGGTCGCCGATCAGACCGGAGAGCTTCTGCAGAAACGCGTGGTCGTCAACGCCGGCGCCAACGAGCTTGATCGTGGCGGCGGACCAGAGGGCCTGCATGCCTTGCTCGCCCCAGACCCCGACGCCTTGCTGATAGCTCTGCAGCATGGTGAGGACCTGAATGCCGCGGGAGCCGTAGTGGCTGTAGAGCTGAGGAAGCGCGCGGATGGGGCAGATGTTCGCGGCCTCGTCGAGGACCGCGACCACGGGCGGTTCGAGGCGCCCGCCCGAGGCTTGGGCGAGGAGTTCGGCGATTTCCAGGATGCGGTCGACCAGCGCGGTGACGACCGGTGCGGCGGTGCCGGCGCCTTCCTTGGACAGGAGGTGCATGGTGGCGCGGCCGTGGCGGGCGGCGGCGAGGAGGTCCCAGAGGTCCAGCTCCACGGGCGTCCCTTTCCCGGGTACGGGTGGGTCGCGCCAGGTGTCGGGTGGGCTGATCCAGCGCATGAGTCGCTCGGAGGTCAGCGCCTTGGTGGCCGTGCGCGCGGTTTGGTAGATGCCCTTGGTGGTGACGTCGGCTCCGGACAGCGTGGCTTCGAGGTCGGCGGCCTCGGCGTCGGCGCCGGCCTTGTCGAGGGCGGCGATGGCGTCACGGCGTCCGGGCTGCAGCCAGGCCAAAACATCGCGCATCGTGCCGTCGCTGATCGCCGCGGCGAGCAGGGTGGCTGTGAGGACCTGTTCCCCTGCGGCGTGGAAGAACGGGTCGCGCCGTTCGCCGCCGATGGTGCCGACGAAGTGCCCGGCCAGACGTGCGGCGGCCTCGACGCGTTCCGCGGGGTCGGCGTCGGCGATGGACCGCAGCGGATCCCACCACCAGGTCTGCTCGACATGGGCGATGCGCTGCGGGTCGAACGTCCGCACCGGGCCGGCGTTCGCCCGCATCTCTGCGGTGAGCGCCCACAGGTCGGCCTTGTTCGATGTCGCGACGACGAGGCCGGGGGCGGCGAGCACGGTGGGGACGGCGATGGCGCTGGTCTTGTTCGACCGGGGGCCCATGATGACCAGGGCGACGTCCTCCCAGGACATCCAGACCTCGCGGCGCTGGATGGTCAGCAGCCGCAGCCCCTGATCCGACGGGCCGAGTTCGTCGACGGCGGGCCGTAGCGTCCGTGCTCGGGCTCGTGCGGGCTGTCCGGTGAGGTCGCCCAGCTCCCGGGCCCGGAGCAGCGATCGTTGCGGCCCGCCGGATCCACTCGTACGGCCGACCAGCACGATCACTACTACGGCAACGGCCACCTCCAGGGTCACGGACGTGACCATGACGGTGACGAACACCGGCGCGCTGGCGCTCTCCGTCAGGACTCCGTCGGGGCCGCTGCTCAGCAGCGCGAAAAGCGTGGCCGGACCGACTGCTGGCGCTGTCCAGTGCCCGGTGCCGGTGAGGGCGGCGGCTCCGGCCGCCACCGACACGTCAGCGGCGAGCAGGGCCGTCGCGGCGATGGCGCCGAGCAGCAGCAACGGTGCGGCCGCCTCGCGCAGCAGCCCCGGGGTCACGGCGTGCTCCGGCGGAACGCGCGGTCGGTGTCGTGCAGCGCGATCTCGCTGGGGGTCAGCGTGAGCGCGACCGGGAGCCCGACCCGCTGCCCGGACTTGATCAGGTACTTGCCACGGCCGGGATGGACCCGACCGGCGTGCCAGGTCGGCGGCGCCGCCCACGAGGTGATCAACGCGGCCTCGCCCTCGCTGAGCGAGGTGATGCGGCGCAGCCCGTCGAGTTCCTGCTCCGCCATCCCGCCCAGCAGCAGCACTCCGTTGCGCGACGCCATGCCGCGGGCCTTGGCCCTGTCGGCTTCGGTGGGCAACGCTTCGAGGTCGTCTAAGGAGTGGGTGACCTGGAACGACACGACCCCGCGGTGCCGTCCCAGGCGGGTGATCCGGTCGGAGCGCTCGACCAGACCGGGGGCAACGCGTAGCGCTCGCCACAGCTCGTCCTGGACCTGCACGACGTTGCGGCGCCGCTCGCCGTAGGCAGCGGCATCGGCCAGCGCGGCCGACCAGGCCCAGGAGCAGAGCATCGCCGCGGCGACGACGTCGTCGTCATCGTCGTCGAGCGCACTGATGTCCAGGGAGAGGGCGGGGGTGTCGGGGTCGAAGCGGGCGCTGCTGGAGCGGTCGAAGATCCCGCGGATCGCGCCTTCGCACAGCAACCCGAGCGCGTTGACCAGCGAACGTGACGTGCGCCGGAACTCGATGTCGTCCTGCGTAGCCGCGATGGTCAGCAGTGGGGTGGCGGCGGAGAGCAGGACGGCGAGGACGTCGGGAATCAGCGGTTCGCGGTCGCCGGCGGTGTCGACGGCGAGGTCGAGCGCTGCCCCGAGCAGGCGGCGTTCGGTGACGTCGGGTTCGTCGTGGCGGACGATGGTGATCAGCGCTTCGAGCAGGGTCAGCCGCCGGGCCCGCAGGGTCTCCAGCAGCCGGGTGCGATCCGCCGCCGGGGCTGTCAGCAGCGCCGCGCGGAGCGGGCCGGCGTCGAGCGGGTTGAGGGCCTGCAGGCCGCGGCCGAGGTGCCATACCGACCCACCCAGGGCCGTGACGAGCGGGGTGTACTCGCCTTTGACGTCGCCGGGGATGACCGCGCGCATGCCGAACGCGACGAGGCCGGCGAGCATGCGTTTGGTGATCGAGGACTTCCCGATGCCGGGTTGGCCCTGCACCCACACACCGGTGTTGGACACCAGCCCGGTGCGTAGCCAGTGGGCGGGGTCGAGCCCGATGGGTTCGGCGGTGTGCAGGTGGCGGCCGATCGGGACGCCGCGCACGTCGGAGCCCGACGCGGTGGCGAACGGGAACAGGCCGCAGATCTGGCTGGTGGTGCCGGCGAACCGGTTGCCTCCCTCGACGTGCCCGGCCCGGCCGCCGTCGCGCACGGGCCACCCCCAGGAACGGGGCACTGGATCTGCGCTGGTCATGTTTACTCCGTTCAGCGTCCGCGGCGGTGGGCGAGCAGGTCGGCGGGGTCGATCCCGATGCCGAGCGAGGCGGCGAACCCGGCCGCCTGCGCACCGCGCAGTCGGCGCAGGCGCAGCTTGGACTGGCCGGCGCGTTGCTCGACGTCGGCGATCGCGGCGGGCAGGTCGTCGTGGTGCAGGACGGTGGTGGTGACGTAGAGGGTGAAGCGGCCGACTCCGGCGCCCTGGGCTTCCTCGCGGGCGGACTGCAAGGCGCGGTCGCGGTCGTCGCGTTCGCGTTGGGTCTCATCACGCCGGGTCCGTTCGGCCCAGGCGCGGCGGACCTGCCCGGAGGTGACCTCGTTCTCGACCTTCGCCGCGGCCTGCTCGGCGGGGTAGGGCTGATACAGCCACGTCGTGCGGCGCGGGAACGCGCCCGGCGCAAGCAGCGGAACCAGCACTCCGGATCCGACGGCCTGCCGCGGCGCCTCGCGCAGCGCCCAGGTGACCGATAGCCCGCCCTCGTGGCGGTAGGTCTCCCAGCGCTCGCGGGCGGCGACCGGTCCGGCGTCGCGCCAGTCGAGCACTGCATCGGACTGGTTGAGGTGGGGGCGGTGGTGCGGGTCGAACGCCGCGCGGATGCGGGTGGTCAGCCATCCGGTGGAGGCACGGCCGAGCACGGCCACACCGCAAGCAGCGAGCTGGTTCTCGATCGCGGGCAGCCGCCGGCTGACCTCGACCGCGGCGGCGAGCAGGTCGGCCGGGCGTGGGGTCGCGCGTGCGGGGTCGAGGCAGATCGCGACCCTGGCGTCGGCCTCGGCGGCGGTGGCCGGGGTGAGCTCGGCGAGCTCGGCCATGATCCGACGCGACAGGGCGGGTGCGGTCGGGTCGAGCGCCGAGGCGATGTGGTCGCGCACGGTGGCGCCGCCGGTCGGGGCGGTGTCGACGGTGACCGCGAGGTGCCGGATCAGCGGCAGGTACCCGAGGTCGGCGAGCAACGCGCCCCAGGCCGCGACCCAGGAGTCGGCGCGGTCGGGATCAGCGAGGTCGAGCCCGATCGGCGAGCAGCGCAGGACCGCGGTCAGCGTGCCGGTGCGGCGGTGCCACAAAAGCGCGTGCCGTCCACCCCGGCCGTCGTCGACATCGAGCGGGCGCAGGGGGGCGAGCACGCCGGGCAAATCCGTCCCGCGGGGGTGCTCGGTGAGGATCCCGCCCGACAGCTCGGTCCAGCCGGCGGCTCGGGCGCGGTGGAACCGGGCCCGGCGCACGACCACGTCGGTAAGGCTGACCCCGCCCACCCGGACCACGACCGCACCGATCACCGCGACCGACAGACCCAGCAGCGGCAGCGTCGCGGACGGGAACGCCGACACCGCCAGCAGCGGCACGAGCACCGCGGCGAACAGCACGAGGGTCGCGGTCGTCGACAGCGACCCGATACCCCAGCCCCGCTCGGCGCGCCAGTTCCCGTAGAGGCGGGGCCCGTCATCAACGGCCCCCCGACCGATGCTCATCGTGGGTCACCGCCGCCGTCGCTGCCGCCGGTCATCCCTCCAGCGACGGTGCGCACGGCAGCTGCTCCGACCGTGCCGGCTGCCGCGACGCCCGCCGCCGCGACCCCGGCCGCGCCCACACCGGAACTGACTCCGCCGGCCGTGGGGGCTGCGCCGGTCGGCGTCATAGCGCCGCCGACGGGCGGGTACTGGCCAAAGGTGGCGTAGGACCCGGGGCCGTTCGCCTCCATCGCCGCGGCCCGGTCGACCGCGCCACGCCCATAGCCCTGCGTCATGGCCACGGCGCCGACCGCGCCCAAGAACCCGGACCCGCCACCGCCCCCGCCACCGATCTGCGTGCCGGACCAGGCGAAGAACTTCAGCAGCACCGGCATCGCGATCACCGCGAGCAGCAGCACCATGATCCCGGTGATCATCGTGCCGGTGCTGCCCGCGTCGGTGGCGCTCGGCGAGGACAGGTAGGAGAACCCGATGTAGTAGATGAACGCCGCCGCGGGCTTGTAGACGACCATCGCGATCAGCCACACCAGGATCTTGTCCAACCAGCCCCGAGTCGACCGGGTCAACGACCCGGACGCGGCCAGCGGCAGCATCGCCGCCAGCACGAGCAGCCCGGCCTGGCGCATCGCCATGAGCACCCACTGCACCAGCGAGAGCACCGCGGCGATCAGCGACACCAGCAGGACCAGGAACACCGCGTCGCCCTCGCCGTTGACCAGGACGTCCTGCATCAGCAGTGCGAAGTTGCCTGCGGCGCCATCGAGTAGCTCGGTGGCCAACGCGTCGCCGGCGCGCAGCGCGATCTGCAACACGACCAGCCCCAGGGCTGAGACCACGGCGTAGCGGATGAGTCCGGTGGCGACCATGATCAGCGGTTCGCCCTTGCGGGAGAGGATGATCCGGATCGACTGCACCAGCACCGACCCGACCAGGATGATCAAGATCAGATCGCGGGTGGCACCCTGCGCAGCGGCCACGGCCGGGTTGAGCGGGTCGACGCTGTCGGTTTCCACCCACCACGCCGCCGACGACACCACCAGCTCGGCGGCGCCCTTGGCAACCTCCGTGACGATGCCCTGGAACGCCGAGCCGACGGCCTGCCCGGCCTGGCAGCCCAGATCGAACGTGCCACACTCGGGCCCTGGAGGCGGCTGCGCGAGCGCGGTCATGACGTGGGCCCCAACAGGGCGTGTCCGGCCGTGTCGGGGTGCAGGATCGGGCGCGGGACGGGAACGCGCAGGCGCCAGTCGCCGTCGTCCCGGCGCAGCGCTGCGTCTACGCGTGAGTACCCGCCGCGATCGCGGGCCTGAGGTGTGTCGGCGAGCAGGGACACGACAACGTGGTCGCCCTGGCCGTCGCCGGCGATCACCCGGAAGAAGATCGCGGCCGGGATCAGATCCGTCCGCCCGGGCTGGTCCGGGACCGGTAGCGCGCTTGCGAACCGCGCCCGGGCGGTAGCGAGGTCACCCCAGCATTGGGCGTCGAGGGTCGCCTCGACGACGGCCGCGCCCGCGCTCGGGCCGATCCGGGGCCCGATGTGCGTCGCGGCGATCGCCGCGCCCACCTCGTCGTGGCTGAACTCGAACGCCCGCTCTTCGTCCTCTCCGGACGGACCGTGCCGCTGGGACGATGCGGCGGTGCCGCCGGGCACGGCTACGAGCACGACCCGGTCCGCCGCCACCTCGGTCGCCGGCGCCGCGCAGCTGACCGACGCGGCGAGCACCGCGACTGCGCACACCGCCGGGGCCACAACGCGGCTCATAGTTGGAACGCCCCGACCAGCAGCGCCGCGACCGAGGCGAGGGCGAGACCGCCGATCACCCATGCCGACCCGACGAGCCCTTCGTAGGCGGTGGCCGACCGGTTGCGGCGGCCGATGATCAGCATCAGGGCGCAGATCAGGATGCCGAGCACGCCGGCGACCAGCACGCCCCACTTGAGCCAACCGAGCAGGTCGCTCGCCAGGTCGGCGAAGCCCGGCGGGGCGACGGGGCCGGGGTCCGGAACCGATGCACGAAACGTGATCATGGTGTCCTTCCGATCGTCGAAGCTGTTGTCGTGGTCCGGGGGGCCCGCCCGGGGACCGGGCGGGCCGTGGCCGGGGAACGGCCGTCCATGGCGGCCCGGAGGTCCCGCAGGGCGTCGGCGTAGCGGCGCAACCGGCGGGGGAGCTCGGCAGGATGGGCAGCAAGCAGCCCCCGGACCTCGTCCAGCGGCGCGGCGAGCTCGGCCCAACGGCGGACGTAGGGCAGTACGACGACCGCGCAAGCGTGTGGTTCCAGCAGCCGCAGGCGTGTGGTCACCGGCCTGCTGGGGCCGCGCGCGTCCGCTGCCGTCACCGCGAGCACCGGCCGCTGTCCGGTCACCTGTGCGACCAGTTGGGCGGCGCGGCCGGCCCGGATCAGCGAGTCGCCGGTTGCCCGGCACACCAGTACGTCGACCGCTCGACCGACGAAGATGCCGCGGTCCGCCGCGCCGAGCGCGGTGGCGATCGTGGTCGCGCCGACGCCGCCCGCTACGCCGGCGACGGTCAGCCGTCGTCTCCGTTCACGAACACCGACTCGTCCGTGCTCGGGGCGTTGATCTTCTGCCGTCGTCACCGGATGTGCCTCCCTCCGTTGCGTTGGGAGCATCCGGTCGTCGCGCTGCTGAGGCGTTGTTGGCGCGTGGCTCATGTTCAGGGCGTTCACGGCCACGGGCCGCCCACCCAGCCCCGAGTTCGTCAGATGCGCCACCAGCCGGAGGCCGCCACTGACCACGGCTCGACCACGGCTCGACCACGCCCTGACCACGCAGTCGCCCACCCAGCGACAGATCCTCAGGGTGCGCTGACGACAACGGCTCGAGGCGGCTGCGGGTGAGGGACATGGCCTGGGTGCACGACACCGGATACGCGCCGGCCTATGAGCACACCGGCTACCCCGTGTCCATCCTGCTCGACGGCACCGAGACCGCAAGCAGTTCGGCACGTACCGCAGCCGAGGCCATCGGCTGGCGCTCGGCGTGCGACTGCGGCTGGCGTGGAATGCAGTTCTATCCGCGAAGCGAATGGCCCAGCGCGAGCGGCATCGCCTCGGACGACGTCGACGGCTGGGAATCTGGCACCGCCACCTTCGCCGAGTGGCAACGCCACCTCGCCCGCGCCCTGCCCGAGCTCGCGGTGCACGACCTGGCCAGGCAGCTCGCCGAAATCGAGGAACGCCTCCAGGCCGCTGTCCACGCCGCTCGGTTCGCCGGACTGTCCTGGTCGCGTCTCCGCGCGGTCACGAGTCGGGCGACGGCCGGCTCCGTCCGGCTGCGCGGGATGGCCGACGAGCAGGCCCGCGTGACTTCGCGGAGCGGGCGCCTCGATCTTGCTCCGCAAGCTGGGCTTGGCGGTCCCTCGCCAAGCTAGCTCGGATAGGTCGCCTCGACCGCGGTCTGGATTGATCCGGTGGCCAGGCCCTCCGCCGTGCGCAGTGTCGGAGACGGGTGCGTCCCTGGAGTAGTAGGGGTCCCGTGGGGCGACGTGCTGAATCGGTGGGCCGGTCGTGCCGTCCGGCTGGAGGATCGGTGAGTCAGTGACCAGCTCGGACCTCCGCTGGTGATCGTTGCACCCAACGCGCCTGACCCCGGAGGTCAGTCCGGATGCCGCTTCGATGCTGTTGTTGCCGATCCCACGGAGGTCTGGTGACACGCGTCGGTGGCCAGCTGCCGGCTGCGGCCACGCGGCGACCACGCCACAGCCACGGCCTTCCGCGCGGCCAGTCGACTCCGGTCACCCAGCGCAGTCGGCCCCACGACTGGTCCCGCATCGCACCTCGTCATGCCGTGTTGATCTCCGGTGTGGCACATCCGTGGCACACGAGAACGAAAAACGGTGGTTGACGATGGCAGACGCCGAAAGGCATCTGCGCAGGTCAACCACCGTTTTCGGGTCCGCTCAGCAGGTCAGGAAACCGCTGGAATCAGACGTCGTAGTACAGGGCGAACTCGTAGGGGTGCGGACGCAGGCGGAGCGGGGTGATCTCCGTGTCGCGCTTGTAGTTGATCCACGTCTCGATCAGGTCGGGGGTGAAGACGCCACCCTCGAGCAGGTAGTCGTGGTCGACCTCGAGCCGGTCGAGCACCGCGTCGAGGCTCGTGGGGACCTGGGCGATGTCCTTGGCCTCCTCGGGCGGGAGCTCGTAGAGGTCCTTGTCGACGGGGGCCGCCGGCTCGATCTTGTTCTTGATGCCGTCCATGCCGGCCATCATCATCGCCGAGAACGCCAGGTACGGGTTGCCCGACGAGTCGGGGCAGCGGAACTCCAGGCGCTTGGCCTTGGGGTTGTTGCCCGTCAGCGGGATGCGGATGCAGGCGGAGCGGTTGCGCGCGGAGTACACCAGGTTGACCGGCGCCTCGAAGCCCGGCACGAGCCGGTGGAACGAGTTGACGGTCGGGTTGGTGAACGCCAGCAGGCTCGGCGCGTGGTGCAGCAGGCCGCCGATGTAGTAGCGGGCCATGTCGGACAGGCCGCCGTAGCCGGACTCGTCGTGGAACAGCGGCGCGCCGTCCTTCCACAGCGACTGGTGGGCATGCATGCCCGAGCCGTTGTCGCCGAAGATGGGCTTCGGCATGAAGGTGACGGTCTTGCCCGCGTGCCAGGCCGTGTTCTTGATGATGTACTTGAACAGCATCACGTCGTCGGCTGAGTGCAGCAGCGTGTTGAACTTGTAGTTGATCTCCGCCTGGCCCGCGGTGCCCACCTCGTGGTGGCCGCGCTCGAGCACGAAGCCCGCGTTGATCAGGTTGGTGGCCATGTCGTCGCGCAGGTCGGCGTAGTGGTCGACCGGCGGGACGGGGAAGTAGCCGCCCTTGAAGGGGACCTTGTAACCGAGGTTGCCGCCGACCTCGTCGCGGCCGGTGTTCCACCAGCCCTCGATCGAGTCGATGTGGTGGTACTGCTGGTGCGGGTCGGACCCGAACTTGACGGAGTCGAAGATGTAGAACTCCGCCTCGGCACCGAAGAAGCAGGTGTCGGCGACGCCGGACGCGGCCAGGTACTCCTCGGCCTTGCGGGCGACGTTGCGCGGGTCACGGCTGTAGGGCTCGCCGGTGATCGGGTCGTGCACGAAGAAGTTCATGTTGAGCGTCTTGTGCTTGCGGAACGGGTCGAGGCGGGCCGTCGCCGGGTCCGGGAACAACGCCATGTCGGACTCGTTGATGGCCTGGAAGCCGCGCACGGAGGACCCGTCGAAGGCGATGCCGCCGTCGATGAAATCCTGGTCGAAGGCGGTGGCGGGCACGGTGAGGTGCTGCATCACGCCGGGAAGGTCGCAGAAGCGGATGTCGACGTACTCGACCTTCTCGTCACTGATGAACTTCAGGACCTCTTCGGAGTTGCTGAACACCCTTGGTGACTCCTTCGAACGGTTCTCGGGTTGCGGCGACGCTAGGACGACGGTGTTGCCCAGCGGTCACTCGCTCGTTTCACAGAGGTTAACGGGACCAACCGTCGCTCGGGTCACATCCACCTCGCCTAGGCTGGTGACATGCCCCGATGGATCGACACCTGGCTCCCCGGCTCGTCGCCCACGACGCCCGCGGGGGACCACCCGGGGGAGCGGTACGGGCTGCCTGCCGAGGGGGCCAACGCCGTCGCCGGGTTCGGCCGCAGGCTCGCCGCGCTCACCGTCGACTGGCTGCTCGGCTACGGGGTCACCGCGCTGTTCCTCGGCGCCGAGGTGACGTCGTCGCCGTTCACGGTGCTGGCGATCTGGTTCGTGCTCACGGCCGTGCCGGTCGCGGTGTTCGGCGCGAGCGCGGGCATGACGGCACTCGGGATCCGGGTGGCGTCGATCGGGTCCGAGCCGGTCGTCGGGGTGCCGCGGGCGGTGCTGCGTACGGCGCTGATCGCGCTGGTGCTGCCGCCCCTGATGCGCGACGCCGACGGCCGCGGCTGGCACGACCGCGCGGCCCGCACGATCGTCGTCCGGACCCGTGCTTGACCCTCCCCGTGGGGGAGGCCCGAGCGTTCGGGTCGTGGACATCTCACCGACATCCTGATGGAAGGCACCTACGCCCAGGACGGCGACCCGCTGCGCTTCGACCTCGACGCCCCGCACGCCTGGCACCGGACCCTCGCCGTCCCCGCCCCGGAGGGCCGCACCGTCGAGGCGGTCTCGACGGCCTCGGCGCGTTCCGGGGCGCCGGTGGAGCTGCGTGCTGCTGTGGCGCAGCGGGTGGCGGAACCCGTGCACCCCGGTGTTCGGCGCGTTCGCGCGCCTGGCCCCGCTCACCGTGAAGGCCGTGCGGCACCACGACGCCCAGGAGCTCCCGGTGCCGTCCCACGTCGACCCGCACTCCGGCTACCGCTACCACCGGGCCGGCCAGGTGGGCACGGCCACCACGATCGCGCTGCTCCGCGGCCTCGACGTGCCGCTTCCGGTGGTGCGCGAGGTCCTGCGCGCCCTCGACGGCGACGCGGTGGCCGCCGTGCTGGCCGGGGAGCGCGAGAAGCTCCGCGCGGAGCCGGCCCGGCGTGAGGAGCTGCTGCGCAGCCTCGACGGCCTGCTGCGGAGGCCCGGGCGGTGCGCTACCGGGCGGTGCGCTACGACGTGACGATCGCCGACCGCGCCCCGGTGGCCCTGCGCGGGCCGGTGCGGGCGGCGGCTCTCGACGGGGGACACCGCTGCGCTGTGCCGCACCCTGCTGCGCACGGCCGCGAGCCGCTGGTGGCGGTGTTCCCGCTGGACCTGACCGACGGGTTCGAGGTGACGGTCGGCGCCCCCGGGGCGGAGCCCGACGTCGTGCGGAGCCGGTGACGCGGATCGCGGTGGCGCTGGTGCCCTAGCGGCGACGGACGGTGCGCTGCACGCTGCGCATCTTCGCCCCGGCCGGCATCGGGCCCTTGGGCATCGCGGCGGCGCGGGAACCGAGGGCGGCCAGGCGCGCCTCGATCGTCTCCATCTCCTTGACGGTGATGTTGCGCGGCAGCTTCATGAGATGGCGCTGCAGGCCCTTGAGCGGGATCTGCCCCTCGTCGTTGCCCACGATCACGTCGTAGATCGGGGTGGTGCCCGAGACGCGCGCGGTGCGCTTCTTCTCCTGCGCGATCAGGCCCTTGACGCGGTGCGGGGCCCCCTCGGCGACGAGGATGACGCCGGGACGGCCGATGACACGGTGCACGGCGTCGAGATGGGTGGTGCCCGCAACGCCCTGCGTGACGCGCCACTGGCCGCGCAGGTTGTCCAGCGCCCAGCCCGCGGCGCCCGGCTGCCCGTCGGCCTTGGTGTAGACGTTGCGCTGCACGCGGCGGCCGAAGACGCTGATCGCCGCCAGGATGCCGATCGCGATGCCGATGGGCAGCAGGATCAGCCAGATCCCGAAGATCGCCCCGATGCCGACGGCGAGCGCCACGGAGAGCAGGAAGGCGCCGAGCATCCACGGGATGAGCGCCTTGTCCTCCTTGCGCTGCATCTGGAACGCCTGCCAGATCTGCTGGCGGCGCGCCTTCGAGGCGGCCCGCTTCTCCAACCGGGCGGCCTTCTTCGCTGTCTTGTCGAGCTTCGGCGCCTTGTCGGGCTTCCCACCGGCCATGTCGCCCAGGATACGGGTCGTCCAGACTGGGGCGATGGGCGCGCTGGAGACGATCACCCGCTACTACGACGGCTGCTCCGCCGGTGACGTCGAGCAGATGCTGGGCACGCTCGACCCGGACGTCGTGCACTGGTTCCTCGCGCCCAACGTCGGGTCGACGGCGGTCCGCGGCGGCGAGCACCTGGCGCGGTACTGGCGCAAGGTCGCGGGCCGGATCGGGGCGCGCTGGGTGGTCGACCACGCGCTGCTGGGCGACACCGAGGCCGTCATCGAGTGGACGATGTTCTGGCGGCCCACCCCCGATGCCGAGCGGGTGGCGACCCGCGGGGCGGAGTGGTTCGTCTTCGCCCCCGACGGCCGGATCGTCGAGATCCGCTCCTACTACCAGCAGCGCCCGGAGACCACCGAGCTCGACGGGTTCCCCTACGTCGACCGCGGCTGGTCGACGATCGGGGCCGAGCGGAGCGCCCTGCACTCACCGTGAGTGAGCCCGGTACCACCCGACCGATGACGGGATGGACGTCGCTAGCGTCGGCGGCATGAAGCTGACCAGCATGTACCCGGTGCTCTGCACGTCGCGGATCCGCGAGTCGCAGGCCTTCTACACCGGGATGCTCGGGTTCGAGACGGTGTTCGAGGCCGACTGGTACGTCAGCCTCCGCCGCCCCGACGGCCAGGAGCTGGCCCTGCTCGACCAGGACCACCCGACGGTCCCCGACGCGTACCGCAAGCCGGTGCAGGGGCTGCTGCTCAACGTCGAGGTCACCGACGTCGACGCGGAGTGGGAGCGGATGGTCGTGCGCGGCGGGCTGGTGCCGGAGCAGGAGCTGCGCAGCGAGGACTTCGGGCAGCGGCACTTCATCGTGGCCGACCCGAGCGGGGTGCTGATCGACGTGATCACGCCCATCCCGCCGTCGGCGGAGTTCGCGGCCGCGTTCGCGGGTGCCGGTCAGGGCTGAGCCGCCGGGCACGCCGACGGGCCCGTCACCGCGGGGGAGCGCGGTGCCGGGCCCGGTCCGGGCGGGGGACTAGACGGCGCCCACCTCGTCGCGCACCTCCAGCGGGGTCTCGGCGGTGGCGGGGGTCTCCCGGTTCCCGACGACCATCAGCACGGCGAGCGCGATCGACAGCACCGCGCTGACCCAGCCGAGGACGTTGAGGCCGCCGACGAACGCGACCCGGTTCGGGTCGAGCAGTGCGGCGGCGACCTCGGCGGGCAGGCCCTGCACCGCGGCGGCGGCGCTGGCCAGGGTGTCCTGGGCGGCCGCGGCGAGGTCGGCGGGCGTGCCGGCGGGGACGACGGCGAGGCCGCGGTAGACCGCGGTGCCCAGGCTGCCCAGTGCGGCGACGCCCAGGGCCATGCCCAGCTCGGTGGCGGTCTCGGAGATGGAGCTGGCCGAACCGGCCTGCTCCGGCGGTGCCGAGCCGATGATCAGGTCGGTGCCGAGCGAGATCATCGGGCCGCCGCCGGCGTAGACCAGCATGAAGCCGACGACCAGCATCGTCAGGTCGTCGGTGCCGAGCGTCGCCAGCATGACCTGGCCGACCGTCGAGATCAGCAGGCCGCCCACCACCACGTAGTGCGGCTTGATCTTCGCGGCCAGCGCCGGGGCGAGCATCGAGGTGACGATGAGCGCGCCCGCGGCGGGCAGCAGCCACAGCCCGGCCTGCATCGGGGACAGGCCGGTGACGAGCTGCAGGTACTGGGTGACGAACAGGTAGGTGCCGCCCGCGATGAACATCGAGGCCAGCATCGCCACCGCGGTGACGGCGAACGCGCGCTGCCTGAACAGGGTCATGTCGAGCAGCGGGCTGGCCAGGGTGCGCTGGCGCAGGGCGAACACGACGGCGAACACGACGCCCAGGACGATCGCGGCGATCGAGGTGATCACCGACGCGCCGGTGGCGAGGCCCTTGAGGCCGTAGATGACCGGGAGCAGCGCGGCGAGGGACAGGACGACGCTGACCAGGTCGATCCGGCCGGCGTCGGTGTCGCGGTACTCGGGCAGCAGGATCGGGCCCGCGATCAGCAGCAGCACCATCACCGGCACGGCGAGCAGGAACACCGAGCCCCACCAGAAGAACTCCAGCAGCGCGCCGCCGACCACCGGGCCGAGCGCCGTGCCGAGGGAGAACATCGTGACCCAGACGGCGATGGCCACGCCGCGCTGGGCGTCGCTGCGGAACATGTTGACGATCAGCGAGAGCGTCGAGGGCATCAGGGTGGCGCCGGCGACGCCGAGCAGTGCGCGGCTCGCGATCAGCATCTCCGGGGAGGTCGCGAACGCGGCCAGCACGGACGCCGCGCCGAACGCCGCACCACCGATGAGCAGCAGCCTGCGGCGGCCGATGCGGTCACCGAGCGTGCCCATCGTGACGAGGAAGCCGGCGATCATGAAGCCGTAGATGTCGATGATCCACAGCATCTGCCCGGCGTCGGCCGACAGGCTGGAGGTGATGGCGGGGACGGCCAGGTGCAGGACGCTGACGTCCATGGAGACGAGCAGGGTGGGCAGGGCCAGCACCGCCAGGCCCAGCCACTCTCGCATGCCGGCGCGGGGCTCGGCGGAGGTGGACGTGTCCATGATCGATCCAATCGTATGTCGGGGCGGGGAGGGTCAGGCGGGTTGTCCGAGCCCGGCGGTGACCGGGTCGGGCAGGGCGGCGAGGAGCTCCGCGGCGATGGTCGTCGCGGTCGTCGTGTCGTAGAGGTAGAAGTGGCCGCCGGTGAACATGCGACGTCGGAACGCGCCGGTCGTCTCGACCGACCACAGGTGCAGCCGCTCGGCGACGACCACGGGGTCGTCGGACGCGCCGAGGGACAGGATCGGGACCGCGGTGCCGGTCGGCGGGCGGTCGTAGGTCTCCAGGGCCTCGAGGTCGGCCCGGATGGCCCCGAGCGCGGTGTCGACGAGGCCGGGGCGGGTCAGCAGGTCCGCCGACACCCCGCCGATGCGCACCAGGTGCGCGATCAGCTCGTCGTCGGATCCCTGGTGGGCGAACGGGGCGCGGCTCGGGAAGCACGGCGGCTGCCGCGCGGAGACCGCGAGCAGCTCCGGTGCGAGACCGCGCTGCTCCATCCGCTTGGTGAGCTCGTAGCCCAGGACGCTGCCGAAGCTGTGCCCGAGCACCACCGTCGGCAGCGGCTCCAGGTCGGCGACCGCGTCGGCGAGGCCCGCGACGATCGGGGCCACCCGCCGCAGCGGTGCCTCGTCGCTGCGCATGCCGCGCCCGGGCAGCTGCGCCACCACGAGCTCGACGTGCTCGGGCAGCACCCGGCGCCAGGTCTGGAACGCCGAGGGCCAGCCGCCCGCGTGGGGCAGGCCGATCACCCGCGCCACCGGACGGACCGCGGCGGCGCAGCGGCGGCGCGCGCCCACCTTCAGCAGCCAGTGGTTCATCGGACGGTCGCTCCTTCCGGGCTCAGCAGGGGGTGGTGCTCGCGCAGGAACTGCAGGACCCGGCTCTGGTGCGGGCGGACCCGCTGGCCCGGCAGGTGCTCCAGCGAGTGCAGGAACGGGTCGGCCGGGGCGGGCAGCCCGGCCACGGCGCAGGCCGTGGCGAGCACGAGCGTCGGCTGGTACCAGGCGGAGTAGCCGCCCTCGTGGGCCAGCACGATCCGCCCGCCCGCGAGCTCGTCGGCGAGGTCGCACAGGGCGGCCGTCATCGCGTGGAACGTGCGGCTGGTGGCCAGCATCCGACCCATCGGGTCGTGCCCGCCCGCGTCGACGCCCGCGGCGACGAGGACCAGGTCCGGCCCGAACGCGCGGGCCGCCGGGGCGACGACCTGCTCGATCGCGGCCAGGTAGGCCCCGTGCCCGGACCCGGCGGGCAGCGGCACGTTGAGGTTCCGGCCGGCCCCGGCGCCCCCGCCGGTCTCGGTCACCAGGCCCGCCCCCGGGGGGAACAGCCCTTCCTGGTGGATCGAGACGTAGAGGACGTCGGGGTCGGACCAGAAGACGTCCTGCAGCCCGTTGCCGTGGTGCACGTCCCAGTCCAGGACCAGGACGCGCCCCACCCCGCGGCGCTGCGCGGACCGGGCGGCGATCGCCAGGTTGTTGTAGAGGCACAGCGCCATCGCCCGGTCGGGCTCGGCGTGGTGCCCGGGCGGGCGGACCAGGCAGTACGCCCGGTCGTGCCGCCCGTCCAGCACGTCGTCGACGGCCTGCACGCAGGCCCCGACCGCCAGCCGGGCGGCCAGCGCGCTGTGGTGGTTGACCTGCGCGTACACCCCCGCGTCGCCCGCGCCGAGGGCCGATGCGGCCTCGACGCGGTCGACGTGGCCTGGGGTGTGGACGAGCAGGAGGTCCTCGTCGGTGGCGGGGGTGGGAGTGCGCGCGACGAAGTGCTCCAGCACGCCGGAGACGCGCACCAGTCCCTCGGCGCGACGCAGGTCGGGATCGACCGCGTGCTGCCGCAGGGGCTCCACCCCGGGCCCGACCGGCACGTGGCCGGAGCCGGCACCGGGGTCGTGCCAGAAGCAGAGCTCGTGGCTGAACCACGCGGGACCGGTGCGCGACATCTCAGGCCGCCACGTCCGCGCGCACCAGGGACAGGCCCGAGACGCGGGCGATGTAGGAGGTGTGGTGCTCGCGCTCCTCGTCCGGCGTCCGCTTGGTGCGCAGGATCGTGTCCAGCCAGGACAGCACCTGCTCGGCGTCGGACCGGGTCAGCGGACGCCCGGCGACCTCGGTCTCGAACTCGCGGATCCGCCCCGCCGGGGCCAGCACGCCCGCGGCGTACTCGGCCCGGTCCTCGTTGTGGTTGCGGGTGCAGGCCACGGCGCGCAGGACCGCCCCGAAGAACGCCGCTCCGTCGATCTCGTCCATCGTGATCTCCTTCTCGGTGGGGTGTCGCGGGCTCATGCGATGAGCCCGATGCGCCGCCCGGCCCGCTCGATCGCGGCGACGGCGAGGTCGATGTCCTCGTCGGAGTGGCTGAGGTTGACGATCGTGCGCAGCCGCGGCAGCGCCTTCGGCACGGCCGGGTAGACGATCGGCTGGACGAACAGGCCGTCGGCCTGGCACAGGCGCGCCATCTCCTGGGCCTGCTCGGCGCTGCGGCAGATCACCGGGACGACGGGGGTCTCGCTGGCGAGGGTGTCGAAGCCCAGCCCGCGCAGCAGCCCGCGGTAGCGCTCGGTGCGCCGGTGCAGCTCGGTGACCATCGACGGGGCGGCCGCGATCACGTCGATCGCCGCCTTCGCCGCCGCCACCTGCGCCGGGGTCGCCGCGGCGGAGAACATCCAGCCGCGCGCGTTGTTCTTCAGCGCGAACACCAGGTCCGCCGAGCCCGCGACGTAGCCGCCGGCGCTCGGGACCGTCTTCGACAGCGTCCCCATCTTCACCGCGACGCGGGCCGGGTCGATGCCGAAGTGCTCGGTGATGCCGCGGCCGGTCGCGCCGAGCACGCCGAGGCTGTGGGCCTCGTCGACCATCAGCGGTGCGTCGTAGCGCTCGCACAGCTCGACGATCTGCGGCAGCGGCGCGATGTCGCCGTCCATGCTGAACACCGCGTCGGTGACGACCAGGCGTCCGGCGTCGCCGACCTTGCGCAGGGCGCGCTCCAGGTCGTCGAGGTCGTTGTGCGCGTAGGTGATCACCTTCGCACCGGAGAGCCGGTAGCCGTCGAGGATGCTGGCGTGGTTGTAGACGTCGCCGATCACGACGTCGCCCGGCCCGACCAGCGCGCCGACCGTGGCGACGTTGGCCATGTAGCCGCTGGAGTAGACGATCGCGTCCTCGGTGCCGAGGAAGCGGGCCAGTGCGAGCTCCAGCTCGCGGTGCAGGTGCAGCGTGCCGGCCAGCAGCCGGACGCCGTGGGCGCCGGTGCCGTGCTTCTCGACCGCCCGCACCGCCTGGGTGTCGATGTAGTCGTGCCCGATCAGTCCGAGGTAGGAGTAGGAGGCGAAGTTGAGGAACCAGCGGCCGTCGAACTTGATCCACGAGCCGCCGGCCTCCTCGATCACCGGCTCGTAGAAGTAGTCGTCCTGGGCGACGATCGTGCGGTCCTCGGCGGACAGGGCGTCGATGCGGCGGTCGAGGAACGTGCCGTCGGGGCGGTCGGCGAGGCGGCCGGGGAGGGTGCGGCGCGGGGTCGGGGCACCGGACGGTCCGGGCGGACCCTGCGGCGGCCGGGGTGCCCCCACCCCGCGAGTCGGGACTTCTCCGCCCCCGAGTCGCTGCTGGGTGGGGACCGGGCGGGGGTGGATCGGGGCCGGTGGGGCGGGCGTTGCGGCTGCAACCGGGGGCGCCGGGGCGGTGCCGCTCGCGGCCGGGCGGGGGCCGTCGAGGTCGCGGAACTGGTTCCAGTCGGGGACGAAGGCGTCGCCGGGAGCGGTGACGGGCTGATGGGCGACCGGTTGCTGGGCGACCGGCTGGTGGGGGATCGGCTGCTGGGGGATCGGCTGGTGGGGGACGGGCGCGGTGACCGGCTGGGGGGAGGCGGGTGCGGGGACCGCAGGCAGGGCCGGGGCGGGCGCCGGTGTCGCGGCGTGGGGCGCCGGCGCTCCGGTGCGGGGCAGGGTGTCGAGGTGCGCCACCAGCTCGTCGACGCGGGCGTGCTCGAAGAAGGTGCCGGGGTCGACCTCCAGACCCTCGCGGGACAGCGCGGCCGCCACCTCGACGGCCATCATCGAGTCGAGGCCGAGCTCGAGCAGGTTGTCGTCGGGGGAGACCGCCCGCACGTGCAGGGTGGTCTGCAGGATCGAGGCCAGTGACGGCCACAGCCGTCCTTCGGGAGCCACGGTCGTCATCGGTTCGTCCTTCGGTCGATGGGCAGCGGACAGGACGTAGTGGGCGGGAGGGAGGGCGAGGCCGGTCCGCAGCAGCGCGATGCCCTCGTCGGCCGACAGCGCGGGGATCCCGCGTGCGGCCGCTCCCTGCACGATCTGTTCGCCCATCCCGACGTTCCACAGGCCCCAGCCGAGGCTGAACCAGGACTCACCGCCCGCCCGCCGGGCGGCCGCGAAGCCGTCCAGGTAGGCGTTGGCCGCGGAGTACGAGCTCTGGCCGAGGTTGCCGTGCACCGCCGAGATGGAGGAGAACAGCACCACCGCTCCCGGGCGGCGGTCCGGTGGGAACGCCGCGTCGATCGCGTGTGCACCACCGATCTTGGGCGCCAGGACCTCGTCGATCCGCTCAGAAGTGAGCGTTCGGGCCAGTCCGTCACGCAGGACCCCGGCGGAGTGGACGACGCCGTCGAAGCGGGGCACGTCGCGCAGCGCGTCGGCGAGGTCGCGGACGTCGCAGGTGAGGATGCGCAGGTCGCAGCGCCGCGCGAGACGGTCGATGCGGAGGCGGCGCTCGCCGTCGCGGGGTTCGGTGCGCCCGAGGAGGGTCAGGTGTGCGCAGCCGTCGTCGGCGAGCATCTCCGCGACGTGCAGCCCGATCCCGCTCATGCCACCGGTGATCAGGAACCGCCCCCCGTCGACGGGGAACGGGCGGCCCGTCGCGGTGGGCGGGGCGAGCACGGGCGCGGACCAGGTGCCGCCGCGGCGGACCAGCTCCGGGTCCTCGAACTGCGCCACGACGGACGCCGGAGCGTCGGGTTCGAGGTCGACGAGCCGGATCGCGGTGCGCGGGTTCTCCACCCGCAGCGACCGCACCAGCCCCCACAGCGCCGTGTGCGAGGGCTGCACCGCCCCGCCCCCGAGGCCATGCGCCCCGCGGGTGACGATCGTCAGGCCCGCCATCGGTGGTTTCGCCGCCAGCGCGCGGACCAGCGCGAACGCGGTCTGCACGGCGTGCGTCGCGGTCGCGGCGGTGCCGTCGTCGGGGCGGGGGAGGTAGACGATGCGGCCCGTGCGGTCCTGCGCCACGGTCGCGGCGAGCCGCCCGTCGTGCACGGCGTCGGTGCCGGTGGCGCCGTCGATCTCGTCGGAGACGACCAGGACGGTGCCCGTGTCCGCCGCTGCGGTCGGGGTCACGACCTCCCAGCCGGGAGCGAGGACGGTGCCGATGGTGGCCGCCGCGTCCGTCGACGGGTCGCCGGTCGGAGGGTGGTCGAGGACACGGGTCGGGCGCCCCTCGGCCCGGGGCTCTCGGTCGTCACGCGCTTCTGGCGCGGCCGGCGCGGTGGGGGCCTGCGCGGTGGCGGGCTGCGCGGTGGCGGGCGGCGCGGTGGCGGGCGGCGGGGGGACCGGCGGCAGCGCCGCGACCGCGACGGGCGCGGGTCCGGCGGGGGTGGGCGCGGTGCGGGGAAGGGGCACCGCCACCGGGCCCGGGGAAGCGGGGCCCGCGGCGGCGGGGTCGGCGGGAGCGCGGGTGGCGGCCTTCAGGACGATCCGGTCCAGCTCCAGCAGCACCTCGCCCTGCAGCGAGCACACGACCGCGCGCCCGCGGACCACGCCGCTCGCCGCCTCGCCCGGCGTGATCTCGACCTGCGCCAGGACCGTGCCGGAGATCGGGCGCCGCACCGCGATCCGGCCGACGAACCACGGCAGGCAGGCGCCGGCGGCTCCGGCGTCGAGCAGGCCGAGGCACTGGAACACGCTGTCGAGCAGCGACGGCGGGACGACGTGCGCACCCGTCTCGTGCGTGCGCAGCATGGCCAGCAGCACGCCGTCGCCGCGGTGGGCGGAGCGGATCGCCCGGTAGGTGGGGCCGTAGGCGATGCCGCTCGCCGCGCGCCACGCCGCGATCTCCGCGGCCGGGACGGCGTCGGTGCAGCGGGCGCGCAGGGCGGCGGTGTCGAGGTACCGCGGCAGGTTCAGCGAGCCCGAGGTCGTGCTCGCGCGGCCGTGCGTCGTCCACTCCCCGTCGCCCGGTGCGCGGGATCGGAACAGCGCGGTGCCGTCGTCGGCGATCTCGGTGCGGGTCTCGACGCCGGCGGGCCCGACGCGCAGCGGGGCGAGGAAGGCGACGTGGTCGAGCCACCAGCGGTCACCGGGGCGGGTCGCGGCGCACGCGGAGAGCACGGCGTCGATCTGGGCGGCGGCCGGGAGGACCGGCTGCCCGCCGACGAGGTGGTCGGCGACGGCGGGGTCGGTGGCGGCCAGGTGCACCGCGGTCACGGCGCTCACGTCCGCAGCTCGAACGCGTCGGAGGCCAGCGCGAGGCCGTTGACCTGGATGTCGACGACGTGCTCGCCCGGGTAGTAGGCGCGCGTCGTCACCTCCCTGACGGTGTGCGACTTCTCCAGCGTCCGCCGCTCGCCCGGCCCGAGGTCGACGGTGGCGAGCTTGAAGACCTTGGGGATCGTGCGGCCTCCTCTGCGGACGTGGTGCACGACGTAGTCGACGGAGACGCGATGCCGGGCGGTGTCGGTGTTCTCCAGGTCGACCTGCAGCGCGACGGTGCCGGGGAGCTGCAGGTCGCGCGGCCACAGCCGCAGCCCGTGCACGGTGATGTGCTCGCCGCCGGTGGCGCCGAGCAGGGCCAGTGCGCGCTGGTCGCCCTTCTTCACCAGGACCCGCAGCGCGTGCTTGACGATCCACGCCGTCTCGTCGGTCGGGCTCTCCTGCGACCAGCGGGTGGCCGTGGCCAGCGCGACCTCGGGGTGGTCGCGGGCGATGTCGTTGAGGTGGTTGGCCACCGACTTGCGCACGTACTCCGACGGGTCGCTGCGCAGCGGCTCCAGGATCTCCAGGACCGGGTGCGGGTCGTCGACGAAGCGGTGCAGGGTGCGGGCCCACGGCAGCCGCGGCCGCACCCCCTCGCTGGCCAGTCGGCGGACGTTGAGGCTGGGGTCGCGGGCCCACCGGGCGACCCGCTCCATCGTCAGGTCGTAGTGGCGCTCGACGTAGGGGCGGATCGCGTACTCGCCGGTGTGCCGCTTGGTGATCTCCTCGATGGCGTCGAGGGAGACCTCCGGGTCATCGAGCCCGAACTCCTCGACGAACCGGGCCACCGGCATGAGGAACCAGCTGGTGTTGAACATCCCGCCGCCCTCGCCGAGCTCGTCGCCGAGGATCGAGAGGAGGACGGCGACGGCGGTGGGGTAGTCGGCGGGGAGGCGGTCCCGCAGGCCCTCCGCGAGCACCAGAACCCGGTCCTTGAGCTCCAGCTCGGGGATCCGGCGCGCCACCTCCTCGGCGTAGCCCTCGACGTCGAACCCGGCGTGCCGCTCGGCGACCATGCCGCCGAGCAGCCGCGCCGCGCCCGCGTCGAAGTGCCGTTTGAGCCCGTACTCGCCTGCCATCGTGTGCCGCCTCTTCCCCTCGACGAGCGTGCGGGCCGAACGCTAGGCAGGTGCGCTATTGATCCCCTTTCGGTCGACTGTTCCGTTCTGCACCCAGAAGCGGGCGCGGTCGAACGGGTAGCCGGGGGCGGTCGTCGTGCGCCGGTCCTTGCCGCGCTGCGCGCCGGCGAAGTCGAGGTCGGCGCCGGTGGTGTTGTGGTGCGCGGTGAGGTGGTGGTGCAGGTGGGACTGGTCGTCGACGCCGCGGGCCAGCGTCGACCGCACCGTGCCCGGCTCCGGCAGCGCGGCCGTGAAGGCGCCGAGCACCGGCTGCGGCCCGATCTCCCACCAGGTGTGGACGCCCTCGGCGTGCAATGCGTGCAGCGCCTCGGTGAACAGCACGGGCTGCGTGAGCGCCGCCGCGTACGTCGACGGGTCGCCTGCGGTCTGCGGCGTGTGCAGGGTGCCGGTGACGGTCGAGGCGAACGGAACGCGCGGCGCACCGAAGGCCGTCTCCCGCAGCGCCGCGGTGAACGGGGCCGCCGCACCGGCCATGTCGCGGGAGTGGAACGCGTGGCTGACGGTCAGCGGGGTGAGCGCGAACCGGGTGCCGTGCGTCGCGTTGAACGCCGTGAGCTGCTCGCGGAACCCGGCCAGTACGTCGGCGGGCCCGGCCAGCGTGGTGCTGGTGGGGGAGTTGTGCGCGGCGATCTCGAGGTCCGGGTACGCCGAGGTGAGGTGCCGGGCCGTGGCCGCGTCGGCGTGCAGCACGGCCATCGTGCCGCCCGCGGGTGCGGCGTTCATGGCGGCGCCGCGGCACGCGACCAGGCGCAGGAGGTCGGGCAGTGCGAGCACGCCCGCGGCCCAGGCCGCCGTCAGCTCGCCGACGCTGTGCCCCGCCACCAGGTCCGGGCGGACGCCCCACGCGTCGAGCAGGCGCACGAGCGCCACCTGCGTGGCGACGATGCCGGCCTGGGCGTTGTCGGTGCGGGTGAGCTCCGTCGAGCGCTCCTTGTAGAGCAGGTCGGTCAGCCCGGGCAGGTGCCCCGCGCACTCGTCGATCGCGTCGCGGAAGACGGGCTCGGCCGCGTAGAGACCCTGGCCCATGCCCGCGTACTGCGAGCCCTGACCGGTGAACAGGAACGCGACCGGCGGCGCATCCGCACCGGTGTGCCGGACGACGGGCGTGCCCGCCGGGACCGGACGCCCCGGTCGCGCCCACCCCGGCGCCAGCCCCGTGGTGGCGATCTCGCGCAGGTGCCCCACGAGCTCGTCGGTCGTCGTCGCGTGGGTGGCGACGCGGAACCGGTGCAGGGCGCGGCCCAGCGTCGCGGTGTGGGCGAGGTCGGCGAGCGGGGCGTCCGGGTGCCGGGTCAGGTGCTCGACGTGGTCGGCGGCCAGCGCGCGGACCCCGTCCTCGGTGGGGGCGGTGAGCCGGACGACGTGGCTCTCCTGCGCGGGCAGGTCCCGTCCGTCGGGCGCGGGCGGTTCCTCGACGATCACGTGCGCGTTGACCCCGCCCATCCCGAACGCCGACAGCGCGGCCCGGCGCGGGCCGTCGGCGCGCGGCCACGCGACCGGCTCCGTGGCCGGGTAGAACGGCGTCTCCTCGAAGCGGATGTGGTGGTTGGGCCGGGTGATGTGCAGCGTCGGCGGGATCGTGTCGTGCTCGAGGGCCAGCAGGATCTTGGCCAGCCCGGCCAGGCCCGCGGCCGGCTCCAGGTGCCCGATGTTGGTCTTGACCGACCCGATCGCGCAGAACTGCGCGCGGTCGGTGTGATGGCGCCAGGCCCGGGTGAGACCGTCGATCTCGATGGGGTCGCCCAGCGATGTGCCGGTGCCGTGGGCCTCGATCATGCCGATCGAGTCGGGGTGGACGTCGGCGTCGGCGAGCGCCGCGGTGATCACGTCGCGCTGGGCCTTCGGGCTCGGCGCGGAGTAGCGGGTGGTGCGGCCGCCGTGGTTGACCGCGACGCCCTTGACGATGCCGCGGACGCGGTCGCCGTCGCGCCGGGCGTCACCGGCCCGGCGCAGGACGATCGCGGCCGCGCCCTCGCCGGGGACGAAGCCGTCGGCGGCGTCGTCGAAGGTGGCGCAGCGCGCGTGCGGCGACAGCGCCCCCATCTCCCGCATCGACGCGAAGTACTCCGGGCTGATCGCGGCGTGGACCCCGCCGATGACGGCGGTGTCGATGTCGCCGGAGCGCAGGTGCTGCACCGCGCTGTGCAGCGCGACCAGCGCGGAGGAGCACAGCGTGTTGACCACCAGGCTCGGCCCGTTCCAGTCCATCAGGTGCGAGAGCCGGTTGGGGATCATCGCCTCCAGGCCCAGCCCGCGGCCGCTCGCGACGCCGTGCCGGGCGCGCTCCTCGTGGTAGTGGTCGTGGCTGTAGGCGATCCACAGGCCGGTGCGGCTGCCCTCGGCGCGCTCCCCGATCCGCCCGCCGTCCTCGAGTGCCTGCCAGATCGTCTCGTAGACGATCCGGGCCTGCGGGTCGATCAGCGGGGCCTCGCGCGGGGAGATGCGGAACGGGGCGGGATCGAACTCGTCGACCTGCTCCAGGAACGACGCCCGCGCGGTCCCCTCGGCCCAGCGGCCGTCGGGGAGCGGGCCGACGGTGTCGCGGCCCTCGGCCAGCAGCGACCACATGCCGTCGAGGTCGTCGGCGGTGGGGACGCGGATGGCGAGGCCGACGACGGCGACGTCGCGGTCGGGGCGGGGGGTGGAGCCGGCGGGGGTCGTGGCGGGCTCCGGTGCGGCTGGGGCGGAGGCCGCCAGGACGGAAGCTGCCGGGATGGGAGCTGTCGAGATGGGCGCCGCAGGGACGGCCGCCGGGATCGGCACGGCGGGGCTGGGCGCTGCCGAGATGGGTGCAGGGATGGCCGCTGCCGCGATCGGCGCTGACGGGACGGGTGCCGGCGGGTTCGCGGCCGGCGGCACGGCGGCCGCGGGCGGTTCGGCGGCCGCGCGGGTCTGGGCGGCGACCAGCTCCGGGGCCTCCTGCACGACGAACTCCGCGAACTGCCGCGGCGTCGGGTACTCGAAGAAGACCGTCGGGTAGAGCGACAGGCCGTGGTCGCGGCCGAGCCGGTCGGAGAGCTCCACCAGCCCGACCGAGTCGAACCCGGCCGAGAGGAACTCGGTGTCGGCGTGCTCCGCCGGAGTGCCGGACTCGCGCAGGAACCAGGCCAGTGCGACGCCGAGCGGCGACCGGGCCGCGACCTCACCACCACCCCCGCGAGTCGCGGATTCTCCGCCCCCGAGTCGCGCCTGCGCGACGAGATCCACGTGAGCGTGGTCGGCCGGGTCGGAAACCGCTCCGAGGGGAATCTCGTGGCGGGGATCGGTGCTCGCGGGGGTGGGTGCTGCCGGGGTCGGCGAGGCTGCCGGCTCCGGGCCGTTCCCGGCGGCGGGGGCAGAGGTGGAGTCGGCCGCGGGGGCAGGGCTGTTGTCGGCCGCGGCTGCCGCACCGAAGGCGTGCGCGGGCACCCGCTTCGAGGAGATGTCGCGCAGCACCAGCAGCGGGGTGCCGGTGTCGTCGGTGACGACCTGCGTCACCCGGCACGCGTGCTCGTTCCAGAACGCGACCTCGGTGCGGACGTAGGCGGCGCCGTCGAGCGGGCCGAGCACGCGGATCCCGTCGACCGACAGCGGGATGAACGCCGACGCGTCCGCCGCCCCGAAGACGGGGTCGTCGGGGTCGATCGCCGCGATCGTGACGCTGTCGAGCAGGCCGGGGAACAGCTCCACGTCGGCCGGGTTCATCTCGCGCTGCCGCGCCCCCTCGATCCGGGCGAGTGTGCCGCCGCCGGGCAGGCTCGCGACCCAGGAGATGTTGCGGTAGTAGCGGCCGTGGTGGTAGCCGATGCGGCGCAGCCAGCGGTAGATCCCGGAGCCCGCGTGGGTGCGGCCGCACCGCGCGAGCAGGTCGGCGAGCGGCAGGTTCTCCGTCGGTGTGACGGGGCCGCGGGCGAAGCGACCGCTGACGTAGGGCGCCGTGCCGTCGGGATCGGTGACGACGAAGCTGCCGTCGGCGTCGACGCGGCCGACCACGCGGGTGGCGGTGGTGGGGATGAGCGGGCGGTGGAACAGCAGGTCGTCGACGCCGGTGAAGGCGTCGCCCGCCGCGTGGGCGCCCTGCCGCAGGACGTCGAACCAGGCGACGCCGGGCAGCATCAGCGTCCGGTAGACGGCGTGCTGCGCGATCGGCACCTCGCCCGCCCCGAACAGCCGGCTGAAGACGTAGCCCTCGGCGACGGATCCCGAGTCGAGCGACACCGGCCCGCCGGGCTCGGGGGAGCGCAGGGGTTCGCGCAGGTCCAGGGCGCGTCCGCGGGCCTGGGCGACGGGCAGCGGACGGCGCCGGAACGGGGTGTCGCCCTGGTGGGCGGCCCAGTCGACGTCGCGGCCGCCGCTGTACGCCGCGGCGACGACGGCGGCGAGCATCGACTCGACGTCCTCCGTCAGCTCCGTGCACAGCCCCCCGGCCGGCGCGGACGGGACGGCGAGCACCGGCCCCAGCGCCTGCTCCAGCGAGCAGCGGCCGTGGGCGAAGTCGGCGACCGGACCCCAGCCCGGGGGCAGGTCGACCGCGGCCTCGGGCACCCCGACGGCGCGCAGCGCGACCGCCAGCGCGACCCCGGCGCACACCTCGACCAGCCGTCCGGAGAACGACTCCAGCGGCCGCGCGACCGCCGCCTCGAACTGCCCGACGACCTCGGCCACCGGCGCGTACGCGTCGCGCAGCGCGCCGAGCCAGGCCGGTGGGGCGGGGGCGGCCGACGGGCGGACCGCGACGGAGTGGAGCGCGGTGGGCGGCGCGGTGCTCAGCAGCCAGCGGCGCAGTGCCGCGGCGAGCTCGTCCGCGTCGGCCCCGACGACCGCGACCCGCGCCGTGCGGTGCGGGCGGGCGACGCGGCTGGTGGCGCAGACGTCGGCCAGGTGCCCGCCGACCGTCGGCAGGAACTCGATCCACTGCGCCACCAGCTCGCGCAGGGCGTAGTCCGAGCCCGCCGACAGCGCCAGCACCTCGACGGCCCGGGGGCCCGGGGCGGGTGGCGCGGCGTCCACCGCCTCGGCGACGACGTGCGCGTTGGTGCCGCCGAACCCGAACGCGCTGACCGCGGCCCGGCGCACCGGCGCCTGCGGCCACGCCTGCGCCGCGGGCGGCAGGTGGAACGGCGAGGAGTCGAGCCGCAGCCGGGCGTTGGGCGCCTCGACCGGCGTGCCCGCGAGCACGCCGTCGTGCAGCCCGAGCAGGATCTTGGCCAGGCCGGCGAGCCCCGACGCGGAGTGCAGGTGCCCGATCCGGCGCTTGAGCGAGCCCAGCGCGACCGACCCCTGCGGCACCTGGTGGCGCCCGAACACCTCGGTCAGCGCGCGGACCTCGATCGGGTCGCCGATCGCCGTGCCGGTGCCGTGGGCCTCGACGAGCTGCACGGTCCGCGGGTCCAGGCGCGAGTAGACCTCGCTCAGCAGCTCGACCTGGGCCTCCAGGTTCGGCGTGGTGACGCCCATCGTCGCGCCGTCGTTGTTGACGCCGACGCCCGCGATCGCCCCCAGCACGTGGTCGCCGTCGGCCAGCGCGGCCGTCATCGGCTTGAGCACGACCGCGACCGCGCCCTCGCCGGGAACGTAGCCGTTGGCGCGCTCGTCGAACGTCCGGCACAGGCCGTCCGGCGACAGGGCGCCGGTGCGGGACAGGAGCACGAACGTCAGCGGGTCGAGCAGCAGGTCGACCCCGCCGACGACGGCGAGGTCGCAACTGCCCGCGGCGAGGCTCTGGCAGGCGAGCCACACCGACGTCAGCGACGAGGAGCACGCGGTGTCGACGACCAGGCTCGGCCCGGACAGGTCGAAGCGGTCCGAGAGCCACGCCGCCATGAAGTTCTGCGAGCGCCCCCACAGCGCGGCGGGCACCGGGCGGCCCGTGACCGGCCCGGTCGCGGTGCCGATCATCCAGTCCGGCGAGAGGCCGCGGCCCTGGTCGAAGCCGTAGGAGTTCATCCGCGCCCCGACGAACACCCCCGCGCGCAGCCGCCTGCGGACCCCGAGGTAGCCCGAGTCCTCCAGTGCCCGCCCGCCGACCTCGAGCATCGTGCGCTGCTGCGGGTCGAGGTGCACCGCGTCCTCGGCGGACAGGCCGAAGGCGTCGTGGTCGAAGGAGAACGGGTCCTGCAGGAACGCGCCGCGGTGGTGCGTGCCCTGGTGGCCCTGCTCGCCGAGGTAGAGGTCCTTCGCCCAGCGGCTGACGGGCACCTCGTCGACCTCGACGCCGTGGCGGCCCAGCATCCAGCGCAGGTCGGTGGCGTCCTCGGCCCCCGGCAGCCGCACGGCGAGGCCGATCACCGCGATCTGTTCCTCGTTCACGTCAGTGGCTCCCGTCGGTGGTGGGGTCGATGAGGGTCATGAGCAGCGAGCTGAGCGACGACGCCGGCGCGGGCACCGGTTCGGCGGCGCGGGGGGCCGGGATGCCGGCGAGCGCGGTCGCGATGTCGCCGACCGTGCGGGCCCGCATGAGCACCGACGGATCGGTGCTGCGCCCGACCCGCCGTTCGACGGCCGCGGTGAGCTCGGCGATGGTCACCGAGTCCAGGCCGAGTCGGGCCATCTCGGCGTCACCGGGGTCCTCACCGAGGACGTCGAGGAAGGCATGGCGGACGCCGCGGGTGACGGTGTCGAGGTCGGGCCGGGTGCCGGCCGGCCCGGCGGTTGCCGGGTCGGCCGCCGCAGGGGTGGCCGGTGGGAGAACGGTCCCCGCCGGGACGGTCGCGAGGGGTACGGGCGGTCCGGGGACGGCGGCCGCGGGTGCGGCGGCCGCGGATGCGAGGGCCGAGGTGGGGACGCCCGGTGCCGGGACGGCCGGCGCCGGAGCAGCCGCTGCGGGCTGGGCCGTCGCGGGGACGGCCGGCGCGGCGACGGCCGCGGCGGGTGTCGCCCCGCCCGGGAGGATCACCGCCCCGCCCGTGACGAGGTGGGCGGCGAAGGCGGTGCGGGCCGCGGCCGGGGTCAGGGAGTGCGCGGCGGCGAACCCGGCGTCGGCCGCCATTCCGGTACCGCTCCAGTTCGGCCAGGCGTGCGCGGTCACCGCGGTGACCGGCCCGTGCTCCCGCTGGGCGAGTGCGAGCTGGTGGGCGTTGGCCATCGCGTAGTCGACGACCCCCGGCCCGGCCTCGGTCAGCGCACCCGCGATCGAGGACACCAGCACGACGCTCTGCGCGCCGTGGGCCTGCGCGAGCCGCACCACGTTCTCGGAGCCGGCGACCTTCGGGTCCAGGACCCGGCGCGCGTCGTCGACGCTGCGGCGGCGGACCGCGCCGAACGGGTTCACCCCGCCCGAGCAGTGCACGATCCCGCGCAGCCGGCCCCAGCGCCGTCCGAACTCCCCGACGGCCGCGGCGAGCGCGGCGGGGTCGGTGACGTCGGCGGGCAGGTAGGCCAGCTCGGCCGCCAGGCCCGTCGGCAGGTCGCCTGCGGGTGAGCGTCCGACGATGCCGATCGCCCGGGCCCCGGACGCGGCGAGCTGGGCGACCAGTTCGCGTCCGACGGCCCCGAGCCCGCCCGTGACCAGGTGGAAGCCGTCTCCGTCGAGCGTCGGGGCGATGGCGGCCGGGAGCGGGACGGTCCGCGACCGCAGCCGCTGACCGCGGCGGTACGCGGTGGCCCCGTCGGGCGCCCGCAGCTCGGCGACGAGCTGGTGGGCGCGCACGTCGGCCGCGTCGGTGGGGTCGAGGTCGAGCGTGCTGACGCGCAGCTTCCCCTCGGCGCCGGCCGCGCGGACGGCGGCGGTGCGGGCGGCCGCCGACGGGTCGAGCACGGTGCGCTCGGTGTCGTCGACGGCGACCGAGCGGTGCTCGGCCCAGACCACCGCGGCCCCGGCCGGCAGCGTCGACGCGAGGTCGCGCAGCCGCGTCCAGAACTCCTCGAGCGACGGTCCGGCGTCGTGCGGCCGGTCGAGGTCGGGGACGGCGACGAACCCGCCCGTCCCGTCCGCGGCGACGGCGACGCCCGCGGCCCGCAGAGCGGAGCTGACCCGCTCCTGCGACGCGGCCGACCGGGCGAGCACCCGGACCGCCCCGACGACCGGCGTCGCGGCGGGGGGAGCGGCCGGCTCCCACACGACCCGCAGAGCGGTCGCGGGAAGCAGCGACTCGGGGGCGGAGACGTGGCGACTCGCGGGGACGGGCGTCACCCCCTCCGCGAGTCGCTGGTCCTGCGCCCCCGAGTCGCTGCCCGCGAGTCCCTCCCTTTCCACCCCTGAGTCCTCGAAGGCCTCGGGGTCGGAGAACGGGGGACTCGCGGGGTTCGGGGACTGGTGGTTCCAGTGCCGGTCGCGAGCGAAGGGGTGGGTGGGGAGGTCGGTCGTGCGGGCGCCGGGGGCCGAGAGCGCCGCCCAGTCGACGTGCGCGAAGCCGTCGCGGACGGACGCGACCACGTTCGTGTGCGGGTCGGCCACCAGTTCGCGGTCGATCCGCACCACCGGCACGATCCCGTCGACGACGGCCCGCAGCTCGGCGGCCAGCGCGTCGGCGGTCCGGCCGTGCACCGCGGTCTGGAACTCCAGCACCGCCCGTCCGACGTTGGCGGTGTGCACCAGGTCGGCGGTCTCGGTCGGCCCGGAGGACCCGCTGAGGCGCACCGAGTAGGCCAGCGCGAGCGCGCGGACCCCGGCCTCGGTGGCCGCGCTGACCCGCAGCACGTGGTCGTGCCCGTGCAGCGGCGGGCGCGGGGCGGGTACCGGTGGTTCCTCGACGATGACGTGCGCGTTGACCCCGCCCATCCCGAACGCGGAGACCGCGGCCCGGCGCGGGGAACCGTTGCGGCGCCAGGGGATCGGCGCCGCGGCCGGGTAGAACGGGGTCTCCTCGAAGCGGATGTGGTCGTTGGGGCGGTCGACGTGCAGGGTCGGCGGGATGGTGTCGTGACGCAGGGCCAGGAGCACCTTCGCGAGCCCCGCGAGACCCGCGGCCGGCTCCAGGTGCCCGATGTTGGTCTTCACCGACCCGATCGCGCAGTACTGGGTGCGGTCGGTGTGCCGGCGCCAGGCGCGGGTGAGGCCGTCGACCTCGATGGGGTCGCCGAGCGGTGTCCCGGTGCCGTGCGCCTCCAGCATCGAGATGCTGTCGGGGTGCACGTCGGCGTCGCGCAGGGCGTCGGTGATGACGTCGTGCTGGGCGGTGCTGTTGGGCACGGTCAGGCCGTTGGTGCGCCCGCCGTGGTTGACCGCGGTGCCCTTGATCACCGCGTGGATCCGGTCGTGGTCGGCCCGCGCGGCCCGCAGCGGCTTGAGGACCAGCGTGATCACGCCCTCGCCGGGCACGAACCCGTCGGCGCCGTTGTCGAACGCCCGCGACGCACCCGACGGCGACAGCGCCCGCAGGTTGCGCATCGCCGTGTAGTGCAGCGGCGACACCGCGAGGCGGACCCCGGACACGATCGCCGTGTCGCACTCGCCGTCGCGCAGGCTGCGGACGGCGGTGTGCAGCGCGACCAGCGACGACGAGCAGAGCGTGTCGATCGTCATGCTCGGGCCGCGGAGGTCGAGGAAGTAGCTGATCCGGTTGGCCAGGAACGCGTTGTGGTTGCCCAGGCCGCTGTGGGCGTCGAGCTCGCGCTCGACGTTGTACTCCCGGTAGTGCTGGTAGCTCGCCCCGACGAACACGCCGGTGCGTCGCGGCGCCGCGGTCGGCGCGATCCCGGCCGACTCCAGCGCCTCCCATGCGGTGCGCAGCAGCCAGCGGGCCTGGGGGTCGAGCACCTCGGCCTGCTTGGGGAAGAAGTCGAAGAACCGGGCGTCGAACTCCTCGATGTCGTGCAGGAACCCGCCCACCGGCGGGGTGCCGTCCCACCGGAACTCCGGCGCCGGGCCCACGCCGCTGCCGCCCTCGCACAGCAGCGACCACAGCCCGTCGGCGTCGGCGGCTCCGGGCAGGGCGCAGGAGAAGCCGATGACGGCCATGTCGCGGTCGCGGCCACCGTCGGTGAGGGCCGGGGCCACCGCCTCCTCGACGGCCTGCGCGAGGGCGGCCTCGGCGTCGTCGACGGGCAGCTCCTCGGCCAGCTGCTCCACCACCGTCGGCAGCAGGGCGCGGCAGTCGCGGGCGTCGAGCACGTCCATCGGGGTGATCGCGACGCCGTGAACCTTGTTGATCTCCGCGGCGACCAGCGTGGCCAGCATCGAGTCGAGTCCGGCCGCGGCGAGCGGGCTGGTCGCGGTGATCGACGGGTCGCGCAGCACGGTGCGGACCAGGTCCACCACGGCTGACTCGGCCAGGACCCGGACCGGGGCGGGGACTCGGGGGCGGGAATCGGGGGACTCGCGGGGGTGCGAGGGGGGTACCGGTCGGAACTGCACGCCGTCGAGGGTCAGCAGGACGCGGCCGTCGGCGCCGAGCAGCGACATCCGGCCGCGGCGGGCGCCGTCGGAGGCCGGCGGGTCGGCGGTCAGGTGCACCAGCGCGGCGTCGGCGGGATCGCCGAACGCGACGACCCGCGCCACCGCGACCGGCAGCAGCGTCGAGCCCGGAGCGGCCGGGTCGGCGAGTGTCAGCACCGCCATCGTCTGCAGGGCGGCGTCCAGCGCGGCGACGGCGCGGACGGTCCGGTCACCGGTCAGGGTCAGGCCCGCGACGACGGCGTCGGCGCCGAACCGGATCCCGGTGACGGGGCGCAGCGGCGCGGCGTACTCCATGTCGCGGGTGCTGAACCAGGCGTAGAGGCCGTCCGGGTCGAGCTCGCGGGGGCAGGCACGGGCCAGCTCGTCGGCCGATACGACCGGCGGGGCCTCGGGGGCCGGACCACCGAGCGTCAGGTGCCCGATCACGCGGTCGCGGTGCCGGAACGCGGCGGTCCGGCCCGACCGGTCGATCGTCACGGGCGCATCGCCCGCGCCCCGGGCGGTGAACGCGACGTCTTCGAGCACCGGCTCCACCGCCAGCGCCAGGGCCATCAACAGGGCGGCGGGGACGGTCTCCTGCCCCAGCACGACGTGCGCGCCGATCACGGTCCGCCGGGCCGCGTCGGTATCGGGGACGGCCGGCGCCCGGAAGGGGTACGGCGGCAGCGTCAGCCGCCCGCCGGGGGAGCGGAACCCGTTGCGGGGCAGCACCTTCTCCCCGGCGACGAAGCGGGCCGCGAGCCCGTCGGCGTCCACCACCTGCTCGCCGCGGACGACGGCCCCGGCGACGGCGTGCCGCAGCCCGACCGCCAGCTCGGCGGCATCCGCACCCAGCACGGCGACGCGGTGGGCGAGGTGCTGGCGCCCGGTCGCGGCCGACGCGCAGAGCGCCCGCACGTCCACCCCGCTGCCGACGAGCGCGCCGACGTCGGCCACGCGCCGGGCCAGTGCCTCGGCGGTGTGCGCGGAGAGCAGCAGCACGTGCTCGCCCTCGTCGGCGGTGTCGCCGGAGGGTCCGGGACCGGTCGCGAGGTGCTCCTCGACGACGACGTGGGCGTTGGTTCCGCCCATCCCGAACGCGCTGATCCCGGCGCGCCGCGGGCCGTCCGAGCGCCACGGGACCGGCTCGACGGGCACGGTGAGCGCACCCGACGACAGGTCGACGTGCGCACTCGGCTCCCCGTAGCCCGCGAGGCCGGGGATCTCGCCGTGCTCCAGGCACAGCAGCACCTTGACCAGCCCGGCCAGCCCGCTCGCCGGCTCCAGGTGCCCGATGTTGGCCTTGACCGACCCGAGCCGCACGGGCCCGGTGCGCGCCGGGTCGCCGCCGAAGACCTCGGTGAGCGCGGCGACCTCGATCGGGTCGCCGAGGCGCGTGGCGGTGCCGTGGGTCTCGACCAGCGAGACGTCCGACGGCGCGAGGCCCGCGTCGGCGAGAGCGGCCCGCACGACCGCGACCTGCGCCTCGCTGCGGGGCACCGGCAGTGCGCTGCCGCGGCCACCGTGGTTGACCGCGGCGCCGCGGAGGACGCCCCAGATGCGGTCGCCGTCGTGCTCGGCGTCGGCCAGGGGTTTGAGCAGCACCGCGACGGCACCCTCGCCGGGCACGAAGCCGTCGGCGCGGGCGTCGAAGGGGCGGGGCCGCGTCGACGACAGCGCGCCGAGCTGGCTCAGGCTGCGGTAGTACCAGGGCGTCAGGCCGACGTGGCAGGCGGCGACGATCGCGGCACCGCACTGCCCGGCCCGCAGCGCCGCCATCGCCTGCGCGACCGCGACCAGCGACGACGAGCACAGGGTGTCCACGGTCTGGGACGGCCCGGTGAGGTCGAGGGTGTAGGAGATCCGGTTGGCGAGCACGGCGTTCATCGAGCCGAGCGCGGTGTGCGGGCCGACGGTGTCGAGGCCGGTGGCGTCGCGGTGGTGGGTGTAGGTCGCCCCGACCCAGACCCCGACGTCGCGGCGTCCGGCCAACCCGCCCTCCTGCAGCACCGACCAGGAGTGCTCCAGCAGCAGCTTCTGCTGCGGGTCCATGTCCTGCACCTCGCGGACGGACAGGCCGAAGAAGCGGGGGTCGAGCCGGTCGACCTGGTCGACGAACGCGCCGCTGCGGCAGTAGGTGCCCGTCATGTCGACGGACCGCTCCTGCACGTGGGCGTCGACGTCCCAGCGCTCGGCCGGCACGTCGGTGAACGCGTGCCCGCCCGCGCGGAGCATCGCCCAGAAGCCGGCGAGGTCCTCGGCGCCGGGGAGGTCGCCGGAGACGGCGACGACGGCGATCGCGCCCGACCGGTCGTCGCGGACCGTGCTGGCGCGGCCTGCCGCACCGCCCGGGGCGGCACCGACCGGGGCCGCGCCACCCCGCGCCGTCGCGGCGGGTGCGACGACAGGTAGCGCCGGAGTCGGGACGGGTGGCTCGTCCGAGGCGAGGGCCGTCGCGCCGGACCCGGCGAAGGCCGGACGCTGGTCGGCCTGCGGGGCCTCGGGCACCGCGATGACGGCGGCGACGGCGGGGGCGGTGACGGCGGCGGCGGGAACCGGGACCGCCGGTGCCGGGGGAGCGGCTCCGTAGCGGCGGACGAGCGCCTCGGTCAGCTCGTCGACGTCGGCGTACTCCAGGAACAGGGTGGCGGGCAGGTCGGTGCCCCACAGACGGGTCAGCTCCTCGGCCAGCTCCACGCTCATGATCGAGTCGACGCCGAAGTCGGTGAGCGGTGCGTCGCCGTCGATCTTCCGCACGCCCAGGCGGGTGACCAGGAACGCCGTCAGGGCGGCGCGGACGGCCTCGTCGTCCGCGGCCGCGGTGACCGCATCCGCCGTGGCGGGCGCGGTCGGGGTGAGCGGCACAGCGGCGGTGACGGGCACAGCGGCGGTGACGGGCACAGCGGCGGTGACGGGCACAGCGGCGGTGACGGGCACAGCGGTGACGGGCGCGGCGGGGGCGACCGACGCGGCGGGGAGGTCCGATACGGCCGGAGCGGGCGCCGCCGGCACCTCGCCCGGCTTCGCGTCCGGGTACGCGACCACGAGCTGCCGTTCCCCGGTGCGCAGCACCGTGATCATCGCGTCCAGCGCCTCCGCGGTGCCCAGCGGACGGACCCCCCGGCGGCGCAACTGCTCCGCCACCGCGACGCCCATGCCGATCTCGCCCCACAGGCCCCAGTCGATGCTGACCCACGGTGCACCGGCGGCGTGCGCGACGGCGTCGAGGTAGGCGTTGGCGGCGGCGTACCCGCCCTGGCCGAGGTTGCCGAACGTGCCCGACACCGACCCGAACAGCACCGCGAAGTCCAGCTCCAGCCCCTCCACGGCGGCGGCGAGCTCGCGCACCCCGTCGACCTTCGGGGCCAGCACCGCGGCGACGTCCTCGCGGGTCGCGGTGCGCAGCAGGCCGTCGCGGAGCGTGCCCGCGGCGTGCAGGACGCCGTGCAGTGCCCCTCGCTCCGCGCGGATCGCGGCGACGACCTCGCGCAGCCCGCCGGGGGTGTTGACGTCGGCGGCGCGGTGGTCGACCGCGCAGCCGTGCGCGGTGATCGCGGCGACCGCGGCCGGGTCGACGTCCCGCCCGCCCGACCGGCTGACCAGCGCGACCGACCCGGCGCCCGCGTCCGCGAGCCGCTCGGCGACGGCGAGCCCGAGGCCGCCGTGCCCGCCGAGGACCAGGTAGTGCCCGCCACGGCGGACCGGGTGCGGTCCGGGCGCGGGCTCGGTGACGAACTCGCGCACCGGCTCGTACCGGACGCCGTCACGCAGCGCGACCTCGACCGGCCCGTCGCCGAGGCAGGCGGCGAGCGAACCGAGCGATGCGGCGTCCACGTCGACGATCCGGGGCTTCAGGCCGGGGTACTCGATCGCGGCCGTGCGCAGCAGGCCCCACAGCGCGGCGCGCGCGGGCGTCGGGCGGTCGCCGTCGAGGACCGCCTGCCCGTCGCGGGTCACCACGACGAACCGCGCGCCGGAGCGCTGCCGCTTCGCCAGCGCGACGAGCGCTCCGAGGACGTCGAACAGGCCGGCGTCGAACTCGTCGGCCTCGTCGCGGGCCGGGCCGGCGCCGAACGCGTGCACGACGCCCGCGAGCTTCGTCGCACCGTCGGAGGTCAGCTCGTTCCACAGGGCGGCGTGATCGGACCGCCGCCCCACCTCGACGACGTGCGCGCCGCCCTCGCGCAGGGTCCGCACGACCGGGGCGAGCGTGCCCTCGTGCAGCACCACCCACGTGCCGGTCGGGACGGTCGCGGCGGCGGGGGCCGCCGTCCACCGGATCCGGCTGATCAGCGACGACACCGCGGCCGCGCCGGGCGACGACACCGCGGCCGCGCCGGGCGACGAGCCGCTGACGAGCGGCGACACCCGGGCCGCACCGGGCAGCGAGCGCATCCGCACCCCCGTCAGCTCGGCGACGACGACGCCGTCCGCGTCGAGCAGCACCGCGTCGGCGACGGAGTACGCGCCCTCCACCGCGGTGCGCCGCACGCGCACGGTCACCCCGTCCGCGCAGCGACCGTGCAGCGCGATCCGGGCCATCCCGATCGGCAGCATCGGCCGCGGGGGGTTCCCGGAGGCGAGGTCCTGCAGCGCGACGCTGACGACCTGCAGCACGGCGTCGAGCAGCAGGGGGTGGCCGAACCAGCGCGGTCCGTCGTCGGCCGCGACGGTGGCCTCGGCGGCGCCGTCGGCCACGGTCAGCGCCGTGACGGTGCGGAACGCCGGGCCGTAGTGCAGGCCGTTCGCGTCCCACTCCGCGTAGAGGCGGTCGACGGGGAACGCGGTGCCCTCCACCGCGGGCGGGGCCGTGGGGACCTCGACGTCGAGGGTCCGCCCGGTGCCCGAGGACACCACCCGGCCCCCGGTGCCGAGCTCGAACCGGGCCCCGGCGACGTCCAGGCCCACCGTCGCGCTGTCCCCGTCGGGGACCGCGACCGGCCGGACGAACGCGACGTCGGTCAGCTCGACCGGCGCGAACGACGCCCGCCCGCTCACCGCCACCAGCGCCAGCTCCAGCTGGACCGACGCCGGCAGGATCCCGGCGCCCCCCGAGCGGTGCTGGGCGAGGAACACCTCGTCGGCGGCGAAGGTCTTCTCGTAGTGCTCGACCCGGTTCGTCACGATTCCTCGCTTCGGGAGAACAGACGATCGAAGAACGGGTGCCCGGCCTCGTCGTCGGTGGTGGGAGAGGGCAGCGCCGAGAGCGGGCGGCGGTCGAACGGGTACGTCGGCGCCGACACCGTGCGGTGCGGCTTGCCGGCGTGGTGCCCGGCCAGGTCGACCTGGGTGGCCCCGCCGTTGTGGTGGGCCACGAGGTTCTGGTGCAGGTGCGCGGCGCCGCCGGTGCGGTGCAGCGTGGTGCGGCAGGTCGGGGCGGTGCGCGATACCCCGGCCAGGAGCTGCCCGGTGAGCGGGGCCAGCACGGGGTGCGGACCGATCTCCCACCAGGTGTGACCGTCGCCCGCCACCTCGTGCAGCGCGCGGACGGCCGGCGCGAACAGCACCGGTCGCCGGATCGCCTCGGCGTAGGACCGGGGGTCCGCGGCCGACTCCGGCGTGTGCAGCGCGCCGGTGAGCGTGGACGCGAACGGGATCACCGGGGCCCGCAGCGTCGTGGCGGCGAGGGCCTCGGCGAACGGCTCGACCGCCCCCGCCATCGCCGCGGAGTGGAACGCGTGGCTGACCGTCAGCGGCGTGACGGGGTGCGCGCACGCCGCCCGGAACCGCGCGAGCGACTCCGCGGGCCCGCTGACCGTCGTGTTCGTCGGCGAGTTGTGCGCCGCGATCTCCAGGTCACCGAAGCCCGCCAGTGCCGCCGCGGTGGCGTCGGCGTCGGCGTGCACGACCGCCATCGACCCGGTCGAGGGCTGCGCGTTCATCGCCGCGCCGCGCTGCGCGACCAGCCGCAGCAGGTCGGGCAGCGTGAGCACGCCCGCCGCCCAGGCCGCCGTCAGCTCGCCGACGCTGTGCCCGGCGACGTGGTCGGGCCGCACCCCCCACGCCGCGAGCAGCCGCACCAGCGCCACCTGCGTGGCGACGATGCCGGCCTGGGCGTGGTCGGTGCGGGTCAGCTCCGCCGAGCGCTCGCCGTGCAGCAGGTCGGTGAGCCCCGGGAGGTGCTGCGCGCACTCGTCGATCGCGTCCCGGAACACCGGCTCGGTCGCGTACAGCGCGCGCCCCATGCCCGCGTACTGCGAGCCCTGGCCGGTGAACAGGAACGTCACCGGGGGAGCGGGGCGGTGGCTGTGCTTGACGACCGGGGTCGTGCCGGACGCGACCGCGCCCAGCGCCGCGACGAGCTCGTCACGGGTCCCGGCCACCACAGCGGTCCGGAAGCGGTGCGGCGTCCGGCCGGTGTTGGCGGTGTAGGTGAGGTCGCCCAGGCCCGTCCCCGGGTGCCCGGTGACGTGCTCGGCGTAGCGCCCGGCCAGTGCGCGGACGCCGTCCTCGGTCGGCGCGGTGAGCCGCAGGACGTGGCTCTCGCCCTCGATCTCGGCGACGGTCTCGCGGGCCGGAGCCTCCTCGATGACGACGTGCGCGTTGACGCCGCCCATCCCGAACGCGGACAGCGCGGCCCGGCGCGGGGCCCCGCCGCGCAGCCACGGGACCGGGCCGGTCGCCGGGTAGAACGGGGTCTCCTCGAAGCGGATGTGGTCGTTGGGGCGGTCGACGTGCAGGGTCGGCGGGATCGTCTCGTGCCGCAGCGCGAGCAGGATCTTGGTCAGGCCGGCCAGTCCGGCGGCGGGCTCCAGGTGCCCGATGTTGGTCTTGAGCGAGCCGATCGCGCAGAACTGGGTGCGGTCGGTGTGCCGGCGCCAGGCGCGGGTGAGGCCGTCGACCTCGATGGGGTCGCCCAGCGGTGTCCCGGTGCCGTGCGCCTCCAGCATCGCGATGGTGTCCGGCTCGACGCCCGCGTCGCGCAGGGCCGCGGTGACGACGTCGTGCTGGGCGGTGCTGTTGGGCACGGTCAGGCCGTTGGTGCGCCCGCCGTGGTTGACCGCGGTGCCCTTGATCACCGCGTGCACCCGGTCGCCGTCGCGCCGGGCGTCGACGAGGGGCTTGAGGATCATCGTGACGACGCCCTCGCCGGGCACGAACCCGTCGGCGTCGTTGTCGAACGCCCGCGACGACCCGGTCGGCGAGAACGACCGCAGCCGCGAGCCGAGCTGGAAGTACTGCGGTGACATCGCCATGTGCACCCCGGCCACGACGGCCGCCTCGCACTCGCCGTCGCGCAGGCTGCGGACGGCGGTGTGCAGGGCGACCAGCGACGACGAGCAGAGCGTGTCGATCGTCATGCTCGGCCCGTGCAGGTCGAGGAAGTAGCTGACGCGGTTGGCGAGGATCGCGTTGTGGTTGCCGAGCCCGGCCGCGGTCTGCACGACGTCACCGACGACCTGGTCGCGGTAGTGCTGGTAGCTGGCGCCGACGTAGACGCCCACCGCCCGGCCCTCGGTGCGGCCCGAGAGGCCCGCGTCCTCCATCGCCCGCCACGCCGACTGCACGAGGTGGCGCTGCTGGGGGTCGATCCACTTCGCCTCGTTGGGGGCGATGCGGAAGAACGGGGCGTCGAAGGCGGTGAGGTCGTCGACGAACCCGGCGCGACGCAGGTAGACCGTGCCCGGCGTCGCGTCGTCGGAGTAGTACTCGTCGAGGTTCCAGCGCTCGGCCGGGACCTCGCGCAGGCAGTCGCGCTCTCCGATCAGGACGTCCCACAGGGCGTCCGCGTCGGCTGCGCCGGGGAACACCCCGTCCATGCCGACGATCGCGATGTCGTGGCGGTCGGTGACGGGAGCGGGCTCGGCCGCGACCTGTAACGAGCGGACGGGGGCGGCCGGCTCCGGCGCCGCCACCACCTCGGGCGCAGGCTCCTGCTCACTCGGCTCACTCGGCGCCCCGGTCACGCCGTACTCCGTGCGCAGCTCCTCGACCAGCGCCTCGATCGTGCCGACCTCCAGCACCAGCGTCACCGGGATCTCCACGCCGAGGCGGGCCCGGAGGTCCTGGGCGAGCGAGACGGCGAGCATGGAGTCGAGCCCCTGCTCCTGCAGCGGCACGTCGGGCTCGAGGTCGTCGGCGTCGACCTCCAGGCTCTCCGCCACCCAGTGGGTGACGGCCTCGACGAGGTTCGGCCCCCGCCGCGCCGGCGGGACGAGGGCCGCTGTCCCGGCCGGGCCCCCCGGTCCCACGCCCGTCACGAGAGTGCCGTTCGATCCGCCCGGTTGGACGAGAGTGCCGTTCGCCCCGCCCGGCTGCACGGGAGTGCCGGCCGTCGCCGGGGTGGCGCCGGTCGGCCCGGCCGCTGCGGCCGGGCCGTCCGCCGTGCGGGCCGCGGTGATCCGCTTCCAGGTCATGCGGTGCACCTGGACGACGGGGCGGTCGCCGTCGAGCACGACCAGGCTCGCGGTGACCAGGTCACCGCCGCCGCCCTCGCGCCGGGCGTACACCCGGGCGCGGCGGGGGATCGGGCCGAGCACCGACAGCTGCGCCACCGCGAAGGGCACGTACAGCCCCTGCGCGCCGCAGGCGGCGAGCGCCACCTGGAACGCGCCGTCGAGCAGCCGGGCGTCGACGGGCTCGGTGTCGGTCCCGCCCTCCAGCGTCCCGACGGCCTGTCCGGGCGCGGTGTGCAGCTCCCGCACGCAGCGGAAGCCGGGGCCGTAGCGCAGGCCGTCGCGCTCGAAGGAGCGGTAGGTCCGGTCGAGGTCGACGGCGGTGAACCCGGCGAGGCCGGGCGGCACCAGGTCGGGCCGGGGATCGGCGGGGGAGCCGAGCTCGGCGTCGCAGGTCATGGCGCCGGAGCCGTCGCGGAAGACGACCGCCGCACCGTCGACGCGGCCGGTCAGCCGGGTCGGGGGCCGCACGATCGCGCGGAACGTGATGTCCTCGAGCCCGAACGCGGTCCGGCCGAGCAGCGCCGCGACCTTGCCCGGGTAGGCGGCGCCGGGCAGCGTCTCCTCGCCGAGGACGACGTGCTCGTCGGCCTCGGTGAGCCGGCTCCACACCAGCCCGCCCGTCCCGTCGGGCTCACCCGGCGCGGTCCACGCCGCGGGGGCCGCGGGCTCCAGCCACAACCGGGTCGGCTCGTGCGGCGCGGTCGGGAACCGCACTCCCGCCCGTGCGCCGTCGGGGGCCAGGTCCTCGCCGTCGGCGAAGCGCCGGGCCAGCAGGTCGAGCGCGGCGCGGTCGCCCGCCACGGGCAGCGGCGCGGTCCGGCGGGTGCCGGGGGCCGCGGTACCCGCGTAGGACGAGCGGCTCGTGCGCGCACCCGCCAGGAACAGCATCAGCTTGTCCTCGAGCTGCTCCAGGCTCTCCACCACGCACGCGAACCGGTGCGCGGCGGGGGCCCGGCGCCTGCTCGCGGCGCACAGCGGGGCCAGCGGTGGGCAGTGCGGTGAGCGCAGCAGCAGGACGAGTCGCTCGACGAGCACGTGCAGCGACTCCGCCGAGCCCGCCGAGAGCGTCAGCAGCCCCGGCCCCTCGACGCCGTCCGGGACGCCCGGGGCGCCCGCGAGCACCACGTGCCCGTTGACGCCGCCGAACCCGAAGCTGCTCACGCCCGCGACCCGCGGACCGGCCCACGGCACCGTCCGGTCCGGCACGAACAGCGCCGACTCCTCGAACCGGAACCGCGAGTTCGGCACCTCCAGGTTCGCCGACGCGGGGACGGACCCCGCCTGCAGCGCCAGCACCGTCTTGATCAGCCCGGCCATCCCGGCCGCGGGCTCCAGGTGCCCGACGTTGGTCTTGACCGACCCGACCGCCACCGACGCCCGCGCCGCCCCGCCGAGCACCGCGTGCAGGGCCTCCAGCTCGATGAGGTCGCCGAGCTGGGTGCCGGTGCCGTGCGCCTCGATGTAGCCGAGGCCGCCCTCGGGCACGCCCGCCGCGGTCAGCGCCCGGCGGATCACCTCGGTCTGCGCGGTCGCGCTGGGCGCGGTGAGGAACCCGGAGCTCGCCCCGGTGTGGTTGACGGCGACGCCGCGGACGACCGCGAGCACCGGGTCGCCGTCGCGCTCGGCGTCGGCGAGGCGCTTGAGCACGAGCGCGCCCGCGCCCTCGCCGCGGACGTAGCCGTCGGCGCCGTCGTCGAAGGCCCGGCAGACCCCGCGCGGGGACAGCATCCCGTTGCGCTTGAACGACCGCGTCTTCGACGGTGTCAGGATCAGGTTCGCCGCGCCGACCACGGCGGCGTCGATCTCGCCCGCGCGCAGCTGCAGCGCGGCCTGCTGCAGCGCCACCATCGACGACGAGCACGCCGTGTCGACGGTCGAGCTGGGACCGGTCCAGTCGAAGGTGTGGGAGAGGCGGTTGGCCAGCATGGAGATCGCGGTGCCGGTCGCGGTGTGCGGGTCGGCGTGGCCGATGCTCGCCGCGACGATCTCCGGGAAGTCGCTGGCGATCGTGCCGACGAAGACGCCGGTGTTGCGTCCCAGCGTGCGGCTGTCGTGCCCGCAGCTCTCCAGCGCCTCGTCGGTGACCTCCAGCAGCATCCGCTGCAGGGGGTCCAGGCGGCGGGCCTCGCGCTCGGAGATGCCGAACCGGGCCGCGTCGAACAGCTCGACGCCGTCGACCCAGCCGGAGGGCACCTCGTCGCCCTCGGTCCAGAGCCCGGCCCAGCCGCGGTGCCCGGCCGGCGCGTCGCCGACGTGGGTGCGGCCGGCGGCCAGGTTGGCCCAGAACTCGTCGGGCGTCGCGGCACCGGGGAAGCGGCAGGCCATCCCGATGATCGCGACGGCGTCACCGGAGCGCTCCTGCGGCGCGGCCGGCTCGGGAACCGGGGCCGGTTCGGGCCCGGCCCCGGACTCGGCGTCCAGGCCCAGCAGCCCCACCAGCTTCGCGGGGGTGCCGGTGGCGAAGATCGCCGTCGGGCTCACCTCGACGCCCAGCTCCCGACCGAGCGCGGTGGCCGCGATCGTCACGTTGGCGGAGTCGCCGCCGAGGTCGAAGAAGTTGTCCTCGTCGCCGAGCGGGTCGACGCCGAGCACCTCGCCCAGGATCCGCGCCAGCGCGGCGCCGGGGCGCTCGGCCGGCGGCCCGGCGGTCACGGACGGCCCGGCGACGGCCGCGACGGCCGACGGGGCCGCGGTCGGGACGGACACGGGGGCCGTGGGCGTGGCAGGGGCGGGTGCGGTTGGAGTCGGCGCGGCGGCGATCGGCGCGGCGGGAACGGCAGCCACGGCCGCCGCCCCGCTCCGGATGATCGTCTCCCGCGTCGGCACCGGCAGCCGCGCGCGGTCGGTCTTCCCGTTGCCGGTGAGCGGCAGGGCGTCGATCGGCACGTAGACCGTCGGCACCATGTACTCGGGCAGGGTCAGCCGGACGGTCGCGTCGAGGTCGGTCTTCGCCGGCGTCCCGTCCGCCACGAGGTACGCGGTGAGCTGCGGTTCCCCGCGCCCCTCGAACGCCACGGCGACGACGACGGCCGCGGTGACGTCGGCCCGGCCCTCCAGCGCCCGCTCGATCTCGGCGGGCTCGATGCGGTTGCCCCGCACCTTGACCTGGGCGTCGGCGCGGCCGAGCCACTCCAGCGCGCCGTCGTCGTGCAGCCGGACCTGGTCGCCGGTGCGGTACTGACGCACCCCGGTGCGCGGGTGGTTCCCGAACACCTCCGCGGTGCGGGCGGGGCGGTGGGCGTACCCGCGGGCCAGGCCGACGCCGGAGACGAACAGGTCGCCGGTCCCGCCGGGCGCGACGGGACGCAGCTCCTCGTCGAGCACGTGCAGGGCGAGCCCGGGCAGCGGCTCGCCCAGCGGCAGGAAGCCACCGACCTCGCGCACCCGGTGGCACGACACCCAGATCGTCGCCTCGGTGGGCCCGTAGAGGTTCCACAGCGCGGCGGCCGGCCCGACGAGTCGCTGCGCCACCTGCGGCGGCAGCGCCTCGCCGCCGGACAGCACGGTCAGGCCGGGGTGCGGCGTCCAGCCGGTCTCCAGCAGGAGCCGCCACATGCTCGGCGTCGCCTGGGCGAAGTCGGTGCCGGTGGTGAGCTCGGCGAGGCGCTGCGGGTCGCGCGCCACCTCCCGCGACGCGAGCACGACGCAGCCGCCGACGGTCAGCGGCAGCAGCAGCTCCAGCAGCGAGATGTCGAAGGCGGACGTGGTGTGGGCGAGCACCCGGTCGCCCGCGGAGACGCCGAGCACCGGGCCGATGCCGCCGAGGAAGTTGCCCAGCGCGCCGTGCTCGATCTCGACGCCCTTGGGCTCGCCGGTCGAGCCGCTGGTGAACAGCACGTACGCGAGATCGTCGACGGTCGGCACCGGCGGGCACGCCATCGCCGAGCCGTCGTTGCGCGGCACCGCGACGGCCGGGCCGAGCGCGCGGCCCAGCTCCAACGTGCGGGCGTCGGTGAGGACGAGCTCGGCGCGCGCGACCTCGACGTAGCGGGCGAGGCGCTCGCGCGGATAGGTCGGGTCGAGCGGGAGGAAGGCGGCGCCGGTGCGCAGGACGCCCAGCATCGCGGGCAGCAGCTCGGGGCCGCGGTCGGTCATGATCCCGACGACGGACCCGGCGCCGACACCGGTGTCGTAGAGGTGCGCGGCGACGGCATCGGCCCACGCGTCGAGCTCGGCGTAGGTCAGGGTGCGCTCGCCGCACCGGACGGCCGGGGCCGCCGGACGCAGGGTCGCGGCGGCCGTGAACTGCTCCAGCACGGTGGCGGTCGTCGCTCCGGCGGGGACGGGCTCGTCCACCGGGATCCCCGCGACGGCGATCCCGTCCCCGTGCAGCAGCGCGCGCAGCGCCGTCTCCTCGACCTCGTCGGCGAACTCCAGCGCGGCGTCGGAGTCCATCCAGGTCGCCCGGACGCACACCATCGGCGCCTCGCCGGGCACGCAGACCAGCGCGACCTCGGTGTCGGGGTCGATCGACGCCTCCTCGCCCGGTGCGCGCTCCAGCACCACGGCGCGGGTGAAGGTGGGGCCGTCGGTGCCGAGCGGGCGGGGGGCGAGGCCGCTGCGGATCTCCAGGTCGGCGGCGAAGCCGAGCTTCGCCCCCGCCTGCGCGACGGCGTCGGTGAGCGCCCGCGGGTCGGTGGCGTCGAAGCGCACCGGCACCCGCAACGCGGCGAGACCGTGCGCGGCGTGGTGCCGGGCGAGCATCTCCGAGGTCGACCAGGCGACGTCGAACGCCCGCGCGCCGGTCCGCCGCGCGACGACCGCGAGGAACGCCTGGACGACGGTCCGGGTCTCCTCCGGCGACGACGGGCGGTAGGCCAGCTCGAACCGGCCGTAGTACGAGTCGGCGGCGGAGAAGTCCCGCGCGGGGACGGGCAGCGACACGACGTCGGCGAGGCGTCGGCGCCACCACGGCTCGTGGCGGCGCAGCGGGGCGACCGCGCCGGTGATCGCCGCGAGCTGCTCCGGCGACGCGGCGGGGAGCTTCGCCCCGGCCGTCAGCCCGAGGCGCTGGGCGGCGGCGCGACCGGACAGCGCGCTGCCGTCGGCGGCCAGGAACTCCCCGACGACGAGGTCGTCGTCGGGGGCCGACAGCGTGATCGAGCCCCCCGTGACGGACGCGACGATCGTGTCCGGTCGCCCGCCGGAGCGCCCGACGATGCGCATCTGCCGGGCGAACACCGCCCCCAGCGGCGTGACGAGCGCGGGCAGGCCCAGCGGGTTGGGGAACGAGCCGAAGTCCATCGCCTTCGCGGTGCGCTCGGCCTCGGCGGCCGAGCAGCCGGCGTGCACCAGCCCGCCGCCCGCCATCCGGTCGGCCTGCAGGAAGAAGCGCCGCTCGCGGCCGGAGGTGTCGACCGGGTCGGGCAGCTCGCCCGCGGCGAACCGGTCGGCGAGCTCGCCGAACAGCGCGATGCCGGCCTCGGCGGTCTCGTAGGTCAGGGACAGCCCGGTGGAGTGCGGCCGGATCGGGAACCAGCGCTCGGCCAGCACCGCGCCGGCGTCGACGGCCGCGGCCATCACGTGCCAGGTCGCGGCGTGGCGGCGCTCGCCGGCGTGGATCGCCCAGGCGGGGACGTGGCTGCCGGAGTAGGCGGGCAGCGGGCCGTCGTGGAAGTTGACCGCCGCCACCTGCGGCAGCGCGAGCACCTCCGGGGTGAGGATGCGGAAGTTGACCATGCTGAACAGCAGGTCGAACGGGGCGTCGGACAGGGCGGCGGCCAGGTCGCCGCGCGGGTCGAGGGCCGCGATGTCGTGCTCGGCGGCCCAGGCGAGGGCGGCGGGGTCGTCGGTGAACACCCCGCGGACGTCGGCCCCCGCGGCGAGGAGCCGGGCGCCGCACTGCGTCAGCACCCGGGTCCCGCCGATGAGGTAGCAGCTCGCGCTCACGGCCGGGCCCCCTGCTCCCGCTCGGCCGGGGCGGTCTCGCGCGCCACCCAGGCGTCGATCTGGGCGACGACCTCCTCGTCGAGCGAGAGCTGACCCGGTGACCACATCGGGTTCGACAGGCCGCGGTGTGTGCGCTCGCACAGCTCCCAGTCCTCGTAGTTGGCCTTGTCCCACAGCGCGAACACGGCCTCGTGCGAGAAGTCCTCCTTCCTCGTCTCCGACGGGTGGAACAGCCAGAAGTGCCGCACCGTGCAGGTGCCCGGCCCCTCGGGCCACACCCACTGCGCCATCACGTAGTCGGCGGTGAAGCCGAACAGCAGGTTCGGCATGATCGTGATCCAGTTGATCTTCTGGAGGTCGCCCTCCGGCACGCTCGGGATCGGGGACCGGGCGCTCGTGCCGGTCATCGACACGGAGTTGTACTTGTCCCGGATGACCTGCCAGGCGCCGACGATGTCACCGGTCAGCTCGTAGGTGCCCGCGTCGTCGAAGTCGGTGACACGGTGCAGGTCCTTGTGCGCCGTCGGGAAGTGCAGGCTCTCGTTGACGTTGTGCGCCACCAGCTTCCAGTTCGACGCGACCGGGTAGTCCTTCCACTGGACGACCTCGAGGTCGGCCAGCTCGTAGGCCTCCGCGAACGCCCCGAACTCGCCGAGGGACTCGTCGAGGTCGGGGGCGTCCTCGGAGAAGGCGACGAACACGATGCCGAACCGGATCTCGGTCCGGATCGTGATGAGCCCGTTCTCCTCCCGGTCGAAGAAGTGGTCGAAGTACGTGCCGTTGTTGCTCTTCAGTCCGCCGTTGCGGTCGTAGACCCAGCAGTGGTAGAGGCAGACCACGCTCTGCCGCTTGCCCTGCGGCTCCTCCACCAGCTTGTACCCGCGGTGCCGGCAGTAGTTGTGGTAACCGCGGATCCCCTCGTCGCCGTGCATCAGGAGAACGGATCCCGTCCCGATGTCGAGGGTCGTGTACGACCCCTTCTCCGACAATCGGGAGACGTGGTCCACGGGCAGCCAGCGGCGGCCGTAGATCTGCGCCATCTCGCGGCGGTGCTGCTCCTCACCGGTGTAGAACTCGTGCGACCGACCGGTTCCGCCCGTCTCGAAGTAGGGCCGTTCCGGATCCTGGTCGCCGATGCGGTCGAACATGCTGGACGGGCTGGACATCGCGTTCTCCTAGAACGGTGGGAAAGGAGTGGAAAGGGGAGCTCAGGCGGTCGGGTCGTAGACGCGGCGGTCCTCGGGGAGACCGGCGTCGTCGTAGAGGGCCTGGAGCCCCTCGGCGGAGAAGATCGCGTCGTCGTCGACACCGCCGGCGATCCAGCCGAGCATCGTGGTGGTCCACGCGTCGGTCGCGGCGACGGCTTCGAGTACCGCCTGGAAGAACGGCGGGAGCTCGCCCAGCTCGGCGACGGTGGTCGTGTAGTCGTACATCACCGCGGTCTCCTCGTCGCGGGTCTTGGCGAACTCGGCCAGCGCCTCGTCCATCGGCCGCAGTCCGGCCAGGCCCTCGTGCACGCGCTCGGCGAGCTGCTCGGCGTGGATGAAGGAGTCGCTCATGCCCCAGCCGGTGAGCGGGTCCTTGTGGTAGCCGGCGTCGCCGACCAGCGCCCAGCCCGGGCCGAACGCCTGGCGGTAGAAGTTGTCGGGGTAGCGCATCGCGATGAACGGGTCGGTGCGGGTCGCGTCGCGCAGCTGCCCGCCGATCGCGGGCAGGATCGCGTCGACGGTGGACTGGAAGTTGCCGGGCACGTCCTGGCGGAACTCCTTGATCTGCGCCTTCGTCGCCATGACGCTGACCAGCGTGCCGCCGTTCGTCGGCCATGCCCCCGCCCAGCGCCCGTTCGTCCCGGTGTGGTGCTGGAGGCCGGCGCTGTCGACGCCCTCGAAGTAGGAGTAGTAGGCGGCGCCCGCAGCCGGGCGGACGTTGTAGAGCGGGGCCTCGACGCGCTTGGCCACCGTCGAGTGGGCCCCGTCGGCCCCGATCACGATCGGCGCGCGGAACTCCGTCTCCGGCCCGTCGCCGACGCGCCCGCGGACGCCGGCGACCGCACCGTCGGCCCAGATCAGGTCGGACACGGTGAACGACTCGAGCACCTCGGCGCCCGCCCGGCGCGCGGCGTTCACGAGGATCTCGTCGAGCACGATCCGGCGCGGGCAGTAGACCGCGTCGACGCCGTCGATCGGGTCGGCGAACCCGCTGAACGCGACCCCGCGGTGCGAGTAGCTCATGCGCCGCGCCGCGGGGGTGCCCGCGGCGACCAGCTCGTCGAGCAGGCCCCAGCTCTGCAGCCGCGCGACGCCCGCCTGGTGCATGTAGTGCGTCGAGACCGTGTCGCTCGGGAACGACGCGCGGTCGACCACCAGCACGCGGTGACCCTGCCGGGCGAGAAGCATGGCGAGCGGCGATCCGGCGCAGCGCGCCCCCACAACGATGGCGTCGTACATGAACGTTCTCCTCTGCTGGAAACCCTGGGTGAGAGCTTCTTGGTACGCAGTCGCCGGGGCCGTCGCTGCTCAGATCTGAGCGTTCGGGGAGAAGTCGCACGGCTGCTCAGAATTGCGCGGGAAGGGCCGCCGGCTGTCGTTACCTTCGCCCGGATCGACACGTATCTCGGACCGAGGGGAAGTGGCTGGTTATGACGGCGACCGAGGATCGACCCGCACTGCTGCAACCGTTGCCGCCGACCATGCAGGACCGGGTCCTGGACCTGGCCCGGCGGCGGGCCGAGGTGCTGGCGGGGCCGGGGGAGAAGGCGACCGAGGCGCAGCGGACGCGGCGCAAGCTGACCGTGCGGGAGCGCCTGGACCTGCTGTTCGACGAGGGCTCGTTCGTGGAGCTGGAGTCGATGCGCCGCCACCGCGCGACCGGGTTCGGGATGGAGGACCGGCGGCCGCCGACCGACGGCGTCGTCACCGGCTGGGGCACGATCGACGGCCGCGCCGTCTTCGCCTACGCCCACGACTTCCGGATCTTCGGCGGTTCGCTCGGCGAGGCGCACGCGCAGAAGATCCACAAGGTGATGGACCTCGCCGAGACGGCGGGCGCCCCGCTGATCAGCCTCAACGACGGCGCCGGGGCCCGGATCCAGGAGGGCGTCACGGCGCTGGCGGGCTACGGCGGCATCTTCCGCCGCAACGTGCACGCGTCGGGCACGATCCCGCAGATCAGCGTGATGCTCGGCCCGTGCGCGGGCGGGGCCGCGTACTCACCGGCGCTCACCGACTTCGTCTTCATGGTCCGCGACATCTCGCAGATGTTCATCACCGGCCCGGACGTCGTGCAGGCCGTCACCGGCGAGCAGATCAGCCACGACGCGCTCGGCGGCGCGGACGTCCACGGCGGCACCGGCGTCGCCACCTTCGTCTACGACGACGAGGTCACCTGCCTCGCCGACGTCCGCTACCTGGTGTCGATGCTGCCCTCGCACAGCGACGAGGCGCCGCCGGTCACCGGCTGCGCCGACGACGTCGAGCGCAGCTGCGACCGGCTGCTCGAGCTCGTCCCGGCCGACCCGGCCAAGCTCTACGACGTCTGCGACGTCATCGCCGAGGTCGTCGACGACGGGGAGTTCCTGGAGCTGCACGACAGCTGGGCCGCCAACGTCGTCTGCGCGCTCGCCCGGATCGACGGGCACGTCGTCGGTATCGTCGCGAACCAGCCCAAGGTGCTCGCCGGCGTGCTCGACATCCCGGCGTCGGAGAAGGCGGCCCGCTTCGTCCAGACCTGCGACGCGTTCAACATCCCGCTGGTCACGCTCGTCGACGTGCCGGGGTTCCTGCCCGGCAGCGACCAGGAGCACGGCGGGATCATCCGGCACGGCGCCAAGCTGCTCTACGCCTACTGCGCGGCGACGGTCCCGCGGGTGCAGGTGATCCTGCGCAAGGCCTACGGCGGGGCGTACATCGTGATGGACTCGCGCTCGATCGGCTGCGACCTGTCCTTCGCCTGGCCCACCAACGAGATCGCCGTGATGGGGGCGGAGGGCGCAGCCAACGTGATCTTCCGCCGCGAGATCCTGGCCGCCGAGGACCCGGTGGCGGCGCGGGCGGCGCGCACGGCCGAGTACCGCAGCGAGCTCGTGCACCCCTACTACGCCGCCGAGCGCGGCCTCGTCGACGACGTCATCGACCCGCGGGAGACGCGCACGGTCCTCGCCCGATCCCTGGCCGTGCTGCGCACCAAGCAGGCCCCCGTCTCGTGCCGCAAGCACGGGAACCCGCCGATCTGATGGGAGCCCCGATGACGCCCGTACCGGACATCAGGATCGTCGCCGGCCACCCGAGCGACGAGGAGCTCGCGGCCGTCGTGGCGGTGCTGGGGACGCTGCTCGCCGCGCGGTCGGCGCCCGCGCCCACCCCGCCGCGGCACCGTGCGCGGCGGGCACGGGTCACGTGCACCGCGGTGCGCAGGCGCGCGGGTTCAGTCGTCGGATAGGGACTCGATAGGCTGAACTCCTAGCTTTCTGGTCACGGACAGCGACCGGGCTCGCGCCCCCTCGCCGACCACCACCCGGAAGCGCTCGCCCACGAGCGCCCCCCTTCGCCACATGGAGGACGCGTTGAGCGAGCCGCTGTCGACCACGATGACGGTCCGGGGGATCCGGCCGGGACCGGCCCCGTCCCGGCCGGCCCCGGCCCCGAACGCGTCGGTGGTGAGCGGGTTCGGCGGGCAGCTGGCCGGGCTCATCGCCGACCGGACGGTGCCCTCGACCCAGGTCCGCTTCGACGCCGGGACGTCGATCTACGGCGGCGGCCCGCACCCCGACGAGTCGGTCTACCTGCTCACGGCCGGCCGGGCCAAGACGGTGATGTACTCCCGGTCCGGGCGCCGGTGCCTGCTGCGGATCCACAGCCCCGGTGAGGTGCTCGGCGAGCTCGCGATCCTGGGCGGGGAGCGCACCGAGACGGCGATCGCGATGTCCCCGAGCGTGGTCCAGCGGGTCGCGGTCAGCCACCTGCTGCGGCTCATGGGCTCGCCCGCCGTGCACCGGCACCTGATCCGGCACCTGGGGGAGCGGCTCGCCGAGCAACAGCGGGCGATCAGCCACCTGGTGGGTGACGACAGCGAGCACCGCCTCGGCGTCACCCTTCTCGACCTGGCCGAACGCCTCGGGAAGCCCGAGCGCGACGCCGAGCACGACGCGGTGCGCATCGCCCAGCGGATCACGCAGGAGGAGCTCGCCGGCATGGTCGGCACGACCCGTTCGCGGATCGGCTTCTTCCTGCGCCGCTTCCAGGAGTGCGGGGCCGTGGAGTTCAGCCGCGGTCACGTGATCCGGGTGCGCTCCCAGCGCCTCGGCGACTACCTGGAGTCCCGCCTCGACGCCTGCTGACCCCTTCCCTCGTCCCCCGATCCCGCAGCCCGACCGGTCCTCCCGGTCGGGCTGTCGGCGTCTGTGGGCCGCCGGGAACCCGGCTCGAGGATCGATAGAGAAGCGATAGAGGACCGATGTGACTTGGTCATAGCTTTACCAACGTCAGGGAGAGAGATGAGAAAGCCGACACCCACCGCAGTACTCCGAAGGGACACGTCATGCGACGGATCGCCCGCTCCATCGTCCTGCTCGCCGCTGCCGCCGGCCTCGTGCTCGGCGGGCTGGGGGAGCCGCTCAAGCCCCGCGGCCCCCTGGACGGCGGTTCCACCACCAACGGCAACACCGCCTGGGGCTGAGCCGCCGTGACGTGACGCAGCGTGACCGATCTCAGGTCGCTGCGGGACCCGCGAGCCGCTGCTCGAGGTCCAGCGTCAACCGGCCGGTGAAGGCCGGAGCGGTGCTCCTCAGGTGCTCCAGAGCCGCGGTCCACTGCTGCACCGCGCTCTCGTGCCGGCCCTCCGCGGCGTCGGCGTCACCGAGGGCCGTCAGGCAGCCCGCCGTCAGCACCGGGAGATCGATCTCCCCGGAGGCGTCGAGCGCCTCCTCGGCCCGTTCCCGGGCCGCCGGCACGTCCCCGCCGGCCAGCGCGACGGCGCTGAGCGACAGCAGTGCCCGCACGCGGATGCGCAGCTCGGCCAGCTCGCGCGCCATGCGCTCGGCCGCGACCAGTGCGGTGCGCGCCGCACCGATCTCCGCACGGGCGATGTGCGCCTGACCCAGACCCAGCAGGCCGTACGCCTCGGCGGTGCGGTCGCCGACGTCGCCCGCGAACTCCAGCACCGCCGAGAACGACTCCAGGGCGAGGTCGCCCGCCCCCTGCTGCAGCTGGATCTCCCCGAGCCGGTGCATCACCTGCGCCCCGACCCGGCGGTTCGGGATCGTCCGGCAGATCTCCGCCGCCGCCTGCAGGCGGGTCTGGGCGTCGTCCTCGTGCCCGATGTCCAGGTCGACCTGGGCGAGGTTGCTCAGCACGTAGGCCTCGCCCGCGCGGTCACCGGTCGTCCGGAAGATCTCCAGCGCCTGCTCGTTGCGGGTGCGGGCCCGGGAGTAGTGCGCCGTGACCCGGTCGACGAAGGCCTGGTTGCGGATGACCATCGCCATCCCCTCGTCGTTGCCGAGCTCGGTGAACGTGGCGAGCGCGGCGTCGAGGCACTCCTCGGCCTCGGCGAAGCGCTGCTCGAACATGTGCAGCGACCCCAGCGAGTAGGTCATCACGGCCTCGCCGAGGCGGTCGCGGTCGCGGCGGGCGGCGGCCAGCCCGAGGTCGTGGGTGGCCCGCCAGTCGTCGAACAGGGCGTGGGCCTCGAACAGCACGACGGAGCTGATCGCCAGGTCCCAGCACAGCGACCCGAGACCGGCCGCCGAGGCCTGGGCCACCGCGGCCACCAGCGCCTGGCGCTCACGGGCGAGCCACAGCAGGGGCTGGGCCATGAGCGAGGTGCGGAGCCGTTCGCCCAGCGGGTGGCGGTGCGCGTCGCCGTGGACGATGAGGAAGTCGCCGCCGTACTCCCGGCGGTGGGCCTCCTCGGCGAGGCCGAGCATCGCCCCGAGGTACCGGGCGACGGCCGCGGCGCGGTCCGTCGCGGGGTCCTCGGCGACGGCGCGCTCCCGCGCGAAGAGCCGGACCAGGTCGTGCAGGTGGTAACGGGTGCCGCCGACGTCGCCGTCCGGGTCGATCTCGATGTCGACGAGGTGCAGCTCGACGAGCTCGTCGAGCTGGTCCTCCGCGGTGCGGTGGTCGACGTCGAGCAGGGCCGCACAGGCCCACGCCCCGACGTGCGGGGTGTCGATCATCGCGAGCAGCCGCAGCAGGCGGCAGGCCTCCGGTTCGAGGGCCTCATAGGTGAGCAGCAGGCTCGCGCGCACCGCCATGTCGCCGTGTCGCAGCTCGTCGAGCTGGATCGTCTCGTCGGACAGGCGGTCGACCATCGTGCGCAGCGACCAGTGCGGGCGGGCGGCCAGGCGCGCCGCGGCGATCCGGACGGCGAGCGGCAGGTGCCCGCACAGCCGTACCAGCTCGACGGCCGCCTCGCGGTCGTCGGAGATGCGCGTCCCGCCGATCACCCGGTCCAGCAGGGCGACCGCGCTCTCGGTGGTGAACGACTCCAGCTGGACCCGCTCGGCGCCGGGGAGCGCGGTGAGCCGCCTGCGGCTGGTGAGCAGGACGGCACTGCCCCGGTCGGGCGGCAGCAGCGGGACGACCTGCGCCTCCTGGCCGACGTCGTCGAGCACGATCACGACGGAGCGGCCCGACAGGCGGCTGCGGTACAGCTCCGCGCGCTCGTCGAGGTCGTCGGGGATGGTGCTGCCGGGCACCCCCAGCGCGCGCAGGAACCGGGCGATCACCTCCGCGGGGGCCACCGGCCGGGAGGCGCCGTGCAGGCTCGCGTAGAGCTGGCCGTCGGGGAAGCGGTCGGCGAGGCGGTGCGCGAGGTGCAGCGCGAGGGCGGACTTGCCGATCCCGCCCTGCCCGGTGAGGACCACGACCGCGGGCGCGGCGGGCGTGTCGCGCTCCGCGGAGATCTTCCCCAGCACCTCGGCGATGGCCCGGGTGCGGCCGGTGAAGTCGGCGACCTCCGCCGGCAGCATCCGCGGGGCCGAGCTCGCCGGCGGCGGCGGGGCCTCGGCGCGGCGCCCGTTGCGCGCGACGACGATCGAGTCGTCCTCGCGCAGGATCGCCTGCTCGAGGCGCCGCAGCGGCTCGGCGGGCTCGATGCCCAGCTCGTCGATCGACAGCTGCCGCGCGCGGCGGAACTCGCGCAGCGCGTCGGCCTGGCGCCCGGCCCCGTAGAGGGCGAGCATCAGCTGCCCGCGCAGCTCCTCACGCAGCGGATAGCGGTCGATCTCCTTCGTGAGGACGGCGACGAGGTCGCGGTGGTTGCCCATCCGCAGCTGGGCGTCGGCGAACTCCTCGACGACCCGGGCCCGCTCCTCCTCCAGGTGCGTGGCGGCGTCGCGGACGGCGAGGCTCTCGATCCCCGGGAGCGCGGACCCCCGCCAGCGGGCCAGCGCCGTGCGGAACAGGTCCGCAGCGTCGCCCAGCCGGTCGTGCTGGACGTGGTCCCTGGCCAACGCCACCTCGGTGGCGAAGAGCTGCCGGTCGAACTCGGCGGACCCGGCGTCGAGCAGGTACCCGGGGCGCCGGGTGGTGATCACCTCGGTCCGGGCGTCGGACCCCAGGCGCTGCCGCAGGCTCGACACGCAGATCTGGATCTGGCTGCGCGCCGTGGCGGGCGGGGAGTCCGGCCACACGGCGTCGACCAGGCGGTCGACGGACACCACGTGCGGCGACTCGAGCAGCAGCATCGCCAGGACGATCTGCTGCCGCGGACCTCCGAGATCGACCGTGCCGCCGCCGCGCAAGACTTCGAGCGGCCCGAGGACTCGAAACTCCACGCGACTGCCTCCCGAGGACCGGATCCCGATTCAACCATCGGGTGCCCGCCATCACCTCATCGAGAGGGCAAGTTCATCTGATCTTGGCCTGTGGTGGACCGAGCGCGATGCACCGGCGCGTCGGTTACCTCGAACGGCCCAGCCGGGAGTCGGCGTCGCGCTGGTCCGGATAGCCGATGGATAGCCGATGGATCGCCCCCGGCGCCACCCTCCGGGTCCGGGACGAGCCCGGCGCACGGGAAAGGAGGACGGGTGCCACTGACAGTGGAGGTCGTGGACCTCACCCACGGTCGACCCGCCAGCGACGTCCGGGTCGGGCTGGAGTGCTCCGACGGCTCCGTCTGGACGGCCGTGGCCTCCGCGTCGACCGACGAGTCGGGCCGGATCGACGACTGGGGCGGGGCGGACGGGCACGACCGCGACCTGCGCCTGGTCATCGACGCCCGGCGGTACTTCGCCGCCCAGGGGCTGCTGTCGTCGCAGGCCGACATCACGATCGCCGTCGGCCCGACGTCACCGTGGACCGTCCGCCACGTGCCGGTCCTGCTCGCCCCGTTCGGCTACAGCACCTACACGGGCCTGTCGTCCTGACCGGCCCTCCTGACCTGCCCGCACCTGCCAGGAGAGGCGTCGAGATGCACGAGGAACACGCGTTGGACGGGTCGCAGCCGCGCCCGGTCCCGGTCCGCCACCGCGCGGCACTGCGGGTGGCGGGGCCGGGGGACTCGCCGGGCGGCCGCGGCGCCCCCGTCGACGAGCGGCGGCTCGTACTGACGCTGGGCTGCCGCGACGAGGTCGGCGTCGTCGCGCGGATCGCGGGCGCGATCGGTGAGATGGGCGGCTGGATCGCCGAGGCGGCCTACCACTCCGACCCGGAGACGGGCTGGTTCTTCACCCGTCAGGTCGTGCGCGCGTCGTCGCTGCCGTTCGGGGCCGCGGAGCTGCGCAGACGGTTCGCCCCGGTCGCGCAGCGGATCGGCGCCGACGCGGGCTGGACCGTCACCGACTCCACCGACCGCAAGAGCGTGGTCCTGCTGGTCAGCCGCGAGACGCACTGCCTGCACGACCTGCTGGGCCGCTTCTCCAGCGGCGAGCTGCCGGTGCGGCTCGCCGCCGTCATCGGCAACCACGCCTCGCTCGGGCCGGTCGCGCGGGCGCACGGCGCGGAGTTCCACCACGTCGTGTTCCCGAAGGCGGGTGGGCCGCAGGAGGAGAAGGACCGCGCGTTCGCGCAGCTGCGCGGCCTCGTCGCCGACCACGATCCGGACGCGATCGTGCTGGCCCGGTTCATGCAGATCATCCCCGCCGACCTGTGCGCGGAGTGGGAGGGCCGGGCGATCAACATCCACCACAGCTTCCTGCCGTCGTTCATCGGCGCGATGCCCTACCACCAGGCGCACGCGCGGGGCGTCAAGCTCATCGGGGCGACGTGCCACTACGTCACCGAGCACCTCGACGCCGGACCGATCATCGAGCAGGACGTGATCCGCGTCGACCACTCCGACACCGCACCGGAGATGGTCCGTCGCGGCCGCGACATAGAGCGGCTCGTGCTCGCCCGCGGGCTGCGTTGGCACCTGGAGGACCGGGTGCTGGTGCACGGCAACCGGACGGTCGTCTTCCGGTGATCCCCGTACTTGACCCTCCCCGTGCGGGAGATACCACGCTCCTCCTCATGGACACGACCCCGACGCTCCCCACCGTCTCGGCGAGCGACCTCACCCTGACCACCGTCCCCGCCCGCACGCTGCTCGTCGTCGACGGCCGCGGGGGCGCCGAGGGGCTCCCGTTCGCCGCGGCCGTGCGGGCCCTGTTCCGCGCCCGGGCCGCCCTCGGAGCGCCGATGGGGGTGCCGCTGGAGGGCACCTACGCGCAGGACGGCGACCCGCTGCGCTTCCACCTCGACGAGCCCGCCGGCTGGCACTGGACCCTCGCCGTCCCGGCGCCGGAGGGCTGCACGGCCCGGACGGTGGCGGCCCTGGACCACGTGGCGCCGGTCGCGCTGCGGGTCCAGGGTGGGCACCGGGCGGCGCAGCTCGTGCACGCCGGCCGGTACGAGGACGAGGCGCCCTCGCTCGCCGCGCTCTACGGCTTCGTCGCCGGGCGCGGGCTGCGCCCGGCGGGGGCGCACACCGAGGTGTACCTGACCGACCCGACGGTGACCGAGCCGTCGCGCAACCGCACGATCCTCCGGGTGCCGGTGTGGACGGCCTGATGCCGATCGGGGCGTTCGCGCGCCTGGCCCGGCTCACCGTCAAGGCCGTCCGGCACTACGACGCCGAGGGGCTGCTCGCCCCGGCGCACGTCGACCCGCACTCCGCCTACCGCTACTACCGCGCCGACCAGGTGCGCACGGCCACCACGATCGTGGTGCTGCGCGGCATGGACGTGCCGCTGCCCGTGGTCCGGGAGGTGCTCGCCGCCCCGGACACCGACGCGGTGAGCACCGTGCTGGGCCGGGAGCGGGAGAAGCTGCGCGAGGAGCTCGCCCGGCGCGAGGAGGTCCTGCGCAACCTCGACGGCCTGCTGCGCCGCCCCGAGCGCGTCCGGTACGACGTGGCGATCGGCGAGCGGGAGCGGCAGATCGTCTCGGGGGTCTCGGGGGTCGTCCGGGCCGCGTCGATCGACGACGACACCGGTGCGCTCTGGCGCGGGGCCTGCGCGCTGACGACCTCGCGTGCGCCGCTGGTGGCGGTGTTCCCGCTGGACCTGACCGACGAGTTCGAGACGCTGGTCGGTCTGCCCGGGCCCACCGCGGAGGGGGCGCACGTCGTGCTGCCGGCCGGGCCGTGGGCCACGACGCTGCACGTCGGGCCGTACCCGGAGCTGCCGATGGCCTACACGGCCCTGCTCGAGCACGTCCGGGAGCGCGGGCACGTGCCGCTCGGCCCGGTCACGGAGACCTACCTGGCGGGCCCGGACGCGGTGGGGACCGAGGACCTGGTGACCCGCCTAGGAGTAGCCCTCACCCCCTGACCCCGCGGGTCCCCCCTTCCCGCGCCCGCGAGTCGCTGTTCCCGCGCCCGCGGGTCCCCCTTCCCGCGCCCGCGAGTCGCTGTTCCCGCGCCCGCGAGTCGCTGTTCCCGCGCCCGCGAGTCGCTGTTGCTCCGACCCCGAGTCGGGGGGAATGCGCCCTGGGCGGGCCCCGTTGCCCGGAGGGAGACCATTCGTCGACGAGGGAGAGCGCATGCGGACGGCACACCTGGCGGTGGAGGTGTCCGGCTTCGGCCGGCACCCCGAGGCGTGGCGGCAGGCGGGGGTGCCCCGCGAGGCGCTGCTGACCCCGGCGCACCACATCGCGGTCGCCCAGCTCGCCGCCCAGTCGGGAGCCGACTTCGTCGCGCTCCCCGACTCGTTCGGCGCCGGGAGCGGTCTCGACGCCGTCGCGATCGCCGCCCGCGTCGCCCCCGTGGTGCCCGGGATCGGCCTGGTCCCGACCGTGACGACCACGCACACCGAGCCGTTCCACACCTCCAAGGCGATCGCCACGCTCGACCTCGTCTCGTCCGGTCGTGCCGGCTGGGAGCCCGCGGTCTCGCGGACGGCGGGGGAGGCGGCGCAGTTCGGGCGCAAGCCCGCCGCAGAGCCCGCCGAGCTGTGGCGCGAGGCCGCCGAGACGATCGAGGTCGTCGTGGCGCTGTGGGACTCCTGGGAGGACGACGCCGTGATCCGCGACGTCGCGACCGGCCGCTACGTCGACCGCGACAAGCTGCACTACGTCGACTTCAGCGGGGAGTTCTTCTCCGTCAAGGGCCCGTCGATCACGCCGCGCAGCCCGCAGGCGCACCCGCTGATCGTCCTGCGCGCGGAGCCGGACTCGCTCGCCGTCGCCGCCCGCTGGGCCGACGTCGTCCGGATCACCGCGCCCGACCTGTCCGCCGCGCACGCCGCCCGCGAGCGGATCCGCGCCGCCGTCACCGATGCGGGCCGCGACCCCGACGCCGTCGCCGTCCTGCTCGACGTCGAGATCCTGCTGGCCGCCGACGAGAACGCCGCCCGCCGCCGGTTCGACGAGCTGGGCGAGCTGGCGGAGGAGACGCTGCGGGTCGTCGGCTCGCCCGAGGCGTTCGTGGACGTGCTCGCCGAGGGCGCCGTCGACGGCGTCACCGCGATCCCCCTGACGCTGCCCGGCGGCCTGCGCGTGCTCGCCGACGAGGTCGCGCCGCGGCTGCTCGCCGCGGGCCTGCGCACCCCGGCCGACCCGGCCGCGACCCTGCGGGAGCGCTTCGGTCTGCCCCGCCCCGCCAACGTCCTCACCGGAGCCTGACGTGCCGAAGAAGCAGATCCACCTCGCCGCGCACTTCCCGGGCGTCAACAACACGACGGTCTGGAGCGACCCGGAGTCGGGCAGCCAGACCGACTTCGCGTCCTTCGTCGCCTTCGCGCAGAACGCCGAGCGCGGGCTCTTCGACTTCCTCTTCCTCGCCGAGGGCCTGCGCCTGCGCGAGCACCAGGGCCGGATCCACGACCTCGACGTCGTCGGCCGCCCGGACACGTTCACCGTGCTCAACGCGATCGCGGCCGTCACCACCCACCTCGGGCTCGGCGGCACGATCAACACGACGTTCAACGAGCCGTGGGAGCTGGCCAAGCAGTTCGCGTCGCTCGACCACCTCTCCGGCGGGCGTGCGGCCTGGAACCTGGTGACGTCCTCCGACGCGTTCACCGGCGAGAACTTCCGCCGCGGCGGCTTCCTCGAGCCCGCGCAGCGCTACGACCGCGCCCAGCAGATGCTCGACGCCGCGCGCGAGCTGTGGCTCGCCGACGGCCGCCCGATCGACCACCACAGCGCCCAGTTCGACATCGTGGGGGACTTCCCGATCCCGCCGACGCCGCAGGGCCACCCCGTGCTGATCCAGTCCGGCGACTCCGACCAGGGCCGCGAGTTCGGCGCGAAGACCGCCGACGCGATCTTCTCCCGGCACGGCAGCGTCGAGGACGGGCAGGCGTTCTACGCCGACCTCAAGGGCCGGATGGGTGCGTACGGGCGCCGGCCCGAGGAGATCACGATCCTGCCCGCCACCACGTTCGCCCTCGGCGACACCGAGGCGGAGGCGCAGGAGAACGGGCACCGGATCCGGACCGCGCAGGTCAGCCCGCAGACCGCGATCGCGTTCCTGGAGCAGGTGTGGGGCCGCGACCTCTCGGCCTACGATCCCGACGGCCCGCTGCCCGACGTCGACCCGGACCCCGGCGCGCAGATCACCCGCGGTCGCGTGCGCCACGAGAAGGACCCGCTCGCCGTGGCGCAGCGCTGGCGCGAGCTCGCCGAGGCGAAGGGCGGCCTGTCCATCCGCGAGCTGATCATCGAGACGACGGCGCACCAGTCGTTCGTCGGCACGCCGAAGGAGGTGGCGCGGCAGATGGACGACTACGTCCAGGCCGACGCCTCCGACGGCTTCATCCTCATCCCGCACCTGACCCCCGGCGGGCTCGACGAGTTCGTCGAGAAGGTGGTGCCGGAGCTGCAGGACCTCGGCAGCTACCGCACGGAGTACGCCGGCCCGACCCTGCGCGACCACCTCGGCCTGGCCCGTCCGTAGCCGGCGACCCGCGGGCGGAGAAAGGGGGACTCGGGGGTGGGTGGCGTCAGAGCCAGCCGCGGTCCCGCGCCACCCGGGCCGCCTCGATCCGGTTGCGCACCCCGAGCTTCGTGATCGCGGTGGACAGGTAGTTGCGGACGGTGCCCTCCGCCAGGAACAGGGTGGTGGCGATCTCGCCGTTGGGCAGGCCGTCGGCGGCCAGGCGCAGGACGTCGCGCTCGCGGTCGGTCATCGGGTCGGCCGCGTCCCAGGCCGCGACGGCCAGGGCCGGGTCGATCACGCGCTCGCCCGCGTGGACGCGGCGGATCGTGTCGACGAGGCGGTCGATCGGGGCGTCCTTGAGCACGTACCCCGCGACCCCGGCATCCATCGCCCGGCGCAGGTAGCCCGAGCGCGCGAACGTCGTGACGATCACCAGCCGGGTGCGGCCGCCCTGCAGCTGCGCCGCGACCTCCAGACCGGTCGCGCCCGGCATCTCCACGTCGGTGACCAGCACGTCCGGGTCGTGCGCGCGGACGGCGGCGAGCGCCTCCGTGCCGTCGACAGCTGTGGCGACGACCTCCAGGTCGTCCTCCAGCGACAGCAGCCGCGCGAACGCCCCGAGCACCATCGCCTGGTCCTCCGCCAGCACCAGCCGGATCACCGGGCCACCACCGCCGGCAGCGCGACGACGAGCGCGGTGCCGGCGCGGGCCGGCCGCTGCACCGTGCCGCCCAGCGCCGCGATCCGCTCCCGCATCCCGCTGAGCCCGTTGCCGTCCCGCGTCCCGCCGCCGACGCCGTCGTCGGCGACCTCCAGCTCCACCCGCCCGTCGACCGAGCGCAGTGCGACCGTGCACCGCCGCGCGTCCGCGTGCCGCACGACGTTCGTGACGGCCTCGCGCAGCGCCAGCGCCAGCGCGCTCTCCGCCGACGGGACGAGCACGAGGTCGTCGTCGCGGGTGACGACGAGCTCGACGCCCGCCGCGGCGAGCGCGTCGCGGGCGACGGTGATCTCGTCGTCGACCGACACCTGGCGCCAGCCCGACACCGTGGCCCGCACCTCGGTGAGCGCGTCGCGCGCCATCGTCTCGACGACGGCCATCTCGGCGGTCGCGTCGGCGCCGGGGAGGCGCTGCGCGAGCTGGGCGCGCACGACGATTCCGGTCAGGGTCTGGCCGAGGAGGTCGTGCAGGTCGCGGGAGATCCGCTCGCGCTCCGACAGCGTGGCGAGGTGCTCGATCCGGGCGTTGTCGACGCGCAGCTCGGCGGTGGCCCGTCGCTGGTCGGCCTCCTCCATCGTGCCCAGCCCGACGATCCACAGCGACACCAGTGGCGGCGCGATGCTGAGGAACAGGTACGGCGCGGGCGCGCTCGACACCAGCGCGGACGCCCCGACGAGCGCGGTGAGTCCGCCGAGCCAGAGCGTGGCGGCCCGGCGGGGGAGCAGCATCCCCGCGTACGCCGCGGCGTAGACGAAGAACACCGTGCCGCCCACGTTGACCGGAACGACCAGCACCCCGAGCCCCGCGACGAGCGCGGGGGACCAGTGTCCGGCCGGCGAGGCGTAGAGGGTGAACAGGACGTAGAGCAGCGCCGACCCGCCCGCGACGGCCCAGGAGGAGACGCCCGCCTCGGGGTCGAAGGCCGGCTGCAGGAAGAGGTACCCGAGGAACAGCAGGTACCAGATCGAGCCCCACTCCCGCTTCACACCCGCAGGTTACGGTAGGCGACCCCGGCGACCAGGGCGGCGACGACGGTGGTCGCGAGCACCGCGAGCAGGTGCCCGGACGCCGGGGCGCCGGTGATCTGCGCCATCGCGAGCTGCGCGAGGTGGTAGGTCGGCAGGAACGGCGCGACCGCCTGGATGAACCCGGGCATGACCTCGAGCGGGATCCACAGCCCCGACGCGAGCACCATCGGGAACAGCACCGCGTTGAGGATCGCCGCGGCCGCGTTCGACGACGTCACGAACCCGACCGCCATCCCGAGCAGCGCGAACGGCATCCCCCCGACGACCAGGACGGCGACGAGCCGCAGCCACGTCACCGGATCGACCATCGTGCCGGTGATCAACGCGGACGCCACCGTCATCGCCACCAGCACCCCGACGGCGTAGGGGAGCGCGGCGAGCAGCCGGGCGGCGAGGCTGACGCCGATCGGCGTCGCCGACACCATCTTGACGCGCAGCCAGCCGCGGGTGCGGTCCTCCGCGACGCCGATCCCGGGGTTGAGCAGCATCACCGACACCACGCCGAACGCGCCGTAGGTGGCCAGCGAGGTGGCGGCGAAGGGCAGGCCGTTCGCCTGCTGCTGGTCGCCGAAGATCGAGGTGAACAGGGCGTAGAAGCCGACGGGCATGAGGACGGAGAACAACAGCGCGGTCGGCTCGCGCAGGATCGCGCGCAGCCCCTCGCCGGTCTCGGAGCGCAGGACCGAGATGATCACGCCGACACCCCCTCGCCGGCCATGTCGTCACCGGTCAGGGCGACCAGTGCCTGCTCCAGCCCCGCCCCCTCGACGCGCAGGTCGGACAGCCCGCGGTCGAGCGCCAGCCACTCGCGCAGCAGGTCCTCGGGTGCGGCCGTGCCGACGTGCACGCGGTCGCCGTCGCGCCGGACCGTCCGCACCCCGGGCAGCGCCCGCAGCGCCGGGTCGTCGAGGGAGGTGCGGGCGGTGACGGTGCGGTCCGGGAGCCGTGAGGTCAGGGCGTCGGGGGTATCGGCGGCGACGACCCGGCCGCGGTGCAGCACCACGACGCGGTCGGCGAACGCGGCGGCCTCCTCGACGACGTGGGTGGTCAGCACCATGCCGACGCCCGCGTCCCGGCGACCCGTGAGGATCTTCCAGAACGCGCGCCGCGCGGCGACGTCGAGGCCGACGGTGGGCTCGTCGAGCAGCAGCAGCGCCGGGTCGCCGACCAGTGCCATCGCGAGCCCGACCCGCTGGAGCTGCCCGCCGGACAGCTTCGGCGCGCGCCGCGCGGCCAGGTCACCGATCCCGATCTCGGCGAGGACGGGGGCCGCTGCACCCGCCGGACGCCCGGCGCGGACCGCGGCCCCGCGCACGAGCTCGCCGACGGTCTCGGTGCCCGGGAAGCCCATCGACTGCTGCACGACCCCGAGTCGCCGGCGGGTCGCGGCGCGCCGGGGGTCGCCCCCGCACACCGCGACGCGCCCCCGCTGCCGGGCGAGCAACCCGGTCGCGAGCCCGATCAGGGTGGTCTTCCCCGCGCCGTTGGGGCCGAGGAGCGCGACGCACTCCCCGGCCCGGACGGCGAGGTCGACCCCGTCCAGCGCGACGTGCGCGCCGTAGCGGTGCGCCACGCCGTCGATCTCCAGAACCTCGGTCATGGACGTACTGTCCCGCGCCCCGCGGCGCGGCGGCAGTGCCCCTGATCAGTGCCGGGACCTGACGGGTGTCACAGGTGGACGTCGGCCCGCGAGCAGCCCATGGCGCGCAGCTCGGCGAGCTGGCGGTCGCGGTCGTAGGAGGTGAGGAGGGGTAGCGAGGGCCGGGCCGCGGAGAGCCACACGACGAGGCCGATGAGGACGAGTACGACGAGTGCGGTGGTCATGGCAGTAAGTATCCGCTCGACAAGATGATGCCAACAGTGGCAGAGAAGACGACGAAGGATAAGATCCTGCCATGCTCCGAACCGTCGCCGCGCTCGTGCTGCCGCCCGCACTGCCGTTCGAGTTCGGCACGCTGATGGAGGTCTTCGGCGTCGACCGCAGCGACGAGGGCGTCCCCCCGATCGAGCTCCGGGTCTGCGGTGAGGTGGCCGGGCAGCCGATCCGCACGACGGTCGGTGCGTCGCTGGTGCCCGACCACGGCCTGGAGGGGTTGCGCGGCGCCGACCTGGTCGCGGTCTCCGCCACCCGCGGCCGGGACTTCAGCCCCGAGGTCCTCGACGCGGTCCGCGCCGCGGCCGCGGACGGCGCGATGATCCTCAGCGTCTGCTCGGGGGCGTTCGTGCTGGGCGAGGCGGGCCTGCTCGACGACCGCCGCTGCACCTCGCACTGGATGAACGTCGACGAGCTGCGGGCCCGCTACCCGCGCGCGATCGTCGACCCCGACGTCCTCTACGTCGACGACGGCAACGTGATCACCAGCGCGGGCACGGCCGCCGGGATCGACGCCTGCCTGCACGTCGTGCGCCGCGAGCTGGGGAGTGCGGTCGTCAACACGATCGCCCGGCGGATGGTCGTCGCCCCGCAGCGCGACGGCGGGCAGCGGCAGTTCGTCGAGCAGCCGATCCCGGTGTGCACCGCCGACGGGCTCGCCCCGGTGCTGGACTGGGCCCTGGAGCACCTCGACGAGGAGCACTCGGTGTCCGACCTGGCCCGCCGCGCCCGCATGTCGGAGCGCAGCTTCGCCCGCCGCTTCGTCGCCGAGACCGGCACCACCCCGCACCGCTGGCTCACGCTGCAGCGTGTCCTGCTCGCGCAGCGCCTGCTGGAGGACACAGTCCTCGGCGTCGACGACGTGGCGGCCCGCTGCGGGTTCGGCACCGGCGCGCTGCTGCGCCACCACTTCCGCAAGGTCGTCGGGGTCGCCCCGGTCGACTACCGGCGCACCTTCCGCGGCGTCCCCGCCTGACTACGTCGTGGCGAGCAGGCTCACCCGCCGCCCGCCCTCGACCTGCGCGACGAGCCGGTCGACGGGCAGCGGCCGCTCGCGCGTGACGACCGCGGCGGCCGTGGCCGGCAGGGCGACGAACGGGTACTGCTGGTCCAGGCCCGACACGCGCGTGCAGACCTCGTCGCACAGGCCGAGGACGGCCTCCTCGCGCCAGGACGGCAGCACGACCAGGAAGTCCTCCCGGCCCAGCCGCACCACGCGGTCGGTCGGTGTGAGCAGTTCCTGGAGGCTGCCGGCGATGCCCGCCAGCGCGGCGAGCTCGGCCCGCAGCCCGTACTTCCCGCGCAGCGCGGCGACGCCCGGCACCCGCAGCAGCACCAGCCCGACCGGGAGCCCGGCCCCCAGCCCCGCGGTCCAGCGGGTCAGGAACTTCTCGGTGTGCAGCCCGGTGCGGGGGTCGCGCTCGGCGACGTCGTCGAGGTGGCCGACGGCCGAGTCGAGCCGGGTCTGCAGATCGGCGCGCTCGCGGACGCCCGCGTCGACGCGGTCGGCGAGGAAGCGCAGCGGCACGTTCCAGCGGTCCTGGTGCCGCGGTTCCGGCGCGGCGAGCACGGCGTGCAGTACCTCGTCGATCGCCTCGACGGTCTCCGGCGGCAGGGTCAGCCGCGCGCGCAGCCGCAGGATCTCGCGGTAGGCGTCGGCGCGGACGAAGGACCAGTACCCCTGGAACCGGCGGCCCTCCTCCAGCGTGTGGGCGCCCGCCTCGATCCGCTCCTGGTCGACGGCGACGAGCGTCGCCCCGCCGTTGGGGCTGAGCACCGTGACGCTCCACTCGCGGGCCAGGTCCTCGTCCTCGCCGAGCAGGACGTGCCGGACGCCGGGCGGCAGCGCGGGCGGGAAGTCCTCGACGAGCCCGACGAGCGTGACGGAGCTGCGCGCCGCGATCCGGGTGTAGACGTCGGTCTCGCGCCGGAAGTAGGACAGCCGCTGGAACATCGCGATGACGACGAGCGGGGCGCCCGGTTCGGCGGCCAGCGCGAAGCGCTCGATGGCGTGGGAGAGCTCGACGAGCACCCGCTTGCTCAGGACAGTGCCGTCGGGGAGCGCCATGACGCCGGAGAGTAGCCCCACGATCACTCGTACTCGTTCGGCCGAACGCATGGACCCGACCGTTAGGGTCTGGGAATGGAGTCCGTGCTGGCCGACACCGACGACGCCGGCGTCCGCACCCTGACGTTCAACCATCCCGAGCGACGCAACGGCTGGGGCGAGGATCTCGAGGACGCCTACTACGGCCACCTCACCGCCGCCGCCGCCGACCCTGAGGTGCGCGCGGTCGTCGTCACCGGGGCCGGGTCCACGTTCTGCCCGGGCGCCGACATGGGCCGCCTCGACGGCCTCTCGCAGGACGGGGCGGTGCTGCCGCACAAGTCGGTGGAGGTCCCGCGGAACTTCCCGAAGCCGCTGATCGGCGCGATCAACGGGGCGTGCGCGGGTGTCGGGCTGGTGCAGGCCCTGTTCTGCCACGTCCGCTTCGCCGCCGACACCGCCCGGTTCACCACCGCGTTCGCCCGGCGCGGGCTGGTCGCGGAGTACGGGATCGCCTGGACGCTGACGCGGCTGGTGGGCACTGAGAACGCCACCGACCTGCTGCTCTCGGCCCGGGTGTTCGACGCCGCGGAGGCGTACCGGCTCGGGATGGTCAGCCGGGTCGTCCCGCGCGACGACGTCCTCGGCGCCGCCCAGGCCTACGCCCGTGACCTCGCTCTGAACTGTGCCCCGCGCGCCGTCGCCGTCATCGCCGCCCAGCTGCGCGAGGCCGCCGACTCCACCTACGACGAGGCGCTGAGCAGCGCCTACAGCCACGTCGACCGCTTCATCGGCGGCCCGGACCTGCGGGAGGGGGTGGCGTCGTTCGTCGAGAAACGGCTGCCGCGCTTCCTGCCACTGGAGGAGTCGTGACCTACCGCATCGCAGTGATCGGGGCCGGCCCGTCGGGGCTCTACGCGGCGGCGGCGCTGCTGACGTCGGGGGAGCCGGTGAGCATCGAGGTGCTCGACCGGCTGCCCGCGCCCTACGGCCTCGTCCGCTACGGCGTCGCGCCCGACCACGTGAAGATGAAGTCGGTGATCCGGGTGCTGCAGAAGCCCTTCGATCCGGCCGACGTGGAGTTCCTCGGCGGGGTCCGGATCGGCGACGGCGGCATCCCGCTCGACGAACTGCGCACCCACTTCCACGCGATCGTGCACGCCACCGGGTCCTCGCTCGACCGCGCGCTCGGCGTGCCGGGGGAGGACCTCGCGGGCTCGTACGGGTCAGGTGAGTTCGTCAGCTGGTACTGCGGACACCCCGACTTCACCGGGCTCGACCCGGAGCTCGACCACCCCGGCGTCGCCGTCGTCGGGGCGGGCAACGTGGCGCTCGACGTCGCCCGCGTGCTGGCGAAGTCGGCGGAGGAGATGGCGGCCACCGACATCCCGGGCCCCGTGCTCGACGCGCTGCGGTCCAGTGCCGTCCGCGACGTCCACGTGCTGATCCGCCGCGGCCCGCAGCACGTCCGGTTCACCCCGGCGGAGCTGCGCCAGATCGGCGACCTCGCCGACGCGCAGGTCGTGGTGCACGACGACGGGCTGCTCGCGGCGGGCGTCGAGGAGCCCGACGACCGGCGGCAGAAGCAGAACCTCGGGATGCTGACGGAGTGGGTCGACCGGCCCGTCGGCGACGCCGAGCGCCGCATCCACCTGAGGTTCCTGCGGTCCCCGGTCCGCGTCCTGGGCGACGGGCGGGTCTCCGGGATCGTCGTGGAGCGCACCGCGGTCGACGCCTCCGGGCGGGTCGTGGGCACCGGTGAGGAGGAGACCCTCGACGTCGGGCTCGTCGTGCGCGCGATCGGCTACGCGGGCGAGCCGATCCCCGGCCTGCCGTTCGACGAGGCCACCGGCACCGTGCCGAACGAGGGCGGGCGGGTCGTCGCCGACGGCGTCGCGGTTCCCGGCGCGTACGTCACGGGCTGGATCAAGCGTGGCCCGACCGGCGTCATCGGGACGAACAAGGGCGACGCGCAGGAGACGGTCGCGGCGCTGTTGGCCGACCTCCCGACTCTCCCGCCCCCGGCGCGCCCCGAGCCCGAGGCCCTGCGGGAGGCGTTCGCCGCCCACGGCATCCGCCCCGTCGACTGGACGTCCTGGTTGCGCCTCGACGCCGAGGAGGTCCGCCGCGGCGGCCTGCGCGGCGCGGAGCGGGTGAAGGTCGCGGAGCTGGCGGAGATGCTCGACGCGGCCCACGGAGCCACGACGACCCCCTGACCGCCGAGTTTGCCGTTCCCGCCCGGCGAGTTGGCCGATGGCGTACGCCCGGGCGAGCCGCGATGGACAACACGGCGGGCGCCGTCGGCAAACTCGCGGTTAATCTCGGAGTCGTGCGCTCTCTGCTGCTGTCCCGCCGCGACCTCGACTTCCTGCTCCACGAGTGGCTCGACGTCGCCGGGCTGACGTCGCGCGGGCGGTTCTCCGAGCACTCCCGCGAGACGTTCGACGCCGTGCTCGACCTGTCCGAGCAGGTGGCCACCGAGCAGTTCGCCCCGCACAACCGGGCCGCCGACCTGGCCGAACCCGAGTTCGACGGCGAGCGCGTGCACATGATCCCCGAGGTCGCGAAGGCGCTGGAGGCGTTCGCCGGCACCGGGATCCTGTCGGCGGGGATGGACGAGTCGGTCGGCGGGATGCAGCTCCCGCAGACCGTCGCGCAGGCCTGCTTCCTGTGGTTCCAGGCGGCCAACGTCGGCACCTCGGCCTACCCGTTCCTCACCATCGCCAACGCCAACCTGCTGCTCGCGCACGGCTCCCCGGAGCAGGTCGAGACGTGGGTCGGGCCGATGGTGGAGGGCCGCTTCTTCGGGACGATGTGCCTCTCGGAACCGCAGGCGGGCTCGTCGCTGGCCGACATCACGACCCGCGCCGAGCCCCGCGACGACGGCGCGTACCGCCTGCGCGGCAACAAGATGTGGATCTCCGGCGGCGACCACGACCTGTCCGAGAACATCGTCCACCTGGTGCTGGCGAAGATCCCCGGCGGCCCGCCGGGGGTGAAGGGCATCTCGCTGTTCATCGTGCCGAAGGTCCTGGAGAACGGGGACCGCAACGACGTGGTGCTCGCGGGCGTCAACCACAAGATGGGCTTCCGCGGCACCGTCAACACGCTGCTGAACTTCGGCGAGGGCAAGTACACGCCGGGCGGCGAGGCCGGTGCCGTCGGCTACCTGGTGGGGGAGCAGGGCCGGGGCCTCGCGCTGATGTTCCACATGATGAACGAGGCGCGCGTCGGCGTCGGGGGCAACGCGGCCGCGCTGGGCTACACCGGGTACCTGCACTCCCTCGAGTACGCGCGCACCCGCGTGCAGGGTCGCCGCGACGGGCGGCCCGCGCCGATCATCGAGCACCCGGACGTCGCCCGGATGCTCCTCGCGCAGAAGGCCTACGCCGAGGGGGCCGTCGCCCTGATCCTCTACTGCGCCCGCCTGCTCGACGACGAGAAGACCGCGGCCGGCGACGAGGACCGCGCCCGCGCGCACCTGCTCCTCGACACGCTCACCCCGATCGCCAAGAGCTGGCCGTCGCAGTGGTGCCTCGCGGCCAACGACCTCGCGATCCAGGTGCACGGCGGCTACGGATACACCCGCGAGTACGCCGTGGAGCAGTTCTGGCGCGACAACCGGCTCAACATGATCCACGAGGGCACGCACGGCATCCAGGGCCTCGACCTGCTCGGCCGCAAGGTCGTGCTGCACGACGGCGCGGGCCTGCGGCTGCTGCTCGACACGATCGACGCCACCGTGGACCGGGCCCGCACCGCGGGTCTGACGAGCGAGGCCGACGCCGTCGGTGCCGCGGCCGCGCGCACCGCGGAGGTCACCGCCGTGCTGTGGGGGGCGGGCGACCCGGCCGTCACGCTGGCGAACTCCTCGACGTACCTGGAGGCGGTCGGGCACGTCGTCCTCGCCTGGATCTGGCTGGAGCAGCTGCTCGCCGTCGGCGACCGCGAGGGCCACTTCTACGACGGCAAGCGCGCCGCGGCCGGCTACTTCCTGCGCCACGAGCTGCCCCGCACGGGCCCGCAGTTCGCGCTGCTGGAGAGCCTGGACCGCACCACGCTCGACGTGCGCCCGGAGTACTTCTAGACGGCGGCGCTGCGCAGCGTCACGGCCCAGCTCCCGAGCAGTGCGGCCGCGCAGAGGCCCAGCACGCCGAGAGCGAGCGGGGGGAGCGCGCCGAGCGGCCGGGCGGTGGACGCGTGGGCGAGCAGGACCGCCACCGCGACGCCGACCGCGGCCACGGCCGTGCCGACGATCCGCAGCCGGCGCCGCGCCTCGATGCGGGCCGGCAGGACCGCCGGTACGGCGGGCAGGACCAGCCCGTGCACGCCGATCAAGGGCGCGAGCACGAGGTCCCCGCCCGCGCCGGATCAGCAGCAGCTCCGGGCCGACCGTCGACGGGTCCGGGAACCCGGCGCCGATCCTCCTGGAGCACCCCGCTGTCGTTCACGATCACCATCCCGATCCCGGCGTGCAGCACGAGCGCGCCCGCCGCGATCCCGAGCCGGACGTCGCCGGGGACCCGGGCCTGCAGCGTCGCCACCAGCAGCACGAGCACCCCGACGACGAAGACACCCGCGGTGCCGGCCGCGCCGCCGCGCGTCAGGGCCGCGAGCGGCGTGGTGAAGTTGTTGTGGCTCGGGACGCCGCGCGAGGCCTGCACGCCGATGACCGCGGTCTCGCCGACCGCGAACAGCACCGCCGCCCCGCCGACGAGGTGCTCCCGCCGCATCCGCAGCACGGGCAGCACCAGCGCGAGCGACCAGCAGACCAGCGCGCCCGTCTCGGCGAAGGTCGCGGGCGTGCGCAGCGACACCGGGCCGGTCGGCGGGCCGCCGGTCGCGGCGATCGCCACGACGTGCACCAGCATCGTCAGGAACAGGCTCCGACGGTGCCCGTTCCCCGCGTCACCCCGATCGGCCTGCACCTCTCGTCGACGGCCAAGGTGGTGGCCCGCGCGTTCGCCCCGCACACCTGGCAGATCCTGTTGACGCTCAAGACGTGCGCCGTCGCGAACCAGCGGGAGATCGCGGCGGCCGTCGGCATCGCGGGCACCACGCTCACCCATCACCTCAACGCGACGGAGCGCGACGGCCTGCTCACCCGCCGCCGCGACCCCGGCAACCGCCGCGTGCACATCGGGAGCTGACGGGGGAGGGGGAGGCCGCGTTCCTGCGCCTGCGCACCGGCCTCGACGAGGCCGACGCCGCCGCGCTGGCGGGGCTGCTCGACCGCCTGAGGGCGAACGTGAGCGACTAGCAGGGCTCCACGGAGACGACGCCGCGCAGCGTGCAGAGGCGGTCGGCGAACGACGCCTCCTCGGCCCGGGTCAGCGAGACCGTGCAGGTGACGGAGCTGTACGGGACGCCGTCGCGGACGTCGGCGGCGAAGTCGCGGACCGGGTAGCCGCCGGCGCGCAGCGCGTCACCGACGCGCAGGATGCCCTCGATGCCGCCGGTCGTGACGATCTCGTGGCGGCGCGGGATGCGCGGGGTCCAGGTGGTGCGGGGGGCGTGGTCCAGAACGGTCATGGTGAGCTCCAGGGTCCGAGACGATCGGGGGACCCGAGCCAGGCCTCGGAAACGAGGGGAGGAGCTGCGCGCCGGCGACCTGGCTCAGCCGACGCGCGGCGGTACGGCCGCGTCGAGGGCGAGGAGTGCGTTACGCATGTGGAGGACACTAGCGCGTCCGTGTGGCCGCGGCCACCCGCCCTCCCCCTACGGTGGGGATCATGAACACCCGGCCGGCCGCGGCGGTCGTGGGAGCGGCCGTGCTCGGTCACGCCGTGGTGCTCGCGATCTGGCCGCAGGCCCACACCCTGCTCATCGACCTGCAGGTCTACCGCGCGGGCGGGGAACTGGTCGCGGCCGGGCGCCCGCTCTACGGCGGGGGCGTCCTGCTCGACCTGCCCTTCGTCTATCCGCCGTTCGCCGCGCTCGTGTTCGTGCCGCTGGCCTGGCCGCCGGTGCCCGTCCTCTCGGTCGGGTGGACGGTGCTGGGGCTGGTGCTGCTCGCCGTCGTGGTGCGGCGCTGCGGCGCGGGCGGGCCGCTGCTCGTGGCGGTGGTGGCCCTGGCGACCTGGCTCGACCCGGTCCGCACCACCTTCTACCTCGGCCAGCTCAACCTGGTGCTGCTCGCGCTCGTGGTGTGCGACCTGTCCGGGTGCCGGGAGAGCCGCTGGCGGGGCGTCGGGATCGGGCTGGCCGCCGCGCTGAAGCTCACGCCGCTCCTGTTCGTCGTGTACCTGCTGCTCACCGGCCGGACCCGGGCGGCGGCGACCGCGATCGGCACGTTCGTCGCGGCCGGGGCGCTGGGTTTCCTCGTGGCCCCCGCCGACTCGGTGGAGTACTGGCTGCGCGGCACGTTCGCCTCCGCGGGGCGGATCTCCGATGTCTCCGGGCCCAGCAACCACTCCCTCGCCGGCTTCCTGGCCCGGGCCGGCCTGCCCGACCTGGTGCCCGCCGCGCTGCTGGCGATGCTCACGCTCGCCGTCGCGGTCGCCCTCCACCGCCGGGGCGTCGACCTGGCCGCGGGCACGCTCGTCGGGCTGGGGTCCGCGGCGGCCGCCCCGTTCGCCTGGTCGCACCACTGGGTGTGGGTGGTGCCGCTCGTCGTGCTGCTGGCGCGGCGCGTGGTGGCGGGGGAGCGGGCCGCCGCCGTCGCACTGGGCGGGGTGCTGCTCGCGACGCTCGCCGTGATCACGCGGCTGCCCGGGCCCTCGGTCGGGCCGATCCCGGCCACCGGTGCGATCTCCCTGACGCCGGACGCCTACCTGGTGCTGTTCGTCGTGGTGCTGGCGTCGGCGGCGTGGTCGCTGCGCCGGGCGTGAGAACGCGGAAGGCCCCGCCGGAGATCCGGCGGGGCCTTCCGTTCGTGCGAGCGGCGGGTCAGTCCTCGGGGTCCTTCGGGCGGCCTCCGTCGGGGCTGCCCGCGAGCTCCTTGTGGCCCGTGCGGGCGGCGCGCTCGTCGTCACCGGAGTGACCGCCGTGCACGGCCGCCTCGGCCGCGGCCTCCTCGGCACGCGCCTTCTCCAGCGCGAGCGTCTCCTCGCGCGGGTCGGGCGTGAGCATCGAGCCGGCGACGGGCTTGCCGCCCATGCCGAGCTGGTTCATCCGCTTGGGCACCGGCGCGCCCTGGTAGGCGAGCGGGATCGGGTGCCCGTGGGCGTCGACCCCGGCGAGGGGCTGGTGCACCTCGATGAACTCACCGTGGGGCAACCGCTTGATGATGCCGGTCTCGATGCCGTGGTCGAGGACCGCGCGGTCGCCCTTCTGCAGGCCGAGGCAGATGCGGTAGGTGACCCAGTACGCGATGGGCGGCAGGATCAGCAGGCCGATCCGGCCCATCCACGTCGTGGCGTTGAGCGACACGTCGAAGAAGAACGCGAACCAGTCGTTGGCCGAGCTGATCAGCAGGACCATGTAGAACGTGATCGCCATCGCGCCGAGCGAGGTGCGGACGGGAACGTCGCGCGGGCGCTGCAGCAGGTTGTGCAGGGCCGTGTCCTTGGTGAACCGCGCCTCGATCCACGGGTACGCCCCGGCGACCACGAAGATCATCGGGAGGAACACCGCGGTCGGGAAGAACACCGCGGGGACCGTGTAGTTGCCCAGGTAGATCTCCCAGGCGGGCCAGAGCCGGGCCATCCCGTCGGACCAGCCCATGTAGAAGTCGGGCTGGGAGCCGGCGGAGATCTGCGACGGGTTGTACGGGCCCAGGTTCCAGATCGGGTTGATCTGCAACAGCCCGCCCATCAGGCCGACGACACCGACGAACACCGCGAAGAACGCTCCGCCCTTGGCCGCGAAGGCCGGGAGGATCCGGACGCCGACGACGTTCTTCTCGGTGCGGCCGGGCCCGGGGAACTGGGTGTGCTTCTGGTACCAGACCAGGCCGACGTGCACCGCGATCAGCGCGAGCAGGACGCCCGGCAGCAGGAGCACGTGGATGATGTAGAGCCGCGGGATGATCTCGGTGCCCGGGAACTCTCCGCCGAACAGCGCCCAGTGCACCCAGGTGCCCATGACCGGCACCGAGAGCGTGATGCCCGAGGCGATGCGGAGGCCGGTGCCCGAGAGCAGGTCGTCGGGCAGCGAGTAGCCGGTGAAGCCCTCGAACGTGCCGATGAAGATCAGCAGGATGCCGATGACCCAGTTGGCCTCGCGCGGCTTGCGGAACGCACCGGTGAAGTAGGTGCGGAACATGTGGGCGACCATCGCCGCCATGAACAGCAGCGCCGCCCAGTGGTGGATCTGCCGGACGAACAGTCCGCCGCGCACCTCGAAGGAGATGTGCAGGGTGCTCTCGTACGCCCGCGTCATGTGGACGCCGCGGAGGTTGTCGAAGACCCCGTTGTAGGTGACCTCGGCCATCGACGGGTCGTAGAACAGCGCCAGGTACGTGCCCGAGAGCAGCAGCACGATGAAGCTGTAGAGGGCGACCTCGCCGAGCATGAACGACCAGTGCGTCGGGAAGACCTTGTTGAACTGCTTCCGCATGCCGGCTGCGGGGTGGTAGCGCTGGTCGGTCCCGTCCAGGGCCCCGGCGACCAGGGCGTTCGCGCCCCCGCCGGACGTTGTCGGCGTCGTGATCGAGCTCATGATCTCCGCTCCCAGAATGCCGGTCCGACGGGCTCCATGTCACGGGTGGCGACGAAGTATCCCTCGTCGTTCACTGTGATCTTCAACTGCGGAAGTGACCTGCTGGCCGGACCGAACACCGGCTTCGCGTACTCGGTGGCCAGGAACTGGCTCTGGTGGCACGGGCACAGGATGCGCTGGCTCTGCGTCTCGTACAGCGAGGTCGGGCAGCCCAGGTGCGTGCAGAGCTTGGAGAAGGCGTAGAAGTCGCCGTAGTTCCAGTCCTCCTGGCCCTCGCGCTTGATCGTCTCGGTGCCGGGACGCAGGCGGATGAGCATGACCGGGTTGTCCGAGCGGCGCAGTGCGTGCAGCAGGGCCTCCTCGTCGCCGCGCTCCGACTCGCGGAACGGGAACACCGTCTCCATCGAGCCGGGCTCCTGGTCCTCCGGGCGGACCAGGGAGATTTCGTCCGGGATGCCGGTGTCGCGACGCAGGTAGACGGTCTCGCCGTCGACGCCGCGCCAGCCGGTGGTCCACAGGGCCGCCTCGTCGCCGCCCGCCCACGGGTTGCGGACCAGTGGCGCGACCGCGGCGATGCCCAACCCGAGGCCGAACACGCCCGCCGCGCCGCCCGCCGCGCGGGTGATCAGCTTGCGGCGGCCGATGCCGGTGTCCTGGCCGGCCTTGGCCAGCTGGGCGACGACGGTACGGCGGTCGACCTCGTCGGAGATGCCGTCGTGGCGTTGCTGCACCGACACCTCGTCGGGGAAGAACTTCTTCACGTAGGAGATCACGCCGATGCCCAGCGCCAGCACGGCGAGGCCGAAGGTGCCGCCGATGACCGGGGTGTAGAGCACGTAGATGTCGTAGCCGGGGTCCGACGGCGGCACGTACTCGAAGGGCCAGAAGATGAACGCCCCGAGGAACGCGAGCCCCGACAGTGCCGAGATGCCGAACCAGAGTGCGACCGCCCGCTCGGCCCGCTTCTCCGCGCGCGTGCCCGGGATCGGGAACTTGCGCGCGTTGTGGACGATCTCGACGTCGTCGAGGTTCGCCGCGAGCGTGGCGAGCTGGTCCGGCGTCATCTCGTCGAGCTCGGCCGACGTGGGGCGGCGGACTCCGCCCGAGTGGTCCTGTTCGGAGAGGGTCATGACTTGGCTCCCAGCCACAGAGCGAATCCGATCAGCCCCGCGAGGCCGACGATGAACGCGACGAGGCCCTCCGACACGGGCCCGATGCCGCCGAGCCCGTTGCCGCCGGGGTCGGCGACGTCACCGGACACGGACTTGATGTAGGCGATGATGTCGGCCTTCTCCTCCGGCGTGAGCTGCCGGTCGGAGAACTTGGGCATGTTCTGCGGGCCGGACAGCATCGCCGTGTAGATGACGGTCTCGGTGGCCGGGTCGAGCGTCGGGGCGAACTTGCCGGACGACAGCGCCCCGCCGCGACCGGTGAAGTTGTGGCACGACGCGCAGTTGAGGCGGAACAGCTCGCCACCGCGGGCCGAGTTCTCGCCGCGCAACGCCTCGCCGGTGGCCTCGGGACGGACCGGACCGCCACCGTTGGCCTGGATGAACGCGCCGAGGGCGTCGAGGTTGGCCTGCCCCTGCTCGGTCTCCGGGTCGAACTCCGGGCGCGGGGGCTTGCGGATGGCCTGGGCCTCCTGGCGCGCCAGCGGCATGCGCCCGGTGGAGACCTGGAAGTAGGACGCCGCGTCGCCGACACCGATCAGGCTGGGCCCGCGGTCGGTGACGCCCTGCAGGTTCGACCCGTGGCAGGTGATGCAGGCGTTGTTGTAGAGCTCCTCGCCCTGGGCCAGCAGTGCCGCGTCGGCCTCCTGGGCGTGGGCGACCTGCGGTGCCGGAGCGCCGACGGTGTAGAGCGCGCCGGCGGACAGGAGCCCGATGCCCAGCGCCATCGCGCCCGCGAGGCGGCGGCGGAACCGGCTGCGTGCCCCGCGGGTGTTCGGTGTGGTGGTCATCTGCGCGCCTTCGGGTAGTTCGGTCTCAGGCATGAGCTCAGCGGATGAAGTAGATGACGGCGAACAGACCCACCCACACGACGTCGACGAAGTGCCAGTAGTACGACACGACGATCGCCGCGGTGGCCTGCTGCGGCGTGAACTTGCTCAGCTTCGTGCGGATGAGCAGGTACACGAAGGCGACCAGGCCGCCGATGACGTGCAGGGCGTGGAACCCCGTCGCCATGTAGAAGACGGTGCCGTACGCGCTGGAGGCGAGCGTGGTGTCGTGCTCGAGCACCAGAACGCTGTACTCGTACGCCTGGCCGAGCACGAAGAACGCGCCCATCGCCAGGGTGAGGAGGTACCAGCGCCGCAGGCCGAAGACGTCACCCCGCTCGGCGGCGAAGACCCCGAACTGGCAGGTGAACGACGACGCCACCAGGACGATCGTCACCGCCAGCGCGTAGGGCACGTTGAGTTCGGTCGGGGCAGGGGGCCATTCGCCCTCGTGCTGTGCGCGCGCGGTGAAGTAGATCGCGAAGAGCCCGGCGAAGAACATCAGCTCGCTGGACAGCCAGACGATCGTGCCGACGCTGACCAGGTTGGGCCGGTTCAGCGAGTGGATCCGCGCGCTGATGTTGGGAGCCGCTGTCGTCACTCGGGCATTATGACCCCAGACCAACTTCTACAGCCTGTCGGGGACCCAACGGGTTCTCGAACGCTGCCCGCGCGGGGCGGTCTAGAGTTCCGCGCGTGAACAGCCCCGTCGCCCGTGAGGCCCTGACCGTGCTGGTGCTCAGCCACCGGCCCGAGGTCCGGGAGGCCATCGTCAACGCCGTCGGAAGGCGCCCGGCACCCGATCTCGGTCGCGTCACGTTCCTGGAGGCGAGCGGCATCTCGGAGGTGCTCGTCGCCGCCGACGCCGGTTCGATCGACCTCGCGATCCTCGACGGGGAGGCCCAGCCGACCGGCGGCATGGGCGTCTCGCGGCAGCTCAAGAACGAGATCACCGACTGCCCGCCGATCATCGTCACGGTCCGCCGCCGCGACGACCGTTGGCTGGCCACCTGGTCGCAGGCCGACGCGGTGCTCGTGCACCCGCTCGACCCGATCACCGCCGCCGAGACGGTCGCCGACGTGCTGCGTCGGGCCCGTGCCGGTGAGCTGCCCGTCGCGCACCGTGGCTGAGCTGACCTGGCCCGCCCTGCTGGGCCGGTTGATCCGCGGTGAGGACCTCGACTCGGCCGACACCGCGTGGGTGATGGACCGCGTGCTGTCCGCCGAGGCCACGCCCGCGCAGCTCGCCGGCTTCCTGGTCGCGCTGCGCGCGAAGGGCGAGACCGCGGCCGAGATCGGCGGGCTCGCCGAGACGATGCTCGCGCACGCGAGACGGTTCACCGTGCCCGTCCGGGCGGTCGACGTCGTGGGCACCGGAGGTGACCAGGCGCACACGGTCAACATCTCGTCGATGTCGGCGGTGGTGGTGGCCGCGGCCGGTGCCCCCGTCGTCAAGCACGGGGGGCGGGCGGCGTCCTCGGCCAGCGGTACCGCCGACGTCCTGGAGGCGCTCGGCGTCGCGATCGACCTCCCCGCCGCGGCCGTCGCCGAGTGCGTCGCGCAGGTGGGGATCGGGTTCTGTTTCGCGCCGGTGTTCCACCCCGCGATGCGCCACACCGCCGTCACCCGCCGCGAGCTCGGCGTGCCCACCGCCATGAACGTGCTCGGTCCGCTGACGAACCCGGCCCAGCCCGCGGCGTCGCTGATCGGGTGCGCGTTCCCGACGATGCCCCCGGTGATCGCCGACGTCCTCGCCGCGCGCGGGGTGTCCGCGCTCGTCGTGCGGGGCGACGACGGCCTCGACGAGCTCACGACCGCCACCACCTCGACGGTGCGGGTCGTCGCAGGCGGCTCGGTGCGCGTGCAGACCCTCGACCCCGCCGACCTCGGCATCGCCCGCGCCACCCACGACGACCTCCGCGGCGGCGACGCGTCGGTCAACGCCGGGGTGTTCCGCGAGCTGCTCGCCGGGAGGACCGGTCCGGTGCGCGACGCGGTCCTGCTCAACTCGGCCGCGGCGCTGGTGGCCTACGACGGCCCCGGCCCGTCGCTCGTCGACGACCTGCGCGCGGCCCTGCCGCGGGTGGCGCGGGCGATCGACTCGGGGGCGGGGGAGCGGCTGCTCGCCGAGTGGGCCCGGGTCTCGACGTCCCTGCGCTGAGCCCGCCCGGCCCCATGATCGAGGTCTCGGAACGAACGGCGGGCTCCGGCCCGCCTCCGGTTCCGGGACGGTGATCATGGTCGGCCCGGGGGCGAGGGAGGCTCAGTCCAGGCCGGCGGAGAACGTGGACTCGGTGTCGGCGCGGGAGTAGGAGCGGAAGGCGATGTGGGTGTCGGTGCGCCGCACCCCGTCGATCTTGCTGAGCCGACCGGCGATGACGTCGGCGAGCTGGTCGTGCTGGGCGACCTTCACGACCGCGATCAGGTCGACGTCGCCCGCGCAGGAGTAGACCTCGCTGACGCCGTCGAGGTCGGCGATGGCCTGGGCCGTCTCCGGGATGCGGTCGGCGGCGGTGTGCACCATGACGATCGCGGTGATCACGGGCGGGCTCCTGGGGGTCGGCGGTCGGGGGGCCGGCGATGGCGTGCCCCGGACGGTAGTCGCCGTCAGTCGGGCACCTCCAGCGGGCGGGCGCGCTCGGCCCACGCCGTCCACGACGGGGCCCCGCGGGCGGGCTCGGACCAGGTGGGCTCGCTGTGCACCAGGCGGGTGCCGCCGGTGGCGAGCCAGCGGTGCAGCAGCCGCACCTCCTCGTGCGGGGCGCCGTGCAGCGGCCCGGGGCCGGTCAGGATGGTCTGGGCGCCCAGGCGCAGGGCGTCGATCACGGGCATCGGGGGCGTCCCGCGCGGCGCGACCCCTGCCGCGGCGAGCCGCCCGTGGCGCAGCACCGCGACCTCCCAGCCGCCGTGCCCGTCGGGCCGGGCCCCGACCAGCTCGGACACCTGCGCGAGCGCGGCGAGCCGCTGGGTGCGGGCCAGCGCGAGGATCAGCGCGGCGAGCCGGTCGCGGCGCACGGCGGCGTCCTCGTACCGCTCGCGGACCGACAACTCCTCGACGGCGTCGGCGAGGCGACGCAGCGGGGCGTCGTCGCGGCCGCCGACCAGATCGGCCAGTGCGTCGACGGCGGGGGCGTACTCAGCCGCGCTCTGCAGCCCGGCGCACGGCGCTGCGCAGCGGCCCATCTCGTGCAGGGCGCACGGCGTGCCGGTGGGGCGCAACGCGATCCGCGGCGTGCACGACCGCAGCGGGACGGCGTCGAGGAGCGTCTCCACCGCGGCGGTGGCCGCACCCCGCGAGGTGAACGGGCCCAGCGCGCCGTCGCGCGGCGAGGTGGCGACCGACAGTCGCGGGAACGGCTCCACCGTGGCGGCCACCCACCAGCCGCGCTGCGGGTTGCGCGAGCGGCGGTTGTAGCGCGGCCGGTGCGCGGCGATCAGGCGCAGCTCGCGCACCGACGCCTCCAGCGCGTGGGCGCAGACGACCGTGTCGACGCGCTCGGCGAGCGCCACCATGTCGCGCACCCGGCGCCTGCGCTCCCCGGCGGTGAAGTAGCTGCGGACGCGGCGGGCCAGGTCGCCGCTCGTGCCGACGTAGAGCACCTCGTCGCGCGGACCGCGGAACAGGTACACCCCCGGCGCCGACGGCACCCCGCGCGCGAGCGTGCGCTTGCGCCGCTGCCCGGTGGTGGGCCGGTGCGGCGCGGAGTCCTTCGCCAGCGCGAGCAGCTCCTCCAGGCTCTGCACGCCGAGGTTGCCGATGCGCTCCATCAGGTGGTGGAGCACCTCGACGGTGGCGGCCGCGTCGTCGGGGGCGCGGTGGTTGGGCGTGGTGACGGTGCCGAACATCTGCGCCAGCGCCCCCAGCCGCACGCTCGGTGCCTCGTCGCGGGTGAGCACCGCGCGGGCCAGGCGCGCGGTGCACAGCACCGGGGGACGCGGCCAGGCGTGCCCGTGGCGCTCGCAGGCGGCGCGCAGGAAGCCGGTGTCGAACGGCGCGTTGTGCGCCACCAGCACCGCGCCGCGCAGGAACTCCAGCAGCGCGGGCAGCACGGCGTCGACCGACGGTGCGTCCTGGATCATCGCCGTGGTGATCCCGGTGAGCGCGACGATCCCGGGCGGGATGCCGACCCCCGCGTCGACCAGCGTGGACAGCTCGCCGATCCGTTCGCCGCCGCGGACCTTGACCGCCCCGATCTCGGTGATCGCGTGCTGCTTGGCCGACCCGCCGGTGGTCTCCAGGTCGAGCACCACGAACGTGACCTCGCGCAGGGGGGTGCCCAGCTCGTCGAAGGACAGCTGCAGCACGGGCGACACGGGGGGAGCGGTCACGGCGCGGGACGCTAGCCGGGCCCCCCGACAGAATCCGCCGGTCCCGATCCGGGCGTCCCGGCGCTGCGGTGGCGGTGCGGCGGCCCCGGCGCGGATAACCTGGTGCGATGTCCGGGACGCCAGCAGCCGACGGGGGAGCCCCCGTGGACTGGTCGCGCCTGCCCGACGCCGTGCGGAGCCGGCTCGCCGACGTCGCGTCCACCGCGGTCGGCGGGCTGCCGGCCACGGAGGTGCCCGTCCCGCTGCGCCGTCTGGCCCGGTTCACCCCCGCGAAGCGCGCGAAGCTCGGGGCGCCTGCGCTGCTGGCCGAGCTGGGGGCCTCGACGGTGTTCCGCACGGCCGTCGTCGCCTGGTGGGACGAGCACCGGCCCGGGGAGCTCGTCCCGGACGCCGACGACGCGCTGACCGCCGCGGCGGCCGCGGTGCTGGTCGGTGACGCCGCGGCGGCCGACGCCGTGGCCGCGGCCGCGCACCGGGGCGACGTGGGGGAGCTGCGCGCCGAGCGCGACGCGGCGCTCTCGCGGGTCGACAAGCTCACCACCGAGCTGGAGCGTCTGCGCGGCGAGCTCGGCGAGGCCCGCGAGCAGGCGCGCTCGGCGGGCGAGCAGCGCGACGCCGAGTACCAGCAGCTGCGCCGGCGCGTGTCCGAGCAGGGCGCGAAGCTGCGGGCGGCCCTCGACGGGCACGCGTCCGCCGACCGGGTCGTCGAGGACGTGCGGGCGGCGGCCGCCGCCGACCTGGCCGCCGCGCGCGCCGACGCCGACCGCGAGCGCGCCCGAGCCGAGCAGGAACGCCGGCGGGCCGACCGGGCTGCTGGGGAGGTCGCGTCGGCCCGGCAGGCGGCGCGGGAGGCCCGGCAGGCCGACGAGGTGCGCCTCGGGTTGCTCGTCGACACGCTCGGGGGTGCCGTGGCCGGGCTGCGCCGCGAGCTGGCGCTGGGCGGCGGCGGGCCGCGCCCCGGCGATCTCGTCACCGGCGCGGGCACGGCAGCGGGCGGTGGGCCCGTCGACGGGCTCGCGGCGCTCGACGCGCTGCTCGCGGTGCCCACCGTGCACCTCGTCGTCGACGGCTACAACGTCAGCAAGACCGGTTACCCGGAGCTGACGCTGGCCGACCAGCGCACCCGGCTGGTCGGGCAGCTCGCCGCGCTCGCCGCGCGCACGGGGGTGGAGGTCACCGTCGTGTTCGACGGGGCGGGCGTCGTCGCGGCGCCGGTGCGCGGGTCGCGCGGGGTGCGGGTGCTGTTCAGCGACAAGGGTGTGATCGCCGACGACGTGATCCGCTCGCTGGTCGCCGCTGAGCCGCAGGGGCGGCCGGTGCTGGTGGCGACGTCCGACGGCGCGGTCGTGCGGTCGGTGCAGCGGCGCGGGGCCTACACGGTGCCCTCGACGGCGATCCTGACGCGCCTGGTCCGCGGCTGAGCCCCGAAACTGTCAGGGGTCGTCCCTAACGTCCGTGGCACGGCACGAGCCACGTCCGGGAGGAGCGACATGATCGTCGACTGTGACAGCTGCGAGGTCCGCGGGAACGCCTGCGGCGACTGCGTGATCGGGGTGCTGCTCGGGGTGCCGGGTGTGCCGGCGCGGCGTCCGGAGGACGTGGCACCCGCCGGGGAGGGACCGTCCGGCGCGTCCACCGTGCAGCTCGACGCACCGGAGCGGCGCGCCCTCGATGTGCTCGCGGATCAGGGCCTGGTGCCGCGGTTGCGGCTGGTGGCCGCCCCGCGTCAGCGGATGCCCGAGTCCGGCGACACCGGGGGATCGGCCCGTGACGTGGGGTGACATCACACCGTTATCGAACGGTTCCCCCTGGTCGGCGCCCCTGCCCGTGGGCGCGCCGCGCCCGCCGCGCCGGTGAACCCCCGTGCTGGACGCCCTCTGGCCACCTCCGTAACCTCGCCCACGCCGTGCGGTCCGTCAGCCATTCGAACGCGATTGGCAACGCACGGTCACCGTCGTTCTTCCGTTGGACGAGCGTCGTTACTCCATAGGAGAACGTCGATCGGCGACATCGATCGAGAGCGACGGTGGAGACGAAGGAGACGCGTCCGCGTGGTGTCACCCGGCGGTACCCGGCCCGGAGTGTCGGTGGTGCTGGCTCTGCTGTTGGCCGGCGCGCTGGCCCTGGTTCTCGGCATCGCTCCCGCGTCCGCGCAGCCCGCGCCCCCGGACAACGCGGAGGACGCCGCCACCGCGCTCGAGCAGGTGCAGCGTGAGGCCGAGGCGCTCACCGAGGAGTGGCACGCCGCGAAGGACGAGCTCACCGCGCGGCAGGACGAGCTCGAGCGGATGAGCGCGGCGGTCGAGCCCGCCCGTCAGGCCGCCGACGCCGCCCGCGCCGGCGAGGAGGAGTACCGCCTGCAGGTCGACGCGCTGACGATGTCGACGTTCGAGGGCGGCAACCTCGACCAGTTCAACGCCCTGCTCGCCAGCGGCTCGCCCGAGGACTTCCTCGACCAGATGTCGGTGCTGGAGCTCCTGGCCACCGATCAGCGGGCCGCGCTGGAGCAGCTGATCGCCGTCGTCGAGCAGACGGAGGCGGCGCAGGCCGAGGCCGACGCCGCCACGGCGCGCGCGCAGTCGGCCGCCGACGCGGCCGTGGCCGCGGAGCAGGACGTCGCCGCCCGCAAGCGCGACGCGGAGATGCGCATCGAGGAGGCCGAGCGCCTCCTGGAGCGGCTCAGCCCGCAGGAGCGCTCCGACCGTCTCGGTCCCGCCGTCGACGGGCCGAGCGGTCCGGTCACCGGAAGTGGAGCGGGCGTCGTCGCCCTCCGCGCCGCGATCACCCAGCTCGGCAAGCCCTACCAGTGGGGTGCCGAGGGTCCGGGCAGCTTCGACTGCTCCGGCCTCACCTCGTGGGCGTTCTCCGAGGCCGGCGTCACGCTGCCGCGCTCGTCGTCGCAGCAGGCCCGGGTGGGCCAGGCGGTGGCCTGGGACGACATGCGGCCCGGCGACCTCGTCTTCTACTACAGCCCCGTGAGCCACGTCGGCATCTACGCCGGCGACGGCAAGATGGTCAACGCCCCGCAGTCCGGTGACGTCGTCAAGTACGCCACGGTGTCCAGCAGCGCCTTCAGCGGCGCTCGCCGCCTCTAGACCTCGTCCGCTCCCCGGGTACGGGCGGCGGCCGGAGCCACCGGCCGCCGCCCGGGCTCTCCGCCCCGCCGATCTAGCCTGAGCGGGTGCCCCGCACCCTGCTGGTGACGAACGACTTCCCGCCGCGTACCGGGGGCATCCAGACCTACCTGCACGAGTTGGCCCGGCGGCTGCCTCCGGGGGAGTTGGCCGTGTACGCGCCCGCCTGGCCCGGTGCTGCGGCGTTCGACGCGGCGTTCCCGCATCCCGTGCACCGCCACCCGACGTCGCTGATGTTGCCCGTCCCCGCGGTCGCGCACCGGGCCGCGGCGCTGGCCCGCGAGCACGGGGCGCGCACCGTCTGGTTCGGGGCGGCGGCCCCGCTGGCGCTGCTCGGGCCGTGGCTGCGCCGACGTGCCGGGGTGGAACGGGTGGTCGCGAGCACCCACGGGCACGAGGCGGGCTGGCCGCTGCTGCCCGGCGCGCGCCAGGCACTGGGTCGGATCGGGGCCGACGCCGACGCGCTGACGACCATCTCGCACTGGACCCGCGACCGCACCGCCGCGGCGTTCGGGCCCACCGCCGCGCTGGTACCCCTGCCCTCGGGCATCGACACCGACCGGTTCGCCCCCGACCCGGCCGCCCGGACGGCTCTGCGACTGCGCTACCGGCTCGGTGACGCACCGGTCGTGGCGTGCGTGTCCCGGCTGGTGCGGCGCAAGGGCCAGGACGTGCTGATCCGGGCGATGCCGCAGGTCAGGAGCCGGGTGCCGGGGGCCCGGCTGCTGCTCGTCGGCGACGGCCCGGACGCCGCGCGCCTGCACCGGCTCGCCGCCGCGCACGGGGTCGTGGAGCACGTCGTGTTCACCGGTGAGGTGCCCGCCGACGAGCTGGCCGCCCACCACGGCGTCGCCGACGTCTTCGCGCTGCCGTGCCGCACCCGCCGCGGCGGGCTCGACGTCGAGGGGCTCGGGATCGCGCTGCTGGAGGCCGCGGCGTCGGGGCTGCCGGTGGTCGCGGGCGACTCCGGCGGCGCTCCCGAGACCGTGGACCCGGGCGTGACCGGCCACGTCGTCGACGGGCGACGGGTCGACGCCGTGGCCGACGCGGTGGCGGCACTGCTGGCCGATCCGGCGCGCGCAGCCGCGATGGGCGCCGCCGGGCGGGCCCGGATGGTCCGGGACTGGACCTGGCCCTCGCGCGTGGCGACCCTGCGGGAGCTGCTGGCGGTCAGCGGCGGCCGAGGGTGTGCCGGATCTCCTGGTTGAAGACGAGCCGCCCCGTGCCGTCACCGTGCTGTCGGGCGATGTCGGCGATGCGACGGGCCAGTGCGGCGTGCTCGGCGGTGGGCACGACCTCCCACATCGCCCGCTGCCCGTGCGACCAGGTGAAGTCCAGGAGCTGGTCGGCGTCGCGGAAGACCGCCTCGACCGTCCGGTGCGCGGTGCGGACCTCGCGCAGCCCCGCGTCGCGCAGCAGCCCCTCCACCCCGGAGTCGGAGGAGAACGGGCCGACGCGCCCGCTGGTGCGCGCGTCGAGCATCGCGGGTGGGAGGTGGGGGTCGAAGACCTCGTCGACGGCCCGCCACCGCGGGTCCTGCGGCCCGAACGTCGTGACGCCCATCCGCCCACCGTCGACGAGGAGCTCCGCCCACGCCCGGACGGCGGCGCCCGGGTCGGGCAGGAAGAAGAGCACGAGCGCCGACGCGACGACGTCGAACGACGCGGTGGGAAGGCCCGGGGCGGTGGCGTCGCCGACCCGCACCTCCACCTGCGGAAGGTCTCGCGCGTCGGCTGCGGTGCGCTCCACCATCCGTGGCGCGAGGTCGATGCCGAGCACGCGGCCTGCCCCGCCCACGGCGTCGGCCAGCGGGAACAGCGCGGCTCCCCGCCCACAGCCGATGTCGAGCACCCGCTCGCCCGGCTCGACCGCCAGTTCCTCGACCAGTCCCGCGGCGATGGGCCGGAACCAGGGCACGCCGACGTCGTCGTAGGAGTCGGCGGCGCGGTCGAAGACGCCGGCGATCCCGGGCGGAGTGGTCACGCCACCGACCCTGGCACGACGCCGGGCCGGCGGCCAGCCCGCTCAGCTCGAGGCCGACGTCCCGGCGTAGATGGCTGCGATGTCGCCGGCGAAGGTCTTCGCGACGACCTGGCGCTTCACCTTCATCGTCGGGGTCATCTCCCCGCCCGCCTCGGTGAAGTCGACGGGCAGGATCCGGAACTCGCGGATCTGCTCGGCCCGCGAGACCGCCTTGTTGGCCTCGTCGACGGCCGCGGAGACCTCGGCGCGCAGGTCGGCGTCGTCGACGAGGTCGGCGACGCCCTCGGCGGCCGGCTTGCCGTTGCGCTCGCGCCAACCCGGCAGCGCCTCGGGGTCGATCGTGACCAGCGCGCCGATGAACGGCTGCGCGTCGCCGACGACCATGCACTGGCTGATCAGCGGGTGTGCACGCAGGCGGTCCTCGAGCACGGCGGGGGCGACGTTCTTGCCGCCCGCCGTCACGATGATCTCCTTCTTGCGCCCGGTGATCGTCAGGAAGCCGGCGTCGTCGAGCTCGCCGATGTCGCCGCTGTGGAACCAGCCGTCCTCGACGGCCTCGGCGGTGGAGGTCTCGTTCTTCCAGTACCCGCGGAAGACCAGCGGCCCCTGCAGCAGGATCTCGCCGTCCTCGGCGATCCGGACGGCGTGCCCGGGCACCGGCCGCCCGACGCTGCCGATGCGCTGCGCGGCGAGCGTGTTGAGCGTGATGCCCGCGGAGGTCTCGGTGAGCCCGTAGCCCTCCAGGACGGGCAGGCCGACGCCGCGGAAGAAGTGGCCCAGCCGCGCACCCAGCGGGGCGGAGCCGGAGACCGCGGCGAGGACGTTGCCCCCGACGGCCGCGCGGAGCTTGCCGTAGACGAGCTTGTCGAACACCGCGTGCTTGGCCTTGAGCACCATCCCGGCGCCGCCGGTGTCCTGGGCCTTCGAGTACGCGATCGCGGTGTCGGCGGCGGCGTCGAAGATCTTGCCCTTGCCGTCGTTGTGGGCCCGCTGGCGTGCGCCGTTGTAGACCTTCTCGAACACCCGTGGCACGGCGAGCAGGAACGACGGGCGGAACGCGGCGAGGTCGGGCAGCAGCTGTGTGACGTCGGCGGTGTGCGCGACGGTGGTGCGGGTCAGCAGCGCGCCGCACTGGATCGCCTTGCCGAACACGTGCGCGAGCGGCAGGAACAGCAGCACCGAGCTGCCCACCGTGAGGAGCTCGGGGAAGACCGCGGAGACCGTGCGCACCTCGGTGAGCAGGTTGCGGTGGGTCAGCTCGCAGCCCTTGGGGCGCCCGGTCGTGCCGGAGGTGTAGATCAGGGTGGCGAGGTCGCTCGCGCGTACCGCCTTCCGGCGGACGTGCACCTCCTCGACGGGGGTGTCGGCTCCGGCGGCCACCAGCGCGTCGACGGCGCCGCCGTCGAGCTGCCAGACCGTCAGCCCCGGGCGGGCCACCTCCTCGACGACCGCCTGGTGCTTCGCCGACTCCACGACGATCCCGACGGCATCGGAGTCGGAGAGGATCCAGTCGATCTGCTCGGCGGAGGAGGTCTCGTAGATGGGTACGGTGACGCCGCCGACGGCGAGGATCGCGTAGTCCAGCAGCGTCCACTCGTAGCGTGTGCGGGACAGCAGCGCGACGCGGTCGCCTGCGGACACCCCGGACGCGATGAGCCCGCGCGCGACGCCCGCGACCTGGTCGGCGAACTGGGCCGACGTGATGTCGGCCCGCTGGTCGTCGGACCCGCGACGGCGGTAGACGACGTCGGAGCCGTGGGCGGCCGCGTTGTCGAAGACCGCGTCGACGAGGTTCTCCTCGTCACCCACGGTGATGGTGGCGGGAACGCTGTACTCGCGCACTGGACCAGTCCTCCTCGGCTGAAGCTCGCAGCAACCTACCGCGCGGTAGGGCGCTGGGGGAGGGGTGACGGCTGTCCGATTCGCCCGGTCCGGCAGTCTGCGGACGTGCCCTCGGTCGACGTGGTGGACGAGACGTTCCTGGCGGTGCCCCCGGAGGTGGTGGCAGCGGAGTTCGCGGCGCCCGCCCACTGGGCGCGCTGGTGGCCCGACCTGCGCCTGGCCGTCGACACCGACCGCGGGGTCCAGGGCTTCCGGTGGACGGTGACCGGTGCGCTCGTCGGCAGCATGGAGGTCTGGCTCGAACCGGTCCTCGACGGCACGGTGCTGCACTACTTCCTGCGCGCCGACCCCTCCGGTCCCGACGGGCGTCCCGCTCCGGCGGCCCCGCGTCGCGGGGCCGCGGAGGCACGGCGGCGCCAGCGCGCGGCGAAAGCGGTCGCGTTCGCCTGCAAGGACCGCCTCGAGGCGGGACGGGCGCCGGGCGAGCCCCCCGCCTGATCGCCGCGCGGGCCGCGTGCGCGCCCCGGTGAGGGCGACGGGGTGCGGTCGGCGCCGATCACCGGGCCGGTCCGTGCGGCTGCGCCCGGTGAGGGGCGGAGGCGCGGCCACCGCCGATCGTCGGGGGCACCGGCGGCGGGATACCGTGCGTCCATGCGCGTGCACGTGGTCTCCGACGTGCACGGCAACGCCGAGGCACTGGCCCGCGCGGGCGACGGCGCCGACGCGCTGCTCGTGCTCGGTGACCTGGTCGACTTCGTCGACTACCAGAACCCGGACCGGGGGATCCTGGGCCGCGTCCTCGGCCCGGACGTCAGCCGCCGGTTCGGCGAGATCCGGACGAACGGGCGCCCCGGGGACCTGATGGAGTTCGCGCGGGCCGCGTGGTCCGCGGTGCCCGACCCGCCCGCGGTCGTCGCCGACGCCGTCCGCGAGCAGTACGCCGAGCTGTTCGCCGTGATGTCCGCGCCGACCTGGGCGATCCCCGGCAACGTCGACCAGCCCGAGCTGTGGCCCGAGTTCGTCCGTGACGGCGTCGTGGCCGCCGACGGGCAGGTCGTGACGCTGGGCGGGCTGCGGTTCGGGTTCGTCGGCGGGGCGCCGCTGCCGCCGGGGGTCGAACCCCGCCGCGGCGGGCCGTGGAAGCCGAACCTGCTGCGCGCCGAGGAGTTCGACGCCGCCGTGGCGCGGATGGGGCCGGTCGACGTGCTGTGCAGTCACGTCCCGCCCGCGGTCCCCGACCTCGCCTACGACGTGGTGTCGCGGCGCGCCGAGTCGTCGTCGGCCGCGCTGCTCGACGTGTGCCTCCGCGACCGGGCGCGGGCGGCGCTGTTCGGCCACGTGCACCAGCCGCTCGCGGCACGCGCGCGGGTCGGGAGCACCGAGTGCGTCAACGTCGGGCACTTCCGGCGCACCGGTGTGCCGTACGTGCTGCGCTGGTGACGCGGCTCCGGAAACCGGCCGGTAACCTGCCCGCATGGCCAACGCGACCACCTCCTCGATCGACATCGCCGCACCCGCGGAGCGGGTGATGGCGGTGATCGCCGACTTCGAGGCCTACCCGGAGTGGGCCGAGCAGGTGAAGAGCGTCGAGGTGCTCGAGGCCGGCGCGGGCGGTCGCCCCGCGCGCGTGCGGTTCACGATGGACGCCGGTCCGATCAAGGACTCCTACACGCTCGACTACACCTGGGCCCCCGACGACCGGGCCGTCAGCTGGACGCTGGTCAAGGGCCAGATGCAGAAGGCCCAGGACGGCTCGTACTCCCTGAGCGGGTCGACGGGCTCGACGACCGTCACGTACTCCCTCGCCGTCGACCTGAACATCCCGATGATCGGCATGCTCCGTCGCAAGGCCGAGAAGGTCATCATCGACACGGCGCTCAAGGGCCTGAAGCGGCGGGTCGAGAGCGCGAACTGAGCGACGGATACCCTGCGCCTCGTGCGCGTCGTCCTGTTCACCGGCAAGGGTGGCGTCGGCAAGACCACCCTCGCCGCGGCGACCGCCACCCATCTGGCCGGGGCGGGGCGCTCCGCTCTCGTGGTCTCGACCGACCCGGCGCACTCGCTCGGTGACGCGCTGGAGGCCGAGCTGGGCGGCGACCCGGTCGAGCTCCAGCCCGGCCTGCACGCCGCCCACATCGACACCCACGCCCTGCTCGACCGCTCCTGGTCCCAGCTGCAGGGCCACCTGCGCACCATCCTGTCGGGGGCGGGGGTCGACGAACTCGTCGCCGACGAGCTGACGGTGCTGCCCGGCGTCGAGGACCTCCTCGCGCTCGGCGAGGTCCGCCGCCTGGCCGAGGACGGGCCGTGGGACGTCGTCGTCGTCGACTGCGGACCGACCGCGGAGACGCTGCGGCTGCTCGGGCTGCCGGAGGCCCTGTCCGGGTACGTCGAGCGGCTGTTCCCCGCGCATCGCAGGGCCGTCCGGGGGATGCTGGCGGGCATGGCGACGGGGGGCAAGGAGGCGGCATCGGCGTGGGAGTCCACGGTCGTCGCCCTCGACGCGCTGGCAGAGGACCTCGCCGCGCTGCGCGCGATGCTCGGCGACCACACCCGCACGTCGATCCGGCTCGTGCTGACGCCGGAGCGGGTCGTCGCCGCGGAGACCCGCCGCACGCTCACCGCGCTCGCGCTGCACGGCCTGCGCGTCGACGACTGCGTGGTCAACCGGCTGGTGCCCGGCCCACCGCCCTCGCTGCGCGGCCCCGCCGCCCGCTGGCTGCGCGAGCGCCACACCGAGCAGCAGGCGGTGCTGGCCGACCTCGACGCGCTCGGGGTGCCGCTGCGCACCGCCGACCACACCTCCGCCGAGCCCACCGGGATCCCCGCGCTGCGCGAGATCGCCCGCGGCCTCTACGGCGACGACGACCCCGCCGCCCCCGGCGGGCAGGCCCCGCCCCTGCTGGAGGTGCGGCGCACGGCGGGCACCGGGACGTCGAAGGACTCGGTGTTCGAGCTGGTGCTGGCCCTGCCCGGCGCCGCGGACGGCCCGCTCGACCTCGCCCGCGTCGGCGACGACCTCGCGATCACCGCAGGCGGTACGCGGCGGATGGTCGCGCTCCCGTCGGTGCTGCGCCGGTGCGAGGTCACCGGTGCGCGGCTCGTCGGCGACGACCTGTGCGTCGTGTTCACCCCCGACCTCGCGGTGTGGTCCCGGTGACGGGCCCCGGATGCGGTACGCACGCCGGTCTCGGGGCCGAGCTGCGCGCGGTCGCGGTGCTGCTGCTCGACCGGCTCGGGCCGGTGCTCGAGGGGGGTCCCCGGTCGTCGACCTGCTCCGTGTGCCCGGTCTGCGCCGTCGTCGCCCTGCTGCGCGGCGAGCGCCCTGAGCTCGCGGTCCGCCTGGCCGAGCACGCCTCCGGCTTCCTCGACGCGCTGCAGACCGCGCTGCGCGAGGGCAACGGGATGCCCCCCTCCGGCGGCCAGGTCCCCGAGCCGCCGCCCGCCCCCACGCGGAGGGTGCAGCACATCCCCGTCGTGCGCGAGGCCGCTGCGTGTTGAGCCGGACCGGGCTGACGGTCGGGGTCGACGTCGGCGGCACGAGCGTGCGCGCGGGTGTCGTGACGGCGGAGGGGGCGGTCCTCGACACCGCGCACGCCCCCACCCCGCGCGGTGAGGCGGCGCTGGAGGCCACCGTCGCGCGGGTGATCGGCGAGCTGGCCGGGCGGCACCCGGTCGGTGCCGCCGGGCTGGCGCTCGCCGGGTTCATCACGCCCGACCTGCGCGGGGTGCGGTTCGCCCCGCACCTGTCCTGGCGCGACGCCCCGGTCGCCGACCGGATCGCCGCGCGCACCGGGCTGCCGGTCGTCGTCGAGCACGACGCCAACGCCGCTGCACTGGCCGAGCGGCACTTCGGGGCGGCCGCGGGGGCGTCGACGACGGTGTTCGTCGCGCTCGGCACCGGCATCGGCGCCGCCCTGCTGCTCGACGGGGTGCTGTTCCGCGGGGCGCACGGGGTGGCGCCCGAGCTGGGGCACCTGCGTGTCGTGCCCGGCGGGCGGCCGTGCCCGTGCGGGAAGTCGGGGTGCTGGGAGCGCTACTGCAGCGGCACCGCGCTGGCCACCACCGCGGTCGAGATGATCGCGCGCGAACCGGGGCTCTCGCCCGCGCTGCGCCGCCTCGTCGTCGACGACCCGGGGCGGGTCACCGGCCGTCGGGTCGCCGCGGCCGCCCGCGACGGCGACCCCCTCGGGATCGCCGCCGTCGCCGACCTCGCCCGCTGGCTGGGGGAGGGGCTCGCGCTGGTCGCCGACGTGTTCGACCCGGACCTGGTGGTGATCGGGGGCGGGGTGTCGGCGTCGGCACCGCTGTTCCTCGACGACGCCCGCGAGCACTACGCCGCCCGGCTCACCGGCGCGGGCCGTCGGCCGTTGGCCCGCATCCGCACCGCGCAGCTCGGTGAGGACGCCGCGGTGGTCGGGGCGGCGCGGTTGGCCCGGGACGCCTGCTAGCGCTCAGTGCAGGGGCGCCAGCATCGGGCGCGGCCGGCCCAGTGCGTGGCTGATCGCGTCGGCCTCCGGCCCCGGCGGCTCCCACCCCGGCCCCGGTGCCATCACCGTCGACCCGACCGGGACGGTCCCGCCGCACGTCGCGCAGGTGCCGGTGACGTCGAGCGCGCCGCCGCAGCCGGCGTGGGTGAACACGCGTCGCGGGCCTGCGGGTGCGTAGTGGTCGTCGCCCCATTCGATGAGTGCACGCAGGACCGGCCAGAGCGCGACGCCCTTCGCGGTCAACGCGTACTCCGAGCGCTGCCCCGGCCCGGGGACGCGCTCGAACACGCCCTCGGTGACCAGGCGGTCGAGCCGGTCGGTGAGCACCGCGCGCGGGATGCCCAGGTGGCGGGAGAAGTCGCTGAAGCGCCGCACCCCGAAGAACGCGTCGCGCACCACGAGCAGCGACCAGCGCTCGCCGACCACCTCCAGCGCACGTGCCATCGAGCACCGCTGGCCGTGGTAGTCGCGGGGAAGGACCATGTGCCCATCCTCGCACATCGGTTCAATGACCGAACTGAATTGTGCTACGGTCCGGCAACCACGAACCGGGGGACGCGCATGGACCGCACGGTCACCACGACGTCGTCGACGGCCGGCGGCACCCTCGCCGTCGCGGCGGGCGGCACGCTGCTCGCGATGACGGCGTTCACCGCGCCGCTCTCGATCGTCCCCGCGGTCGCGGGCGACCTGGGAGCCGGACCGGTCGCCACGTCCTGGGTGCTCAGCTCCATGAGCCTCGGGCTGGCGATCGCGCTGCTCACCTCCGGCGCGATCGGTGACGAGGTCGGCAGACGCCGGGTGTTCGTCGCCGGGGCGGCCCTGCTCGCGGTGGGCTCGATCGCCGGCGCCGCAGCCCCCGAACCGTGGACGTTCGTCGTGGGCCGGGTGCTGCAGGGCGTCGGTGCGGCGGCGGTGATCGCGTGCGGGCTCGCCCTGATCAGCCACACCTTCCCCGGGCCGGAGCGCGCCCGCGCCACCGGCATCTGGGGTGCCTGCATGGGGGCGGGGCCGGCGGTGGGTCCGCTGCTCGGGTCGGTCCTCGACGCAGTGGCCAGCTGGCGCTGGGCCTACGCCGTCCTCGCGGTGCTCGGCGTCGTGCTGGCGGCGGCCGGGCGTCGGCTCCTGACGGAGTCGCGGTCCGGTCGCGGCCGCCGCGTCGACGCCCCGGGTGCACTGTTCCTCGCCGTCGGCACGGGCCTGCTCCTGGCCGGGCTGACCGAGGGGCGCCGCGGCTGGACGAGCCCGCTCGCCCTGGGTCTGACCGTCGGCGCGGTCGTCGTGCTGGCGGCCTTCCTCCTCCACCAGACGCGGGCCCGCGAGCCGATGCTGGAGCTGGGACTGTTCCGCAGGCCGGCGCTGGTCTCGGCCACGTTCGCCGCGTTCGTCACCGGCGCCACGATCATCGCGCTGATGTCGTTCGTCGCGACGGTGCTGGAGAGCGGGATGGCCTACTCGGCGGTGGAGGCGTCGGTGCTCCTGCTCGCCTGGTCGGGAGTCGGCGCCGGCTGCTCGTTGCTCGCCCGTCGCATCCCGCTGCGGGTCTCCGGGGCGCTGCGCCTCGCCGTCGGCCTCCTGACGATCGCGGCGGGGCTCGTCCCGCTCGCCGTCCTCACCACCGGTGCCCCGGTCGGGCAGCTCGTCGCCGGGTTCGCCGTCGCGGGCGTCGGCACCGGACTGCTCAACGCCACGCTCGCCCGCGAGGCCGTGGCCGGCGTGCCCCCGACCAGTGCCGGGGCGGGGAGCGGTATCAACAACGCCGGCCGCTACATCGGCGCGGCGTTCGGCGTGACCGTGGTGACGGCGCTCGCGGTGCGCCCGGACGGCGGGGCGCTCGGGTTGGTGGCCGGGTGGAACGTCGCCGTGCTGGTCGGGATCGCGCTGTGCGTCGCCGCGGCGGTGGTGGTGCTGCTCCTGCAGCGCGCCGAGGAACGCCGCTCCGCGGCCGTCCCGGCTGCCGTCGTCTGAGGGGGCCCCACCACCACGAACCGGAAGGGTCCCTCGGGCGGGTCCGCCCGCGCCGGCCCCTGTCGCCAACGTGCCGGCAGGGCCCGGGGACGAGGACCGTGTGCCGTCGGAGGTCTCCGCCTCTCCCTCCACCATCACGGCGATGGGTCCACCACCGATCGGGGCTTCGGGAAGGGGGTCGGCGCTGCCGGCTCCGGCCCCGCCCGGGGTTCCGGCCGTCATCTCGGCGGCATGCGACTCGACGCCGAGATGCTCGCTGTCCGTGGCCTCTGCCGTCAGCTCGTACGCGTCTTCGAGATGACCCGGCATCGCCGCCTGTGTCGCGGCGGAGGTCCGGCCCTCAGCGCGGTGACGGTAGCCGGTACTCGCTCTGCCCGCCCCGGAGATCCTGCGCGCACCGTCGCCGCCACCGCGCACCTCTCGGGCGGGCGGACGGACTCCGGCCGGGGAACCGGCCGAGCGACGGATCGGGACCCACGGCGCCCGCCGGAGACCTCACCCCTTCTCCCCATGCGCAGGTCGCGCCGGAGAAGTTCACCGCCCGCAGCCGCTACAGCACCGCGCCGTCGTCGTCCTCGCCCGGGCGCGGCGGGGACGGCCACAGCCGCAGGACCAGCCACCCGAGTCCGGCGGCCAGGGTGAGCAGCCCGAGCGGCATCCCGTAGGTCTCCGGCACCCCGACCCATCCCGGCGCGGTGACCAGGACGATCCCGAGGACCAGCAGCACCAGCCCGACGGCGGCGGGCGCGGCCAGGCGGGGCAGCGGCGGGGGCTCCGGGGGGATGAAGTGCTCGTCCTCGGGGCGGCCCGGCGGCCGGACGACGGTCGGCGGGGCGGGCGGCACGCGCTCGGCGGGGTCACGGGGGACGACGGGAACGGCGGCGGCCGGCTCCTCGTCGGGCCAGCGCGGCACCTCGCCCTCCCGGCGCCAGCCCGCGACGATGGCATCGAAGTCGTCGACCCCGCCGTCGGGGTGCGGACGCTCGTCCGGATCGCCGCCCACCTGAACTCCTCGCCACCGCACCGACACCGCCGCGCGACGGTCCCGGCCATCCTGACACGCCCGCGCGGCCGCGGGAACCGATGTGGGTCACGGCCCGTTGTCGCGGCGCCCGCCCCGTCCGTAGGCTGACGTCCGTCGCGGTGAAGGGGGCACGCCCAGGTGCTGTACTGGTGGTCCAAGTTCGTGTTCCTCGGTCCGCTGTTGCGGCTGTTCTGCCGCCCCACCATCGAGGGGCTCGAGCACATCCCGGCGCGCGGTGGAGCGATCCTCGCGAGCAACCACCTCGCCGTCGTGGACTCCTTCCTGCTGCCCCTGCTGGTGCCGCGGCGGATCACGTTCCCCGCGAAGTCGGAGTACTTCACCAAGCCCGGCCTGATCGGACGCCTGCAGAAGGCGTTCTTCACCGGCGTCGGCCAGATCCCGATCGACCGCTCCGGCGGGTCCGCGGCCCGCGACGCGATGGACACCGCGGTCCGTGTGCTCCGCGAGGGACGGCTGCTCGGCATCTACCCCGAGGGCACGCGCTCGCCCGACGGGCGGCTCTACAAGGGCAAGACCGGTGTCGCCCGCATGACGCTGGAGGCCGACGTACCCGTCGTGCCGGTCGCGATGATCGGCACCGACAAGGTCAACCCGATCGGGTCGCGCATGTGGCGCCCGTACAAGGTGCACATCCGGGTCGGTGAGCCGCTCGACTTCAGCCGCTACGCCGGCATGGAGGGCGACCGGTTCATCGAGCGGTCGATGACCGACGAGATCATGTACGCGCTCATGGAGCTCTCCGAGCAGACCTACGTCGACATGTACGCGGCGTCGGTGAAGGAGCGGGCGGCGAAGGCCGAGGCGGACAAGCAGCCGCGGCCGGCCCCGCCGACGATCCCCGACACCCGGGCCTCCTGAGCGGTCCTCAGGCCTGGCCCGCCGCCCCGTCGTACACCTCGTGGCGGCCCTTGCCGCGCAGCTTCGCCTCGTACATCGCGCGGTCGGCGTCGCTCAGCGCCTGCTCGGGGGAGTCGCCGGAGCGGGCGAAGGTCATCCCGATGCTGACGGTGACGCGGTGCTCCACCCCGTCGACGACGACCGGCTCGGCCAGCGCGGTGATGATCCGCCGCGCGATCGCCCGTGCCTGGCTCCGCACCTCCGCCGCGCCGTCACCGCCGCCGTGGTCGACGGCGCGCAGGGCCGGGTCCAGCACGGCGACGAACTCGTCCCCGCCGACGCGGGCGACCGTGTCCTGGGGTCGCAGCACGGTCGTCAGGCGGGTGGCGGTGGCGCAGAGCACCGCGTCTCCGACGGCGTGGCCCGCCGTGTCGTTGACGACCTTGAAGCCGTCGAGGTCGCAGTAGAGGACCGGCACGAGGCCGGTGGTGCGGGCGGTCCGGTGCAGCGCGGTGGCCAGCCGGTCGGTGAGCAGGCGCCGGTTCGGCAACCCGGTCAGCGGGTCGTGCAGGGCCTCCGCGGCGAGGCGCTCCTCCAGCTCGACGTTCTCGGTGATGTCGCGGACCACCCCGAGCAGCCGGGTGACCGCGCCGGAGGCGTCGCGGGCGAACGGCGTGACCCGCCGCGACACCCAGCGGTAGCGGCCGTCGGCGTCGCGGATGCGCAGCCGGACCTTGCGCACGGCGCCGTCGGGCAGGGCGCGCGCGGCCTCGTCGGCATCGATCATGCGGGTGGCGTCGTCGGGGTGCACGCGGTCCCGGCAGTGGTCGCTGCCCATCGCGACGAGCTCGGGCGGGGACTGTCCGGGGCGGCGGGAGGCCGGCCGGGACAGCCACACGGTCTCGCGGTCGACCGGGTCGAAGATGAACAGCGTATCCGGGCTGACGGCCAGCACGGCCTCCCGGAACGCCAGGCTCTCCCGCAGCCGGACCTGCACGGCGCGCTCCGCGGTGACGTCGGCGAACGCCGCGACGGCGCCGAGCAGCCTGCCGTCGTCGTCGAGGATGGGACGCGCCATCGCGACGACCTCCGTGGGCGGACCCCCGTCGGGTTCGATCCGCAGCGACAGGTCGGTGAGCTCCTCACCGCGCAGCGCCCGCCGCAGCGGGGTGCGGTCGGCCGGTACCGGTACCCCGTCCTCGGTGACGCGCAGGTCGAGCGCCAGGCGGTCGGCGTCGACCTCCACCCCGTCCCCGACGCCGGTGGCGAGCCGGTGCGCGCGGTTGCGCACGACGACCCGCCCCTGTGCGTCACACGCCAGCACCCCGGCGTTGACGACCTCGAGCACGGCCCGGTCGAACCGGCGCTGCTCGGCGAGCCGGGCCAGCGCCGACTCGCGCTGCGCCACGGAGATCGCGAGTGCCAGCACGACGAGCGCGCAGGACCCGATGAACAGCTGCAGCAGGGTGCCGGCGACGACCGGCGTGAGCTCCCTGCCCGCCTGCGCGAACGGCCCACCGCCCCGGCCGCCCAGCACCGCGGCGAGCACGGCGACGGCGACGAGCTGGGCCGAGGCCGCCCGGACGCCCAGTCGCAGCCCGGTGCCGACGAGTGCCGCGACGGCGAGGTAGGCGAGCGGGAGCGTCTGTCCCGGGGCGAAGACGACGGCGGACACGCCGATCACCAGCGTCCACAGCGCCACCGTCTCGACCCGGCGCGCCGTCGCGGGCCGCCGCGGCACCCGCATCACCGCAGGCACCAGCACGACGATCGCGGCGCCGTGGGCGGTGGCGACGGCCGACCAGGACGCCCACGGGTCGGCGACGGTCAGCCCGGCGACGGCGAGCGCCGCGCCGGTCGCGGCCAGCACCGCCCCCGCGGCGGCCGCGCAGAAGAGCCGGCCCAGCTGCGGCAGCGTCCCCAGCTCGGGCCGGCCGTCCCGGGCGAGGATCCGGGCGGCGAGTGCCGCTTCGGCGACGTTGCCCGCGGTGAAGCACAGCGAGAGCAGCAGCGACCGGCCGGCGGCGAGGTTGCCGGCCAGGGTCGCCACGGTGACGGCCAGCAGGACGGCACCGCGCCTGCGGCCGGTCGTGCAGACCACCGCGGCGACGCCCACGCCCGCCGCGGGCCACCACGCCGCCACCCCGGACCCCTCGGGGCGCAGCAGCGCGGCGGCCACGGCCAGCACGAAGACCACGGCCCCCGCGACGGGCGGTGAGCCGACGAGTGCGGCGACCCGTGCCTCGGCACGGGGTGGCGATGGTCCGGCCATGGGCCCCCCGAGGTCCGTGCGGGCATCGGCGGCTGCGCGACCCGGTTCTCCTCTGCTGCCATCGGCGGGGCGTCCGTTTCGTTAGCGGGGCCGGTGCGGGGGAGCGACCGGCGGTCCGCCGGGTGCGCCGGACCGCGCACCCGGCGGCTAACCTCGGGCCGTGCGTTTCTTCTACGACTGCGAGTTCATCGAGGACGGCACCACGATCGACCTGGTCTCCATCGGGGTCGTCGGGGAGGACGGACGCGAGTTCTACGCGGTCTCCACGGAGTTCGACCCCTCGCGCGCGGGCGCCTGGGTGCGGGCCAACGTGCTGCCCAAGCTGCCCTCGCCCGCCGACCCGTCGTGGCGCTCCCGGTCCCGGCTGCGATCCGACCTGCTCGAGTTCATCACCGAGCCGGGGGGTGACATCGAGCTGTGGGCGTGGATCGCCGCGTACGACCACGTCGCGCTGTGTCAGCTCTGGGGGGCGATGCCCGCCCTACCGCGCGCGCTGCCCCGGTTCACCCGCGAGCTGCGCCAGCGCTGGGAGGACTCCGGCCGCCCGCCGCTGCCGTCGCCCACCGCCGACGCCCACGACGCGCTCGCCGACGCGCGGCTGAACCTGCGCCGGTGGGAGGCGATCGAGTCGGCGGTGGCCGCGCGGCCCTGAGCCACCGCCGACCCCGGTCACGTGAAGATGCTGACCCCGCCCGGCCCGACGAGCAGCCCGACCACGATGAGCACGATGCCCCACACGAGCTGCTTACGGACTATGGCGAGAACGCCGGCGATGACGAGGACGACCGCGAGGATCCACAGGATGGTTGCCATGAGGAGATGTTCCCCGTGGGATCCACTGTGGAACCGGTCCGTCCGGGCGACGGCCGTCCGGGTGACCCGGGAGGCAAACGGGCCGTTCGGGTGGCGCCGTCCCGGGATCGGGGCCCGCCCGGACACCGCCTAGGCTGGACGACGTGAACTGGACCGTCGACGCCCCGGTCGAAGTGCTGCCCGAGCTCCCGCCGCTTCCCGACGACCTGCGGAGCCGTCTCGACGACGCGCTCTCCCGCCCGGCCGCGCAGCAGCCCGACTGGCCCGACGCAGGCGAGGTCGCCCACGTCCGCACGGTCCTGGAGAGCGTGCCGCCGGTGACGCTGCCGCCCGAGGTCGACCGCCTGCAGTCGCGGCTGGCCGACGTCGCGAACGGGAAGGCGTTCCTGCTGCAGGGCGGCGACTGCGCCGAGACGTTCGTCGACAACACCGAGCCGCACATCCGCGCCACCATCCGCACGCTGCTGCAGATGGCGATCGTGCTCACCTACGGCGCCTCGACGCCGGTGGTCAAGGTCGGCCGGATCGCCGGGCAGTACGCGAAGCCGCGCAGCTCGCCCGTCGACGCGCTGGGCCTGCCGTCCTACCGCGGCGACATCGTGCACTCGATCGTCGCCGACCCCGACGCGCGCCGCCCCGACCCGTCGCGCATGGTCCGCGCCTACGCGAACGCGAGCGCCGCGATGAACCTGGTGCGCGCGCTCACCGCCACCGGCATGGCCGACCTGACGACTGTGCACGACTGGAACAAGGACTTCGTCCGCACGTCCGCGGCGGGGGAGCGGTACGAGGCCGTCGCCGCCGAGATCGAGCGCGCCGTCAAGTTCATGGACGCGTGCGGCGTCGAGGACCACAACCTGCACAGTGTCGAGTTCTACGCCTCGCACGAGGCCCTGCTCATGGACTACGAGCGCGCGATGCTGCGGATGGACCGCACCCGCGAGGAGGCTCGGCTCTACGACCTGTCCGCGCACTTCCTGTGGATCGGCGAGCGCACCCGTCAGCTCGACGGTGCGCACATCGCGCTCGCGGAGCTGATCTCCAACCCGATCGGCCTGAAGATCGGCCCGACGACCACGCCGGAGCTCGCCGTCGAGTACGTCGAGCGGCTCGACCCGAAGAACGTGCCCGGCCGGCTCACGCTCATCAGCCGCATGGGCAACGGCAAGGTCCGCGACGTCCTCCCGTCGATCGTGGAGAAGGTCGAGGCGTCCGGGCACAAGGTCATCTGGCAGTGCGACCCGATGCACGGCAACACCCACGAGTCGACCACCGGCTACAAGACCCGCCACTTCGACCGCATCGTCGACGAGGTGCAGGGCTTCTTCGAGGTGCACCGCGGTCTGGGCACGCACCCCGGCGGCATCCACGTCGAGGTCACCGGCGAGGACGTCACGGAGTGCCTCGGCGGCGCTCAGGAGATCTCCGACGCCGACCTGGGCGGCCGCTACGAGACCGCCTGCGACCCCCGCCTCAACACCCAGCAGTCCCTGGAGCTGGCGTTCCTCGTGGCGGAGATGCTCCGGGGCTAGGCCCTCAGAGGGTGTCCAGGACGACCTGGGTGCCCGCCTCGACGACCGAGCCCGCGGCCGGGGTCTGACCGATCACCGTGGGGTTCTCGTTGAGCTGGAACGGCAGCGTCGACTGGACCACGGTGCTCAGGCCGAGCTCGGAGAGCAGGGCCTGGGCGGCGTTCGCGGTCTGGCCGACGACGAGCGGCACCGACACCCGCTGCGGCGCGGGGGGTGGCTCGACACCGCGGCTGACGACGAGGGTGACCGGCCCGCCGATCTCGACCGGTTGCCCGGCCGCGGGCTCGGTGCGGATGACCGTGCCCTCGGGCACCGTCTCGTCGAACTCGGCGTCGCCGCTGCTGCGGGTGGGGGTCAGCCCGGCGTCGCGCACGAGCTGCTCGGCCGCGGTCACGTCGGTACCGGCGTCGACGAGGGGCACCACCGGGCGCCCCGTCGACACCGTCAGCGTCACGACCTCGCCGCGCAGCAGCCGCGACCCGACGGGCGGGTCGGCGGCGAGGACCGCGCCTGCGGGCGCCGCGTTGTCGAAGGTCTCCGTGGCGGGGCCGATGACCAGGTCGTAGTCGCCGAGCAGCTCCGCGGCCGCGGACTGTTGCACGCCGACCAGCGACGGCACCTCGGTCCACCGCCCGGTGCCCAGCCACCACGCCACCGCGCCGACCGCCAGCGCGATCACCAGCACCACCGCGACGCCGATCCCGAAGAACCGGCGGCTGCGCCGGCGGGCGTGGACGTGGTCGGGCGGGCCGGGGAGGTCCGTGGAGGTGGGCGGCGGTCCGGTGGCTCCGCCGGGCAGGGCCTGGGTGCCGCGCGGGACGCGGCCCACCACGGGCTGGGTGTCCTCGACGGTGACCGGCGGCGGTGCGGGGACCGGTACCTGCACCCGCGGCACCTCGAGGCGGTGCGCGACGTGCCGCAGCTCCGCGAGCAGGGCACCCGCGTCGGCCGGGCGGGCGGCGGGATCGCGGTCGGTGGCGCGCAGCACGAGCGCGTCGAGCTCGGGCGGGACGTCCCCCGCGATCAGCGACGGCGCCGGCACCCGGTCGTTGACGTGCCGGAACGCCACCGAGATCGCGGTCTCGCCGGTGAACGGCGGCGTGCCGGTGAGCAGCTCGTAGAGCAGGATCCCGGCGGCGTAGACGTCGCTGCGGGCGTCGGCGGTGCCGGTGGCGACCTGCTCGGGGGACAGGTAGGCGACCGTGCCCATGATCGTGCCGACGTGGCTCGCGCCCGCCTGGGCGGCCGCGACGACCAGCCCGAAGTCGGCGACCTTGACCTCGCCGGTGTAGCTGATCAGCACGTTCTCCGGCTTGACGTCGCGGTGCACCAGCCCGAGCCGGTGCGCCTCCGCGAGCCCGGACAGCACCCGGTCCATGACGGCGACCGCGGCCGGGACGCCGAGCTGTCCGCGCACCCGCAGCACGTCGCGCAGGGTGGCGCCCTCGACGAGCTCCATCACCAGGAACAGGACGGGTTCGGGGCCGTGCCGGTCGTCGCCCTGGTCGAAGACGTCGACGACGGCGGGGTGGTCGATCCGGGCCGCGGACCGGGCCTCGCGCTCGAACCGGGTGCGGAACGCCGGGTCGGCGGCCAGTCGCGGCTCCATCACCTTGATCGCGACGGGCCGGTCGAGGCGCGTGTCGGTGCCCCGGTACACGGTGGACATGCCCCCGCGGGCGATCACCGGACCGAGCCGGTAGCGCGCGTCGAGCAGCGCGGCGGGCGGGGCGTTCACGACCCCGACCGTACCGGCCGGGCTCCCACGGCACGGACCAGGCGCGGGGAACCCGCGAGGTGTGGCATCCTGCCCACCGTGAGTGAGGTGTCCGTTCTGGCCGACGACGTGGTCACGTTGCCCGTCGCCGAGGTCGCAACCCTACTGAACCAGCCCGTGTCCCGGGTGCACCAACTGGTGCGCGACGGGCAGATCCTGTCGTTGCGCCGCGACGGCGAGGTGGTGGTGCCCGCGGCGTTCCTCGTGACCGAGGAGGAACGGGCGGAGGTCGTGAAGGGCCTGCCCGGCACGATCACCGTCCTGCGTGACGGCGGGTACTCCGACGAGGACATCCTGAGGTGGCTGTTCGACGACGACGACTCGCTGCCCGGCACCCCGATGGACAACCTGGCGGCGGGCCGCCACCGCGAGATCAAGCGGCGCGCGCAGGCGATGGCGTTCTAGCGGTCCGGGCCGCGAGCGCGCGGGCCAGCCCGGGGAGGGCCACCGCCGCCCGGCGACGGGTGGGCACGGCGACGCGGCGGTGCAGCACCGCGTAGTCGGCCGCCTCGATCTCGTCGAGGATGCCCTGGTAGAGCGTGAACGCGCAGCCGACGCACGCCCGCGAGACCGGCTCCAGCATCCCGATCCCGGGCTCGGCGCGCCGGTAGGTGGCGCGGGTGCGGGCGACGAGGTGCGCGAGCGCGCGGCGCACGCGGGTGTCGGTGCGGCGGTGGGCACGGCACCAGGCGAGCAGGTCGCGGTCGACGCCGAACGCGGCCAGCTCGTCGGCCGGGATGTAGACCCGCCCGCGGTCGAGGTCCTCCCCGACGTCGCGCAGGAAGTTGGTGAGCTGGAACGCCACCCCGAGCGCCGTGGCGGGCGGGATCGCCTCCTCCAGGGGCACCGTCGTGCCGAGGACGGGCAGCATCTGCAGCCCGATCACCGCCGCGGAGCCGTGCACGTAGACGGCGAGCTCGGCGTCGGTGGCGTAGGAGGTGACCTCGGTGTCCATCCGCATCGACGTCATGAAGTCGACGAAGTGCGCGTGGTCGATGCCGTGGCGCCGGGTCGTGTCGGCCAGGGCGGTGAGGACGGGCACGCCGGTGGGCTCGCCGTCGAGGGCCGCGCGCAGTCCGGCGGTCAGCGCGTCGAGCTCCGCGGCCTTCTCCTCGACGGGGCGGTCGTCGTCGAGGTCGTCGACGATCTCGTCGGCGTAGCGGGCGAAGCCGTAGAGGGCGTGCACGGCCGGCCTGCGGTCGGGGGGCAGCAGGCGGGTCGCGAGGAAGTATGTGCGGCCGTGGGCGGCGTTGAGGCGCCGGCAGGTGGCGTACGCGGCGCGCAGCGCGGGATCGGTGATCCCCGCTGCGTCGAGTTCGCTGCTACCGGACAAGCGGATCCACGGCGACCGGGCGTCTGCTCAGGCCCAACGGGTCGGGCTTGAGCAGCGACACGGCGGCCAGTGCCGCGAGTACGGCACCGATGCCGAGGACCGCCAGGTCGTAGAGCGCGGCCTCGCCGTCGGGGTAGTAGACGACCATCAGCCAGAGCGAGAAGAAGACCAGGATCTGCAGCGCGCGCGGCGTCCAGTCGACCATCGCGAGCAGGGCCATGCCCCAGCTGACGTACCAGGGCAGCGTGGTGGGCGACAGCAGCGCGACGGCGAGCAGCACGATCCCGGCGCGGCGGACCGCGTCGGGGCCGCCGTCGCGCGCGGCCCACCACTGCCGCACGGCGATGACCAGCAGGATCAGGGCGCCGATCGCGCGCCCCACGTTGACGAACGGCTGCATCGACACGGGACCGAAGATGCTGACGACCGAGTGCACCAGTTGGCCCGCGCCGGTGGGCAGCGACATCCAGTTGACGATCATCGACGGGGCCGACAGGGCGGGCAGCCAGCCCAGCCCGACGCCGGCCGCGACCGTGCACAGCGCGAACGTGCCCGTGAAGATCGCGACCCCGTACGCCGTGGCGCGCAGCGTGCGCACGAGGACGGTGCCGGCCATCGTGCCCGCCCAGACCAGTACCAGGAACGGCAGCGCGACGCCCGCGCTCGCCTTGACGGCCATGCCGAGTGTGGCGAGGACGATGCCCCACGCGTGCTGCCCGCGCAGCGCGGCCAGCGCGGCGGTGGTGAGCAGGCCCATGACCAGCAGGTCGTTGTGGCCGCCACCGACCATGTGGATCACCATGACGGGGTTGGCGACGACGATCCACAGCGCGAGCGACGGCCGCCCGCCCATCCGGCGCGACAGCTCGGGCAGTGCCCGGACCAGCAGCACCAGCCCCACGACGAGCGCGAGGCGCATGAGCACGACGCCGAGGATGATCTGGTCGCCGGCCAGCCAGGCGATCGCCTTCGCGTAGAGGATGAACAGCGGGCCGTAGGGCGCCGGGGTGTCCTGCCAGAAGTAGTGGACGTTGTCGGTGAAGATCCCCGGCAGCGCCTCGGGTCCGACGGCGTACGGGTCGAACCCGTGCAGCGGCAGCGCGCCCTGGGCGAGGTAGCTGAACACGTCGCGGGTGAACAGCGGCGGCGCGACCAGCATGGGCAGCAGCCAGGCCGTGGCGGTGGTCAGCACCGCGCGGCCGCCGACGCGGCGGGCCAGCACGTCGCGGCCGAGCCGGACCCAGGCCCAGGCCAGCAGCCCGACGCCGAGGTAGATCAGCGAGTTGGCGATCTCGCGGCCGTGGCCGTAGCGCCAGAACCCGACCGGCGAGTTCGTCAGCAGCGGGTCATCGACGAGGACGCCCGCGGCGCCGAACCCGCCCACCACCATGAGCAGCGACGCGACGACGCCGAGCACCAGCGGCCCCCGCGGGGGGTCGCCGAGGCGGGCACGCCAGGTCGACGCCGGCCGGGTGGTCCCGGTGGTCGGCGCCTCGACACGATCGGGTGACTCCGACCGGTCCACGGGGGAGGAGGGCTGCGCGGTCATGACGCGAACCATGCTGCCATGACGGTGCTCAGCCCCCCGTCCTGACCCTGTCTCCGGGGCTGCGTCGCGTGGTCGGGCCGGTGATCCTGGCCGCGGCGAGGCGCCCGGACAGGAGCACGGGCGGGATGCCCACGCCGGGTGTGGTGCCGCAGCCGGCGAGCACCACGTTGTCGTAGCCGCGGACCAGGTTGCGCGGGCGGAACGGGCCGGTCTGGGCGAACGTGTGCGCCGCGGAGAACGGCGTGCCCGCCGCCATGCCCTGCGCGGCCCAGTCGGCCGGGGTGACCAGGTCGGACACCGCGATGTCGTCCGCGATCCCGGTGAGACCGGGGTGCCCGCGCGCGTCGAGGACGCCGAGGATCTCGTCGCGGTACGCCGGGCCGACGCGCTCCCAGTCGATCCGGCCGCCCGCGCCGTCGAGGTTGGGGCAGGGGGCGAGCACGAACAGCAGGTCGCGGCCCTCGGGGGCCAGCGACGGGTCGGTCGCGGTCGGGCGGGTGATGAGCAGCGACGGATCGCTCATCAGCCGGCCGTCGCCGATGATCTCGCGGAACGTCTCACGCCACTTCGTGCCGAAGGAGATGGTGTGGTGCGCGGCGTCGGTGCGGGCGCTCGTCAGGCCGGCGTGCAGGACCACGGCACTGGGGGAGTACCGCAGCGGCACGATCCGGCGCGGTGTGCGGCCGAGCAGGTCGTGGACGACGGGGAGGTCCGGGGTGAGGACGACGGCGTCGGCCGCGGTGCGGGCGGTGGTGGCGGCCGCGTCGTCGGTGGGCCGGTGGCGCAGGGCGGTGACCCGGCCCGTGCCGCGCTCCAGCCCGGTGACCGTGCACCCGTAGTGGATCTGCGCCCCGGCGGCGACGGCGGCGTCGGCCATGGCCTGCCCGACCGCGCGCATCCCGCCCTTCGGGAAGAACACCCCCGCGATCGTGTCCATGTAGGCGATGACGCCGTACGCACCGAGCGCGGTCTGCGGCGGAACGCCCGCGTAGAGCGCCTGGAAGGAGAAGATCCGCTGCAGGCGCTCGTCGGGCAGCAGCTTCTCGACCTTCGGACCGAGACGGCCGAACCCGCCCAGCACGGCGAGGCGGGCGAGGTCGGGGCCCAGCAGGTTCAGCGGGGAGTCGAAGTTGGCGCCGATGAACGTGTCGATCTCGGCGCGGTAGAGCCGCGTGAGCCACTCCCGCATGCGGGCGTAGCCCGCGGCGGCGGCGGGCCCGCAGACGGCCCGGACCTCGGCCTCCATCGCCCCGGCGTCGGAGTGGACGTCGATGGTGGAGCCGTCGGCGAAGTGGGTGCGGTAGGCCGGGTCGAGCTCGACGAGGTCGAGCCGCTCCTCGAGCTTCTCCCCGACGGCGGCGAACGCCTCGGCGAACAGGTCCGGCATCGTCAGGACGGTGGGGCCGGTGTCGACCTGGTAGGTGCCGTCGGCGGTCTGCAGGTCCAGGCGCCCGGCGCGGCCGCCGGGGTGCTCGCCGCGCTCCAGGATCGTGACGCGCCGGCCCGCGCCGAGCAGGTGCAGCGCGGTGGCGAGGCCCGCGAAACCGGCGCCGACGATCACGACGTGGTCGGTCGGGCCGGACACGGTGCGCAGGCTCATCGTCTGCGCCGGGTGGCGGCGATGGCCAGCTCGGACAGCCGGGTCGCGGCGGGCTCCTCTATCTCGGCGGTACTCAGCGCGTCGAGCGCGGCACCGGTCATCGCGGCGATGCGCTGCTCCACGGCCTGCTCCGCGCCCAGGTCGACGAGCAGCCCGCGGACGCGGTCGACCCCGTCGAGGTCCAGGTCGGGGTCGCCCAGCGCCGTCTCGATCGCCCCGGCCGCGGCGGTGGCGCCCTGCTCGGCCGCGCGCTCCAGCGCCAGTGCGAGCAGCAGGGTGCGCTTGCCCTCACGCAGGTCGTCGCCCGCGGGCTTGCCGGTGACCTCCGGGTCGCCGAACACCCCGAGCAGGTCGTCGCGCAGCTGGAAGGCGATGCCGATCTCGGCGCCGAAGCGCCGGTAGCAGGCCGTCAGCTCGGGGGAGGCGTCGGCGATCGCGGCGCCCAGGTGCAGCGGCCGCTCGACCGTGTAGGCGGCGGTCTTGTAGCGGTCGACCTGCAGCGCGGCCCGCGGCGAGGCGTCGCCGGTGGACTGGTGCAGAACGTCGAGGTACTGCCCGCCGAGCACCTCGGTGCGCATACCCTCCCACGGCGGCGCGGCGCGGCGGATCGCCTCCGGGGGCAGCCCCGATGAGCGGAACAGGTCGTCGGCCCAGACGAGGGCGAGGTCACCGAGCAGGATCGCCGCGGCGGCGCCGAAGCGGGCGGGGCGGCCCCGCCAGCAGGCCTCGGCGTGACGGCGGGCGAAGTCGACGTGCACGGTGGCGCGGCCGCGGCGGGTGGCCGAGGCGTCCATCAGGTCGTCGTGCACGAGTGCGCAGGCCTGGATCAGCTCCAGGGCGCTGATCGCCTCGAGCACCGCGGGGGCCTCGGCCCCGTCGGGGGAGCCGCCCGCACCGCGCCAGCCCCACCACGCGAACGTCGGGCGGATCCGTTTCCCGCCGCTCAGCACGAACTCGGCGAGCGCGTCGGTGGCCGCGCCGAAGGCCGGATCGATGTCGCGGGCCTCCGCGCACCGACGTTCCAGGTACTGCGCCAGCACCCGTTCGACGGCGTCGGTGAGGCCGTCGTCGTCGGCGCGGACGTGTTCCGGTGCGGTGCGGGTCATGAGCTCGGCCGGGGTATCGATCGAGGAGGCACGCGTCGAGCCTAACGGCGGTACCGGAGCCCGGCGCGACGGCGCGGGGGGCCCCGTAGGCTCGGAACCGTGCGCGACGACACCCTGGAGATCATCCGATGAAGATCACCGACCGGATCGGCGGCGATCGACCGGTGTTCTCGGTGGAGTTCATGCCACCGAAGGACGAGGCGGGCGAGGCCGAGCTGTGGAAGGCGATCCGCAGGCTCGAGCCGCTGGACCCGGCGTTCGCGTCGGTCACCTACGGCGCCGGCGGGTCGAGCCGCGACCGCACGGTGCGCACCACCGGCCGCATCGCGTCGGAGACGACCCTGGTCGCGATGGCGCACCTCACGGCCGTGTCGCACTCGGTGGCGGAGCTGCGTCACGTGATCGCGGAGTACGCCGCGGCGGGCATCCGCAACATCCTCGCGGTCCGCGGGGACCCCCCCGGCGACCCGCTGGGCGAGTGGGTCGCGCACCCCGAGGGCCTGACCTACGCCGACGAGCTGGTCACGCTGGCCCGCCGGCTGGGGGACTTCTGCGTCGGCGTCGCCGCGTTCCCCTACGGCCACCCGCGCTCCCCGGACGAGGACTCCGACCTGGAGCGGCTGATCGCCAAGGTCCGCGCCGGGGCCGACTTCGCGATCACGCAGCTGTTCCTGGAGCCCGAGGGCTTCCTGCGCCTGCGCGACCGGCTCTCCGCCGCCGGCTGCGAGGTGCCGATGCTGCCCGGGATCATGCCGCTGACGACGATGCGCACGCTGCGCCGCGGGCCCGAGCTGTCCGGAGCGCCGCTGCCGCCCGGGCTGGCCGAGCGCCTGGAGCGCTACGCCGAGGACCCGGTCTCGTTCCGGGCCGCGGGCATGGACCTCACCACCGAGCTGTGCGAGCGGCTGCTCGCCGAGGGCGTGGGCGGGCTGCACTTCTACACGTTCAACCGCTCCACGGCGACATCGGAGCTGGTGTCGCGGCTCGACCTCGGTGCCCGCCGCGGTGCGGCCGTCGCCTAGCGGTTCAGCCCTGGCGCACCGGCGGGTTGCGGGTGCGCCGGGCGAGCAGCACGACCGCGGCCGCGGCCAGCGCGACGACCAGGAACAGCCCGATGCTCCAGTTCAGCGGCGAGGGGGCGTCGGGGTCGTCGAACGACACGACGGCCTCGATGTCGCCGACCTCGCCCGCGTCGAACGTCCAGCTCACCTCCCCGGAGTCGGCCTCGCCGTTCGCGTCGAGCACCTGGCCGGGGAAGGCGATCTTGAGCTGGAAGTCCGAGAGGTCGACGTCGACGCTCGTGAGGTCGACCGCCCCGTTGACGACGACCCGGTTGCCCGCGCGGCGCAGCTCGAGCCGCACCTTCTCACCCGGTGCCCCCGCGGCCGTGATGAGCTCGCTCACCTGCGGGAACGTCAGGTCCGAGAACCGTACGAGCGAGCCGGCGTAGCCCTCCTGGCGGTACTCGGAGACCTCGACGGACGACGTGAGCCCCGGCGGGATGGTGAGGATCGGACCGGGGTCCTCCGGGCTCTGCTCCGGGGTGGCGACGACGATCTCGCCGCGGACGGTGTCATCGGGCTGCACGGCGAGCGCGGCCCGCACACGCGCGCAGCCGGACAGGGCGAGCAGGGCGACGAGCAGCGTGACCAGCAGCACCACGGGCGAGGGGCGGCGGCGCGGCGACGACGACATCCGGTCATCGTGCCATCCGGGGCCGGGGCTCAGCGCGGGGGCGCGGCCTGCTCGACGGGCGGCCCGGACGCCGGCAGGGGCAGCTCGCGGCCGAGCACGGCGAACGGGCGTGCGTCGCCGGTGAAACGGTGCTGGCGGAGGATGTCGGTGAACCCGGTGCGCCGGTAGAGCGACCACGCGCGGTTGACGGGCCTCTCTCCGTGCTCGGGGGTGGACAGCAGCACCCGGCGCGCGGCGGTGCCGGCCAGGAGCGCGCGGAGCAGACCCTCGCCGAGGCCGCCCCCCTGGGCGTCGGGGCGCACGTGCAGCTCGGTGAGCTCGAAGTAGTCGTCGAGCCAGACGCGGTCGGCCGGTCGCCTGCGCAGCCCGCGGGCGACCTCCTCGTACCACCACTGCCCGGGGGCGCCGGAGTAGCCGTACGCCACCCCGAGCAGCCGGTCGGCGTCGTCGAGCCAGCCGACGGCGCGCCAACCGGGGCGCCGGACGTGGTCGAGCCACAGCGTGCGGCGGTGCCGCGCGGTGCTCGGGGGGTAGCCCATCGCCGCCACGTAGACGGCCAGCGCCTCGTCCACGCGGGAGGAGAGATCGGTCGGCCCCCACTCCACGAGGTGCCGGGCCGGTGCGGTGGTCACCCGGTCATCACACCACGCGGACGGCCGCGCGTCCTGCGCACCATCGGCGACTTGACGCGGGGGCCCAGGGAGGCTGTACTGGACGGGATCGAACATGCGTTCGATCATCGGTGGGTCCGGTGGCCGGGCGGGGGAAGCGCCCAGCCACCGGGCCGACCGGGCCGACCGGAGCCCAGACCGGTCGGAGCGGGCGCCGGTCGGGACAGACCGGTCGGGAGGAGTGCAGGTGAGTGCCTTCAGCCGGGTGTTCCGTTCGCGTGAGCCCACGCCCGTCCAGGTGCGCTGGCAGGACGGCGAACCCGTCGAGTTCCTGCGCAGGCCGGCGCGGCGTGGGGTGCGCTACCTGGTCGTCGACGTCCGCGAGCGGTGGATCGAGCAGTCGCCGTGGCCGTTCCCGTCGCCGATGCCGGTCGGGGGCGACCGGTTGCGCTGCTGGCGCGTCGAGGCGCGGTCGGCGGAGGAGCCGGATGCCCCCGGCCGGGAGTTCGTCCTGCGCATGCGCGCGGGCCCCGGGGTGTGGGACCTGGTCCGGGTCGCCGAGTAGGTCGAGAAGTCAGTCGCACCGAGGAGAGGAGATCCGATGACGATCACGACCGATCGGCCGGTGCCCGTGCCGCGCCCGGCCCCGGTGTCCCGCTCGGCCCTGGCGCTGCTGCGCCAGGCCGCGGAGGGGCTGGCCGAGGCCCACCACGAGACCGACCCCCTGCGCCGCTACCCGGCCGCGTACCTCTCCGCGCTCCGGGCGGGGGCCGCGGTGCTGGCGGTGCGGGCCGCCCCGCAGCCGCGCCGCGGTGCCCCGCGCGGCGTGTGGGACCTCCTGGCCACCGTCGCGCCCGAGTTCGGGGAGTGGGCCGCGTTCTTCGCGTCCTGCTCCGACACACGGGCGGCGGCCGAGGCCGGGATCGCCCGGCTGGTCGACCGGAGGGCGGCCGACGACCTGCTCCGCCAGGCCGAACAGTTCGTCGGGTTGGTCGGGGCGTCGATCCCGCTTCGGTGAGGGCCCTCAGCGGGTGGGGGGCGGGGCGGTCGCGGCCCGGGGGCGGCGCTCGCTGCGCAGCACCCGGCCCAGCAGCGTGGTGAACACCGCCGACACCTCGCGCGCACCGGGGGTGTCCCAACGCTGGATGGGCACGCACGCGCCCTGGGCCTGCTGCACGGCCGACCGGTCCGGCAGCACGCCGCTGAAGACCAGCGGGCCGAACAGCTCACGCAGCTCCGCCACCCGGAACTCGTGCTCGGCGTTGCGCGGGCGCACACGGTTGATCAGCACGCCGAGGGGCTGCAGGTCGGGGTTGCCGCGCTGGCGCTCGGTCTGCACGGCGTCGAAGGCCCGCTGTACGCCGGACACGGCGAACATCGTCGGGTCGGTCACCAGCACGGCGCGGTGCGCGGCGGCGAGCGCGCTGCGGGTGAGCTGGCCCAGCGACGGCGGGCAGTCGATCACGACGAGGCGGTAGGGGCCGAGGTCGTGGTCCCCGGCCTCGTGATCACCTACGTCGTGCTCGTCGTCGTCGCCGTCATCGGTGAGGCGACCCAGCGCCCGGCTCAGCCTGCTGAGCTGCTTCGCGCTCGGGTCGGGGTGGTTGTGCCGCTCGGTCTGCTCGGCTCCCACCAGCACGTCGAGGTCGTCGCCCCAGCCGCTGGGGACGATCGCACGCCGCAGCACCGAGCGGCGCGGGTCGTCGAGCACGTCGGCGATCGTGGCGGAGGTGTCGCCCACGTCGAGGGCGATGGTGGCGTTGGCCTGAGGGTCGAGATCGACCAGCAGGGTGCGCACGCCGTGCTGCTGGGCGGCCCCGGCGAGCCCGAGGGCGACCGTGGTCTTACCCACTCCACCCTTGAGGCTCAACGTGGCGACGACCTGCACGGCGATCAACCTACCTCTCCCGTGCGCCCACTACGCTGCTGCCGTGAGGCTGGACATGAATGCGCCCGCGGCCGACCCGACGGGCACCGCGGGGTCGGGCCCCGTGCACCGCGCACTGGCGGCCGAGGTCGCGCGTGCGGTGCAGCGGTCCGCCGCCCGGGACCGCACCGCACCGCACGTGCTCGACGTCGGCGGGGGCAGCGGGGCGTGGGCCGTCGGGCTCGCGCGGCTCGGCTGTGCCGTCACCGTCGTCGACAACAGCCCCAACGCGCTCGCCGCGCTGCACCGCCGGGCGCGGGAGGCGGGCGTCGACGCGCTGGTCACGCCGGTGCAGGGCGACGTCGACGCGCTCGCCGACGTCGCCCCGGCCGGTGGTGCCGACCTGGTGCTCGGCCACGGCCTGCTGGAGGTCGTCGACGACGCCGGGCACGCCGTCCGCGCGCTGACCGACGCCACCGCACCCGGCGGGGCGGTCTCCGTGCTCGTCGCCGGGCGCCACGCGGCGGTGCTGGGCCGCACCCTCGCGGGCCGCCTCGCGGAGGCCCGCGCCCTCCTGGAGGACCCGAACGGCCGCACCGGCCCGGACGATCCCCTGCGCCGCAGGCTCGACGCCGCGGGCCTGCACGCGCTGCTCGTCGACGCGGGTCTCGTCCCGGAGACGGTGCAGGGCGACGGCGTGCTCGACTGCTGGGTGCCCGGCTCGGTCCGGGACGGCGGTCCGGCGGCGTCGCGTGCCGTGGCCGACCTCGAGGCGCTGGCCGCGTCCCGGCCCGCACTGCTCGAGCTCGCGGCGCGGCTGCACGTGCTGGCCCGCAGGCCGGTGCCGGGGGAGTGATCCCCGGCACCTCCCGTCCAGGCGTGTGGCGCACGGTCACCGGCGATCCGGGCCGGTAGGCCCGCGGGGTGCCGCGGACGGGTCGGCAAGGGAGCAGTCCGCTGCGCCGGGTGGTCGAACGATTGCGCAGCGTGGTCATCGACCACCCGATGGGGTCGTCGTGACGGGCCGTCGACGAACCGCAACCCCCCGCTCGACGAGTGCGGGTGGTCGACTTGGCCGCGGGCTCGTATCCTCTGCTTCAGGAGGCCCACCCCGGGCGTTCGTCGCGTCGTTCAGGCACCCTGGAAGATGACCGACATCAGCACACGTAGTGCCGGAGGCGATGTAATGCCCCTCTCCGAGCACGAGCAGCGGCTGCTCGAACAGATCGAGCGCGCTCTCTACGCCGAGGACCCGAAGTTCGTATCGACCGTGCGCGGCGGTCGGCTGCGCAAACCCACCCGCCGCAGGCGCATGCAGGGTGTCGCCCTGTTCGTCCTCGGTCTCGTCATGCTCGTGGTCGGGGTGGTCATCCAGTCCGTCTCCGACGGCGGCGGGATGGTCGCGCTGATCGTGCTCAGCGTCCTGGGATTCGTCGTGATGCTCGGCGGATCGGTGCTGGCGGTCACCTCGTCCGGGAAGGCGCCCGCCGGCGCCGCCCCGAGCGCGGAGGCCGAGCCGGAGAAGAACGGCTTCACCGGGCGCATGGAAGAACGCTTCCGGCGCCGCTTCGAGCAGGAATAGCTCTCGACCCCGGCCGCGGCGCCCGGACCACACCGGTCCGGGCGCCGCGGCCGTGTCATGCCCGGAGGACGAGCGGTCGTGCCCCGGGGACGAGAGCCCGGGTCAGGCGCTCGTCGTCGCCGGTTCCTCCGACGGGCGGGCCGCGCGGGTCAGGACCGACGGCGGGAGCAGGCGCGCCCGCAGCGTGAGCGGGCTGCCCGCCGCGATGGCGTCCCGGACCGTCCGGACCGGTCCTGTCAGCTCTGCGGGGGCGGGGTGGCGGTCGCCGAACCAGCTCGCCTCGATCGCGGTGACGACGGCCCGAACGGCGTCCTGGGCCCCGGCGTCGAGCCGGTGCTCGCGCACGAGCCGCCGGGCCGCGGCGCGCACGGTGTCGGTGGCCGGCACCGGCACCCGCCGGTCGGCCGACATGGCGACGATCTCGTCCCACGCCGCCCCGGCCGCCCCCTCGCCGCCGGCCGCGGCCGCGCTCAGCCGGGAGCGCCCGCGCAGGGCCCGGACCACGGCCGGGGCGAGCCCCACCAGCAGGAGGGCCGGCAGGACGAACAGCGGCCAGAGCGGGAGGCCGGTCTCGACGGGGACGGGGGCCGCAGCGGCGGCGTCGGGGGTCTGCGGGTCCGCGGTCGGGGCGGGTGCGGCGGTGGGGGCGGCCGGGGTCGGCGCCGCCGGGGCCCCGCCCGCGCCCGCTCCGCCGTTCGCGGCCTCGGTGCGGGCCTGCTCGACGTAGGGCGGGGTGATCGTGCGGCCGTCGGTGAGCGGGGTGGGGTCGAACACGGTCCAGCCGATGCCGGGGAACCACGCCTCCACCCACGCGTGCGCGTCGGAGGTGCCGACCGCGCGGTAGTCGCCGACCGGCGAGCCCGCGGTGAACCCGACGGCCACCCGCGCCGGGACCCCGACGGTGCGCAGCATGACGGCCATCGCGGACGCGAACTGCTCGCAGTAGCCGACGCGGCCGACCGTGAGGAACTCGACCAACGCGTCGTCGCCCGCGGGCGGGGCCGTCGCCAGGTCGTAGGTGAACGCGCTGTCGGGCCCGGTGAAGTACTCCTGCAGGGCCATCGCGCGGTCGAAGTCGGTGGCCGCCCCGGCGGTGACCTCCTGCGCGATCTCGGTGACCCGAGGGTCGACGCCGAGGATGTTCGCGTAGATCGCCGCGGGCCGCTCGCCCTGCGCCGCCCGCAGGAGGTCGGTGGTGGGGGCGGGCAGGAACGCCTGCTGCGTCCACGTGTCCTGCTCCTGCGGGCGGGCGGTGTAGGCGATGCCGCTGGGCTCGTCGTAGACGAAGAGGTCGGGCGACAGACCCCCGACGGTCAGGGGGGTGCCGTAGAGCGGGAGCCAGTAGTCGCGGAAGCCGACGTTGTCGATCGTCACGTCGGCGAGCTCGCCGGGTACCGACGGCTGTGCGAACGGACCGACGGGCGAGACGCCGGGGCCCGGCCGGGTGGCCTGCCAGCCGACCCCGGACTGGTAGTCGCTCAACGTCAGCGCGCGCAGGTACTGGGGCCGGGCCAGCCCGCGGACCTCGAACAGCGGGGTGGGCGTGCTCTGGTCGAGCTGGCCGCGCAGCGCGGTGAACGGGCTCAGCCCGATCGCGCCGCGCCCGGCCCCGTCGCCGCCACCGTCGAAGCGCCCCGCGGTACCGACGAACGCCGTGGCGGTGCCGACGAGCAGCGCGAGCACCGCCGCCCCCGCGACGAGCACCGCGCCGCCCGGGATCTGGCGGCGGTTGCCGTCGGGGGCGAGCAGGAGCAGTCCGAAGCCGAGTGCGGCGGTGGCGAGCGTCCACCACGGGAGCAGGTCGTCGGCCAGGGCCGCGGGTACGGCGAACGCGGCGAGCAGCGGCACGCCGGCCGCGGCCGGGGCCGCCGCCCCGACGGCGGCGAGGTGTACCGCCACCGTGAGCAGGCCGAGGGATGCGGTGACGAGGAACAGGATCTCCGGCGTCGACGCGACGGGGGCCGTGCCGACGTCGATCTGCCCGCCTGCCCCGGCCAGCAGCGCGCCCAGGTCGCCGAGCGCGGCGGGGCCGGGCAGCACCCGGGCCACACCGTCGTCGGTGAACTGGGCGGTGACCAGGCCGAGCAGCCCGGCCACCTGCACGAGCGCGACGGCGAGGGCCGGGATCCGCGGCGCGAACGCGGCCACCACCCCGACGACGGCGACGAGCCCGACCGCCGCGCCCGCGTACCCGAGCCACGCCGGCCCCTGGACGACGGCGGAGACGGGGCCCGCGGCGAGCAGCACCGCGACCGCGCACAGGACGGGGGCCAGCGGTCGCGGGGCCGGGCCGGGGTTCGCCGGTCGCTGTGCGGTGCGGGCGGGCCGCGGGGCGGTGAGCGTCACGACGTGCTCCCGATGCTCTGGGCGACCAGCTCGTCCCACGCGCGGTCGGGCGCGACGCCCGCGCGGGCGACCGCGACCCGCCATCCGGCGCGGCGCAGGGCGGTGGCCGCGGCGGCGACGTCGGGGCCGCGGCCGGCCGGTTCCCAGCCCGCGACGTCGAGGAGGACGGCGTGCCCGCCCGCGGGTTGGCGGGCGATCAGGGACTCCAGGTCGCCGGCGCCGAGTGCCCCGAGGACGGCGAGCACGTCGCCGGCCAGCTCGGGGCCGGCGAGGTCGGTGCGGGCCACGGGGCGCAGAGCGGCGAGCGTGTCGAGCAGCGGGTCGATGTCGCCGGAGGCGGTGCCCAGCTCGGCGCCGTCCTCCGTGACCAGGGTGATCACCTCACCGCGGCCGCCGAGGTGGGTGCAGATGCTCGCGGCGAGGCTGATCGCGACCTCCAGGCTGGAGTCGGGGCCGTGGCCGCGGTGCGCGGCGTCGCGGCGGTCGAGCAGCACGGTGGTGCCGGTGCGCCACGGGCGTTCCTCGAGCCGGACCATCAGCTCGTCGTGGCGGGCGGTGCTGCGCCAGTGCACGCGGCGCAGCTCGTCGCCCCGGCGGTACTGGCGGACCAGGACGTCGGAGCGGCCCTGGCCCTGGTGGGCGAGCGCGGCGCCGGGCGTGCCCTCGCCGGAACCGAGCGCCTGCGGCATGCCGCGCAGCCCGATGACCCGGGGGAGTGCGACGAGCAGGGACGCCGGAGCGAGCTCGCGCTCGAACTCGGCGAGACCGAGCGGGTCGGTGGAGCTGCCGGTGAGCGGGCCGATCCGGTGGACGCCGCGCTGGGCCGGGATCAGCGGGTAGGACAGCTGCGCGCCGGCGCGGGGGGACAGGCGGTGCACGGTGAACCGGGGCGGGGCCGACGGCTGCGGGCCCGAGGCGTCCGGCACGGCGTCGACCAGGCGCAGGGCGCCGACCAGCGGCCCGCCGGGCAGCGTGATCCCGACGGAGACCTCGCCACCGGCCGGGACGCGCTCGGGGGAGACCTCGCGGGACCCGCGTACCGAGCGGCGGGTGAACACCGACACCAGCAGGGCGAGCAGCGGCAGCAGTGCGACGAAGGCGCCGACGCGGAGCAGGTCGCGCTCGTCGAGGACGAACGCCGAGACCGCGGTGGCCGCACCGGCGGCGAGCAGGCAGCGCCCGCGGGTCGTCAGGCCCGCCAGCCGCACGGTCAGCCGCCGGCCCGCTGGGGGACCGGGTGGCGGCCCAGCAGCGCCCGGACCAGCTCGACCGCCGAGCGCCGCGACGCCTGCGCGTCCGGGGTGAGGAGCAGGCGGTGGGCGAGCACCGGGACGGCGACGGCCTGCACGTCGTCGGGCACGACGAAGCCGCGACCGGCCAGCGCGGCCTGGGCCTTCGCCGCGCGCACGAGCTGCAGGGTGGCGCGGGGGGAGGCGCCGAGGCGGACCTCGGGCAGCCGCCGGGTGATCCCGACGAGGTCGACGCAGTACTGCCGCACCTCCGGGCCGAGGCGGACCTGCCGCACCGCCTCGATGACCGCGTGCAGGCGCCGGGCGTCGGTGACCGGGCCGAGGTGCTCGAGCGGGTCGCTGCTGGCGTGCTCGTCGACCATCGCCAGCTCGGCCGCGACGTCCGGGTACCCGACGGACACGCGCGCGGTGAAACGGTCGCGCTGGGCCTCGGGCAGGGGGTAGGTGCCGTCCATCTCGATCGGGTTCTGCGTGGCGACGACCATGAACGGACTGGCGAGGGCGTAGGTGGCGCCGTCGACGGTGACCTGGTGCTCGGCCATGCACTCCAGCAGGGCCGACTGGGTCTTCGGCGACGCGCGGTTGATCTCGTCGGCGATCACGATGTTGGCGAACACCGGGCCGGGCCGGAACTCGAACTCCGTGGACTGCCGGTTGTAGATCGACATGCCGGTGATGTCGCCCGGGAGCAGGTCGGGGGTGAACTGCACGCGGCTCACCGAGCAGTCGATCGACCGCGCCAGCGCCTTGGCGAGCGAGGTCTTGCCGACGCCCGGCACGTCCTCGACGAGCAGGTGCCCCTCGGCGAGCAGCGTCACCAGTGCGATGCGCACGACGTCGGGCTTGCCGACGATCACGCGCTGGATGTTGGCCGCGACCCGGGCGCTCAGCTCGGCCACCTCGGCCAGTCCGACGCCGGGAACCGCGTCCCGACCGGAACGGCTGCTGGTCGTCGTCACCCGACCTCCTCGCATGGTGTCCTCGCTCCGTGGAGGCCCGGCGGGGTGCTCCGCGGCCCAGTCTGTCAAACCGCCGCGATCGGCGTACCCGGACGGGTGACGTCGGGCCCTCCACCACTTTCCCCCACCGCCGTCGCGCCCGATCCCCACCGGCCCCCCACAGTGCCCACCAGCCCGGCTCCGGAGGTCTCGTGTGGCGAAGAACTGTGACTCTCCGTAGTCGAATGGAGCATCCTGGGCGACGAAAGTCGTTGCGCGGCCGTGTGGTGCCCCACCGCCCCCCACTGGATCGTCAGCGCTCTGAGCTGCGGTTTCTGCGTGCGACCAGCGGATGAGCGGTCTTGGCACAGGTTGACGGTGGAGGGAAGTGGGGTAGTGTGGAGATCGCTGGGGCGCACTGGGGTCGTCTCGGCACCGGCCGCGGTGGAGGTGGCGCCGATGTTCCTCGGCACCTACACCCCGAAGCTGGACGACAAGGGGCGGCTCACGCTGCCCGCCAAGTTCCGGGACGAACTGCGAGGCGGTCTGATGATCACGAAGGGGCAGGACCACTGCCTCTACGTCTTCACCAGGGAGGCCTTCGGCGAGATGGCGGCGAAGGTCGCCTCGGCTCCGCTCACCAGCGAGTCGGCCCGGGTGTTCCAACGCAACCTCTTCTCCGGCACCGACGACCAGAACCCCGACTCACAGGGCCGCATCGCCATCAACGCGGAGCTGCGGCGCTACGCGGGGCTCAGCAAGGACTGCGTGGTGATCGGCGCGTTCACGCGTGCCGAGATCTGGGACGCGCAGGCCTGGCAGCAGTACCAGGAACAGCACGAGGACGAGTACGCGAAAGCGCAGGAGGAGGTCCTTCCCGGGCTCATCTGAGCCCGAGAGGAACGAACGAGGTCGGTGTCCCCACCCGGGCGCCGCGTTCCTTCCGCGACGCCTGCGGCCCTGGCGCACCTTCCCCGGTGCCAGGTCCGGCGGCGGCGTGGAGGTGGGCGCGGCGTCCGGGTGGGGGCACCGCCGACCACGCCCAGGCTGGGGAGCACGGGCGCGGTCCGCGGAACACCGACGGCGGGGCACGACGGTACGGCGGCGGCAGGGCGTGGGAGGTGAACGGTGCAGGATGATCAGGACGGGCCGGCTGGGGCCAGGCACGTCCCGGTGCTCCTGCCCCGTGTCGCCGAGCTGCTCGCGCCCGCTCTGACGCGACCCGGACCACCCCCCGTGCTCATCGACGCCACGCTGGGCCTCGGCGGCCACGCGGCGGCGTTGCTGGCGGCGCACCCGCGGCTCGTCCTCGTCGGCCTCGACCGCGACCCGGACGCGCTCGCGCTCGCCGGTCGCCGGCTCGTCGCCTACGCCGACCGCACGCACCTCGTGCACGCGGTCTACGACGGCATCGCCGACGTGCTCGCCGACCTCGGGCTGGGGCCCGTCGACGGCGTGCTGTTCGACCTCGGTGTCTCCTCGCTGCAGCTCGACGCCGACGAACGCGGGTTCTCCTACTCCCGCGACGCCGACCTCGACATGCGGATGGACCCCACCACCGGGCCCACCGCGGCCGACGTGCTCAACACCTACCCCGTCCCGCAGCTCGCCCGCGTGCTGCGGGAGTACGGCGAGGAGCGGTTCGCGCTGCGCATCGCCCAGGCGGTGGGCCGGCGCAGGGCGACGGCGCCGCTGCGGCGCAGTGCCGAGCTCGTCGAACTGCTCTACACGGCGGTGCCCGCGGCGTCGCGACGGACCGGGGGACACCCCGCGAAGCGGACGTTCCAGGCGCTGCGGATCGAGGTCAACGCCGAGCTGGAGGCACTGCGTGGGGCGCTGCCCGCCGCACTCGACGCGCTCGCGGTCGGCGGCCGCCTGGTCGTGCTGTCCTACCACTCGCTGGAGGACCGGATGGTCAAGCGTGAGCTGGCCGGGCGGTCCACCTCTCGCACGCCGGTGGACCTGCCCGTCGAGCTGCCCGACCACGGGCCCGAGCTGCGGTTGCTGACGCGCGGGTCGGAGCAGGCGGGCGACGAGGAGATCGCGGACAACCCGAGGGCCGCCTCGGTGCGTCTGCGGGCGGCGGAACGGATCGGGGGGAGCGCAGCATGAGCACGAGGGTGGGTAAGCGATGAGTGCACCGGTGACCGAGCGTTCGAAGGTGCGCACCGCGCCGCGGCCGGCGCGCGCGCCCAAGCCGGCGGTGATCCCCGCCCAGCGGGGGGCACCCGCGGCCCAGCGGGCCTACGCGAAGCGCGACGAGCGGCTGCGCCGCCTCGTCGGAGGGGTGCGCCCCGCGCGGTCCGGGCCGTCGACCCGGCGTGCGCAGTTCGTGCTGCTGGTGATGGTCCTCCTCGGTGTCGGTCTGGTGACGACGCTGTGGCTCTCGACGGCCGCGGCGGCCGACTCCTACCGGCTGCAGGCCGCCCGCGACGAGGCCGGCTCGATGACCGAGCAGGTCGAGCGGCTCCGCCGGGAGGTCGCCGTCGCGGCGTCCGCCCCCGAGCTCGCCCGCCGGGCGTCGGAGATGGGGATGGTGCCGGTGCAGGACCCGGCCCGGCTCGTCGTCGGCGAGGACGGGGCGGTCACGGTCGTCGGGGATCCGCTGGTGGCCCGCGCGCCCGCCCCGCCCGTCGTGGCGGCCCCGCCGGCGGCACCGGTCCCGGTGGACCCGAACGCACCTGTGGACCCGAACGCACCTGTGGACCCGAACGCGGCGCCGGTGGACCCGAACGCCGCCGTCGACCCGAACCCCGCCGTCGACCCGAACGCGGCCCTCGACCCCGACCTGGCGGCCGGGGTCGCCCCCGCCGTGGCCGAGCCGGCCGCCCAGCCCGCGGCCGACCAGCCCGCCTCCGACCCGGCGGTGGTCGACCCCGCGGCCGGCACCGACACCACAGGCACCGACACCACAGGCACCGACACCGCAGGCACCGACACCGCGGCCGCGGGCTGATGCCCTCCGCCCCGCCCCGGACCCGGCCCGGCGGAGCAGCCCGCACCGCACCCACCGCGCGCAAGGCGCCGCCGCGGCGCCCGCCGCCGCGCACCCGTGACCACAACGCCCGGTTCAAGGTCGGCCGGATCGTGCTCGTCGTGGCGCTGGGGCTGGCCACGCTCAAGCTCGTCACGGTGCAGACCGTGCAGGCCTCCGAGCTGACGGCGGCCGCGGAGCGCCAGCGCACCGTCGAGCTGGAGGTGCCCGCCGAGCGCGGCTCGATCCTGGACCGCGCGGGCACCCCGCTGGCGTTCAGCGTCGAGGCGCGGGCGCTGGTCGCGAACCCGCGCACGATCGCCCGCACCCTCGGTGACGGCACCGCGTCGATGGTCCAGGAGATGGCCACCGCCGTCGCCGCGTCGACGGGGCAGGACCGCCAGGAGCTCGTCGACAAGCTCAGTGCCGACCGCGGCTACGTCGTGCTCGCCGAGTACGTCGACCCCGACGTGGCCCGTGACCTGCGCGAACGCTTCCCGTTGATCGCCGAGGAGTACCGCGAGAAGCGGGAGTACCCGGGCGGTTCCCTGGCGTCGAGCATCGTCGGCTTCTCCCGCTGGGACGCCGGCGAGGAGCGGATCACCGGGCGTGAGGGCCTGGAGAACTCCCAGGACAACCTGCTGGCCGGCTCGCCGGGACTGCGGGTCGTCGGGCAGGCCGAGGAGAGCGCGGCGGAGATCCCGGGCAGCACGCAGTTCGAGCGGCCCGTCGTGCCCGGCTCGGACCTGCAGCTCACGCTCGACTCCGACCTGCAGTTCACCGTGCAGCGCGCGCTCGCCGACGAGGTGGCGCGCACCGGGGCGGGGGAGTCCTCCTCGGCCGTGGTGCTCGACGTCGCGACCGGGCAGGTGCTCGCGCTGGCCAACGGCGGCGACGCCGACCGCTCCACCGGCACCGGTGGCGGAAACCCGGCCGTGACCAGCCCGTTCGAGCCGGGATCGGTGAACAAGGTCGTCACGATGGCCGCGGCGCTGGAGTTCGGCGTCGCCACCCCGGACGAGGTTCTCTCCGTGCCCGGCACGATCGACGTGGCCGACCGGACGATCAAGGACGCCTGGGACCACGGCGTCGAGAACTACACGCTCACCGGCGTGCTCGCGAAGTCCTCCAACGTCGGCACGATCATGACCGCGCAGCGCGTCGGCGAGGACCGCTTCGCCGCGATGCTCGCCGCGTTCGGGGTCGGTGTGCGCACCGAGGTCGGCCTGCCGGGCGAGAGCGCCGGATCGGTGCCGGCGCGCGAGGCGTGGTCCGGCTCGACGTTCGGCAACCTGCCGATCGGGCAGGGCCTGTCGATGACGGTGCTGCAGATGGCCGGGATGTACCAGGCCATCGCCAACGACGGCGTGCGCATCCCGCCGCGGATCGTCGCGGGGACGATCGGGCCCGACGGCCTGCGCACCCCGACGCCCGCCCCGGAGTCGACGCGGGTCGTCTCGCCGGAGACGGCGGCGCAGGTGCGGACCATGCTCACCGCGGTCACCCAGGACGCCCGCGGCCAGCGCGGCACCGGCCCGCAGGCCGCCGTGCCGGGCTACCAGGTGGCGGGCAAGACCGGCACGGCCCAGCAGGTCGACCCGGACTGCGCCTGCTACTCGCGCTCGTCGTACTGGATCACCTTCGCGGGCATGATCCCGGCGCAGGACCCGCGCTACGTCATCGCGATCATGCTCGACGCCCCCGTCGGCGGCTCGAGTGCCGCGCCGCTGTTCCACGACATCGCCAGCTACCTCGCCCAGCGCGAGGGGCTGCCGGTGAGCGCGGAGCCGGCCCCGGTCCAGACGCTCGTCGCCCCCTGACACGGCCCGCCCCGTCCCTCCCGCCCGCGGGCGCGTATCCACCGCCGCCGCGCGCACGCTCGACGGTGCGCGTGGTGGCGGTGGGTGCGCGTGGGGCTGGGGTGGCCCGGGGGTGGACGGGGACGAATCGGGCATCGGTGGTCGGCCGGGTCGGGGCGGTGACCGGACCGGAGCCCTCCGTCACCGTTCGTGCCGTGAGGGGCCGGGGCCGGGGTCGGCCGGGCGGGGGTCGCCCGCGATCACCGGTCACCGGCCGGGAGGTGGCCCGGCACCGCGCGGCGGGCCCGCGACGACCGGTGATCCTGCTGCGCCGGACGGTCCCGGCCTGCGGTGGCGGGGCCCGGTGCGCGGGCGGGGCCCGGGGCACCCGCCGGTAGCCTCCCCCCGTGTCGTACGCGAGCCCGCCCACCGAGGTGCCGACCCGACCGCGGGCGCTCCCGCCGGTGGACCTGCGCGCGGTCGCGGCCCGCGTCGGGGTCGCACCGCCACCACCGGGGGTGCTGGTCACGGGTGTGACGCTGCGGGCCTCCGACGTCCGGCCGGGCGACCTGTTCGCCGCGCTGCCCGGCTCGCGGGCCCACGGCGCCGACTTCGCCGCCGCCGCGGTCGCCGCGGGTGCGGTCGCCGTGCTCACCGACCCCGACGGCGCCACCCGCCCGATCGGCGTCCCGGTGCTCGTCCATCCCACCCCCCGCACGGTGCTGGGCTCGGCCTCCTCGCTCGTCTACGGCGACCCGACGGCCGCGCTGACCGTCCTGGGCGTCACCGGGACCTCCGGCAAGACCACCGTCACCCACCTCGTCGAGACCGGGCTGGCCGCGGCCGGCCGCTCGACCGGGCTGATCGGCACCATCGGCACCCGCGTCGGCGCGCAGCGCCTGCCGAGCTCGTTCACCACCCCCGAGGCGCCCGACCTGCAGGCCCTGTTCGCCGTGATGGCGCAGGCCGGGGTCACCGACGTGGCCGTCGAGGTGTCCAGCCACGCCCTCGCGCTGGGCCGGGTCGGCGGCACGCGGTTCGCCGTCGGCGCGTTCACGAACCTGTCGCAGGACCACCTCGACTTCCACCGCGACATGGAGGACTACTTCGAGACCAAGGCGACGCTGTTCGACCGGTGGGCGCAGCACGGGGTCGTCTGCGTCGACGACGGGTGGGGGCAGCGCCTCGCCGCCCGCACGCCGGGCGTGGTCACGGTCAGCAGCACCGGCGCCCCGGCCGACTGGCGCGCGATCGACGCCGTCACCGGCCAGGACGGCTCGCAGACCTTCACCGTCCTCACCCCCTACGGCCGCGCGGTCCCGGCCCGGCTGCTGCTGCCCGGGGCGTTCAACGTGGCCAACGCCCTGGTCGCGCTGGCCTGCCTCGACGCCGTCGGGGTGCCGGCGGAGGTCGGCGCGGCCGGGATCGCGGGCGTCGCGGTGCCGGGGCGGATGCAGCGCGTCGACTCCGGGCAGCCGTTCCTGGCCGTCGTCGACTACGCGCACAAGCCCGCCGCCGTCGCCGCCCTGCTCGACGCCCTGCGCGACGAGGTCCACGGCCGGATCATCACGGTGCTCGGCTGCGGTGGTGACCGCGACCGCGGCAAGCGCCCGATGATGGGCGCGGCCGCGGCGGCCCGGTCGTCGCTGCTGGTCGTCACCGACGACAACCCGCGCACCGAGGACCCCGCCGAGATCCGCGCCGCGATGCTCGCCGGTGCGGTGGCCGAGCCGGGCCGCGGCGAGGTCGTGGAGATCGGCGACCGCCGCGCCGCCATCGCCGCGGCGGTGGCCGCGGCCGGGCCGGGGGACGCCGTCGTCGTCGCGGGGAAGGGGCACGAGGTCGGCCAGGAGATCCACGGCGTCAAGCACCCCTTCGACGACGCCGCGGAGCTCGCGTCGGCGCTGTCCGCGGCGGGTGTTCGCCCGTGAGGCCGATGACGTCGGCCCAGGTCGCGGCGGTCACCGGCGGGCGCCTGCACCGGGCGACGGGCGACGAGATCGTCACCGCGGTCGAGTTCGACACCCGCGCGGTCCGCGCCGGCGGGCTGTTCGTCGCGCTGCCGGGGGAGCGGGTCGACGGGCACGACTTCGCCGCCGCCGCGATCGACGCGGGTGCGGTGGCCGTGCTGGCCGGTCGCGAGGTCGACGCGCCCGCCGTGATCGCCCCCGAGGTGCCCGACCGGCGCACCGACACCTATCTCGCGAGCACCGACCCCGACGGCCACGGCGCCGCCGTCCTCGCCGCGCTGGGGCGCCTCGCCGGGCACGCCGTGGCGGAGCTGCCCGACCTCGTGGTCGTCGGCGTCACCGGCAGCTCGGGCAAGACGTCCACGAAGGACCTGCTCGCCGCCGTGCTCGCGCCGCTGGGGGAGACCGTCGCGCCGCCCGGGTCGTTCAACAACGAGCTCGGCCTTCCCTGGACCGCCCTGCGCGCCGGTGAGACCACCCGCCACCTCGTGCTGGAGTTCTCCGCGCGCGGGGCCGGGCACATCGCCGCGCTCGCCGCCGCCGTGCCGCCCCGGATCGGCGTGGTGCTCAACGTCGGCTCGGCCCACCTCGGCGAGTTCGGCTCGACCGCCGCGATCGCCGCGGCCAAGGGCGAGCTGGTGGAGGCCCTGCCCGTCGACGGGATCGCGGTGCTCAACGCCGACGACCCCGCCGTCGCCGCGATGGGCATCCGCACCGGGGCCCACGTCGTGCTCACCGGGCGGCACCCCAACGCGCACGTCCGCGCGGAGGAGGTCCACCTCGACGCCGGGCGGGCCCGCTTCACTCTCGTCGCACCCGGCGGGTCGGCCCCGGTCGCGCTGCGCCTGATCGGTGAGCACCACGTCGGCAACGCCCTCGCCGCGGCCGCCGTGGCACTGGAGGTCGGGGGCACCGTCGACGGCGTCGCCACGGCCCTCTCGCTCGCCGAGCCCACGTCGAGGTGGCGGATGGAGCTCACCGAGCGGCCCGACGGCGTCACCGTCGTCAACGACGCCTACAACGCCAACCCGGAGTCGATGCGCGCCGCGCTGTCCGCGCTCGTCTCGATCGGCACCGGCCGCCGGACCTGGGCCGTGCTCGGCCGGATCGGCGAGCTGGGCGAGGGCTCCGACGCCGCGCACGCGCAGGTCGCGGCGGACGCACTCGCACACGGCGTCGACGAGCTGGTGGCGGTGGGTGCGCCGGAGTACGGCGCCCCCCGCGACACCGCCGACGTCGACGCCGCACTGGAACTGCTGCGGGCCGAACTGCGGCCCGGGGACGTCGTGCTGGTCAAGGCCTCCCGTGCGGCGGGCCTGGAGCGGCTGGCGGCCGGCCTGCTGGAGGGAGCTCGGTGAGAGGTGTCTTCATCGCCGCGGGCGTGGCGCTCGCGGTGTCGATCCTGCTCACGCCGTACCTGATCCGCTTCTTCGCGCGGCAGGGGTTCGGCCAGGAGATCCGCGCCGAGGGGCCGTCGAGCCACCAGGCCAAGCGCGGCACGCCGACGATGGGCGGCGTCGCGATCCTCATCGCGATCTGGCTGGGCTACCTGCTCTCGCACCTGTTCACCAGCGAGCCGATCACGCTCTCCGCGCTGCTCGTGCTGTTCCTGACGACCGCGCTGGGGGCCGTCGGCTTCCTCGACGACTTCCTCAAGCTCCGCCGCAAGCGCAACCTCGGGCTGAACAAGACCTCCAAGCTCGTCGGGCAGCTGATCACCGCGGTCGTGTTCGGGGTGCTCGCGGTCCGCTTCGCCAACAGCGACGGCCTCACCCCGGCGTCGACGAGCCTGTCCTTCGTCCGCGACATCACCGTGCTGAGCTTCGGCGCGATCGGGTTCGTGCTGTTCGCCTACCTCGTCATCGCGGCCTGGTCGAACGCGGTCAACCTCACCGACGGACTCGACGGGCTCGCCGCGGGCACGTCGGCGATGGTGCTCGCCACCTACGTGATCATCGCGTTCTGGCAGTTCCGCAACGCGTGCGCGATCAACCCGGTCGCCGGCTGCTACCAGGTGCGCGACCCGCTCGACGTCGGCCTCGTCGCCGCCGCCGCGATGGGCGCCTGCATCGGGTTCCTGTGGTGGAACGCCGCCCCCGCCCGGATCTTCATGGGCGACACCGGCTCGCTCGCACTCGGCGGCCTGATCGCGGGCCTGTCGATGGTGACGCGCACGGAGCTGCTGCTCGTCGTCATCGGCGGGGTGTTCGTGGTCGAGGCGCTGTCGGTGGCGCTGCAGATCGTGGTGTTCCGCACGACCCGTCGCCGGCTGTTCCGGATGGCCCCGTTCCACCACCACTTCGAGCTGGCCGGCTGGGCCGAGACCACGGTGATCATCCGGTTCTGGCTGCTCGCGGCGATGTGCGCGGCACTGGGCCTGGGCCTGTTCTACAGCGAGTGGCTCACCGCCAGCGCGGGGGCCTGAGCATGATCAGCGTCTCGGAACGGGGGGCGGGCCGGGGCCCGCACGGGGTTCCGGAACGTCGATCATGAGGCCCGAGGAGCTGCGCGGGGCCGCTGTCGTCGTCGCCGGGGCCGGGATCTCCGGGCTCGCCGCCGCTCGCGCGCTCGTCGAGATCGGGGCCCGGGTCACCGTCACCGACTCCGTGCCCGATCGGCTCGTCGACCTGCCCGACGGGGCCGTCGCCGGGTCCGAGGACGCCCTGCCGCCGGGTACCGCACTCGTCGTCACCGGGCCGGGGCGGCGGCCGGACCACCCGATCACCCGGCTCGGCGTGCCCGTCGTCGGGGAGACCGAGCTGGCCTGGTGGCTGGGGGCCGCGCGCCCCGAGCCGCCCGCGTGGCTCGTCGTCACCGGCACCAACGGCAAGACCACGACCACCGGGATGCTCGCGGCGATGCTGCGCGCGGGCGGCCTCGACGCCGTCGCCTGCGGAAACATCGGCTACGCGTGCGTCGATGCCGTGCGCGCGGGGCACCCGGTGCTCGCCGTGGAGCTGTCGAGCTTCCAGCTGCACTGGTCGCCGTCGATCGTCCCGGCGGCGGGGGTCGTGCTCAACGTCGCCGAGGACCACCTCGACTGGCACGGCTCCATGGACGCCTACGCCGCCGCGAAGGCCCGCGCGCTGCTCGGCCCGGTCGCCGTCGCGGGCGTCGACGACGACCGCGCCGCGGCCCTCCTGGCCGCGGCCCCGGCCCCGCGGAAGGTCGGGGTGACGCTGCGCGAGCCGCGGGCGGGGGAGCTGGGCGTCGTCGACGGGATGCTGGTCGACCGGGCGTTCGGCGAGACCGTCGAGCTCACCGCGGCCGCCGACGTCGAGCCCGGCGGCCCGCCCGGCGTCACCGACGCCCTCGCCGCCGCGGCACTGGCACGCGCCCACGGCGTCGGACCCGACGCGGTGCGCGACGGGCTCACCGGGTTCCGCCCGGGACGCCACCGCGCCGAGCGGGTGGCCGAGATCGGCGGCGTCGGCTACGTCGACGACTCGAAGGCGACGAACCCGCACGCGGCGTCGGCGTCGCTGGCCGCGGTCCCCGGCCGGGTCGTGTGGATCGCGGGCGGGCTCCTCAAGGGGGCCTCGGTCGACGACCTGGTGGCCCGCCACGCCGGACGCCTGCGGGGGGTCGTGGTGATCGGCACCGACCGTTCGGAGATCCTCGCCGCGCTCGCGCGACACGCGCCCGAGGTCCCCGTGAGCGAGGTGGTCGCGGGCGACGATGGGCCCATGTCGTCCGCCGTGCGCCGTGCCGCCGCCCTCGCCCAGCCCGGCGACGTCGTCCTGCTCGCCCCCGCGGCGGCGTCGATGGACCAGTTCCGCGACTACGCTGAGCGCGGGGAGGCTTTCGCGGGCGCCGTGGCCGCCCTCGCGGAGGTCCCCGCGTGAGCACGCGCTCCCCGGCCCGGCGACCCGCGCCGCAGCCCGGCGCCGTGCGGCAGGCCGTCGGCCGGGCCGGCTCGGCGCTCGCGCAGTGGCTCTCGCGCCCGCTCACCTCGCTGCACCTCGTGCTCGGCGTCTTCGGGCTGCTCACGCTGTTCGGCCTGGTCATGGTGCTGTCGGCGTCGTCGGTGGAGTCGCTGGTCAGCGACGGGTCCTCCTACGACGTGTTCTACCGCCAGCTGCTGTTCTGTGTCCCCGGTGTCGCGATGTTCTGGCTCGGTCTGCGGATCTCCCCGCGGCGGCTGCGCGCGCTCGCCCCGGCCGCGTTGGTGATCGGCGTCGTCGCGCTGGTCGCGGTGCTGCTGTTCGGCACCGTGCGCAGCGGCTCGAAGGCGTGGATCGCGATCGGCGGCTCGTTCACGATCCAGCCGTCGGAGGCCGTCAAGGTGGCGCTGACGCTGTGGGGCGCGCACGTCCTCGCGGCCCGCCGCGCGGTCATGCACCGCTGGAAGTACGCGCTGTCCCCGGTCATGCCGGTGGCGCTGCTGCTGTGCGTGCTGCTCGTGCTGCAGCCCGACTTCGGGATGCTGATCACGCTCGGCGTGGTGGTCATCTCGCTGCTGTACTTCGGCGGGGCGCCGCTGCGCCTGATGGGCGCACTGCTCGCCGGGGCTGCGGGCGGCGCGCTGATCCTCGGGTTGGCCGCCCCGTACCGCCTCGCGCGCATCACCTCCTTCCTCGACGCCAGCGACACCCAGGCCGCCGGTTTCCAGGCCCGCCAGGCGTTGTACTCGCTCGCCGACGGCGGCCTGTTCGGCGTCGGGCTCGGGCAGGGCCGGGCCAAGTGGAGCTACCTGCCCAACGCCCACAACGACTTCATCTTCGCGATCATCGGCGAGGAGCTGGGCTTCGTCGGGGCGTTCTCGGTGCTCGCGCTGTTCGCCACGCTGGCCTACACCGGGTTCCGGATCGCCTCGCGCACCACCGACCCGTGGCTGCGGATCGTCGTCGCCACGTCCACGACCTGGCTCGTCGCCCAGGCCGCCATCAACATCGGCTACGTCGTGGGGCTGCTGCCGGTGACCGGGCTGCAGCTCCCGCTGATCTCGTCCGGAGGGACCTCGCTCGTGGTCACCATGTTCGTGTTCGGCGTCCTCGCCAACGCCGCCCGCCACGAGCCGGAGGCGGTCGCCGTGCTGCGCCGCCCGGGCCAGGGCCGGATCGCGCGGATGTTCCTGCTGTCGCCGCCGGAGCCGTACAAGGCGCCGGTGACCCGGGCCTCGGCGCGGGTCCGATGAGCGACCTGTCCGTCGTCGTCGCCGGCGGGGGGAGTGCGGGGCACATCGAGCCCGCCCTCGCCCTCGCCGACGCCGTGCGCCGCCTCGTCCCCGACTCGCGGGTCACCGCGCTGGGCACGGAGCGTGGCCTCGACTCCACGCTGATCCCGGCCCGCGGCTATCCGCTGGAGCTGATCCCGCCGGTCCCGCTGCCGCGCAAGCCGAGCGTCGACCTGCTGCGGCTGCCCGGTCGCGTCCGCGGCGCGATCACGCGGGTGCGCGAGGTGCTCACCGCCGTCGACGCCGACGTGGTGGTCGGGTTCGGCGGCTACGTCGCGCTGCCCGCCTACCTCGGCGCCCGCGGCCGCGTCCCGATCGTCGTGCACGAGGCCAACGCGCGCGCCGGCCTGGCCAACAAGGTCGGTGCCCGGTTCGCCGCGCGGGTCGTCGCCGCCGTCCCCGGGTCGGGCCTGCCGGGGGCGGAGGTGCTCGGCATCCCGCTGCGCCGCGCCGTCACCACGCTGGACCGTCCGGCCCTGCGCGCGGAGGCCCGCCAGAAGTACGGCCTGCCCGCCGACGGCCCGGTCCTGCTCGTCTTCGGCGGCTCGCAGGGCGCGCGCACGCTGAACTCCGCGGTCGCCGCCGCCCTGCCCGGCCTGCTCGACGCCGGGGTCGCCGTGCTGCACGCCCACGGCCGCGGCGGCACCGCGGCGCCGGCCGCCGACGGGTACGTGCCCCCCTCCTACGTGGCACTGCCCTACATCGACGACATGCACCTGGCCTACGCCGCCGCCGACGCCGTACTCGGGCGCGCGGGGGCGATGACCGTGGCCGAGGTGTCGGCGGTCGGCCTGCCCGCCGTCTACGTCCCGCTGCCGCACGGCAACGGGGAGCAGGCGCTCAACGCCGGACCGGTCGTCGCGGCCGGGGGCGGGATCCTCGTCCCCGACGGGGAGCTGACCGGCGAGCGCGTGCTGACCGAGCTGCTCCCGCTGCTCACCGACCCCGCCCGGCTGGCCGCGATGGGCGTCGCCGCGCGCGCGTCCGGGCACGCCGACGCCGACGAGCGGCTGGCCCGCGTGGTGCTGGAGGTGGCGCGCGCATGACCGAGCCCGCGAGGCCATCGTCCGGCACAGCGCCCTGGGTCGTGCTTCCGGCGGGCGTCGGCGAGGAGGTGGCATGACCCCCACCGGCCCTGTCACGCTGCACGACCGCGTCCACCTCATCGGCATCGGCGGTGCCGGGATGAGCGGCATCGCCCGCATCCTGCTGGCCCGCGGAGTCACCGTCTCCGGGTCCGACGCGAAAGACTCGCGCACCGTGCTCGCGCTGCGGGCACTCGGGGCGCGCATCGAGATCGGCCACGACCCCGCGCACCTTCCGGAGGCCCCGGCCACCGTCGTCGTGTCCTCGGCGATCCGGGAGACCAACCCCGAGCTGGCCGCCGCCCGCTCCCGCGGCCTGGACGTCGCCCACCGCGCCCAGGCCCTCGCCGCCCTCACCACGGGCCGCAGGCTGGTCTGTGTCACCGGCACGGCGGGCAAGACGTCCACCACCTCGATGCTCACGGTCGCGCTGCAGCACGCCGGGCTCGACCCGTCGTTCGCCATCGGCGGTGACCTGGCGTCGTCCGGGTCCGGGGCGCACGAGGGCCACGGGGACGTGTTCGTGGCCGAGGCGGACGAGAGCGACGCGTCGTTCCTCGCGTTCGGCCCGCAGGTCGCGATCGTCACCAACGTCGAGGCCGACCACCTCGACCACTACGGCACGCCCGAGGCGTACATCGCGGCGTTCGGCGAGTTCCTGGGCCGGATCACCCCCGGTGGCGCGCTCGTGGCCTGCGCCGACGACCCGGGCTCCGCCGACCTGGCCGCGCTCGCGGAGTCCCGCGGGATCCGGGTGCTGCGCTACGGGCGCCACGCCGACGCCGACGCCCGGCTCGTCGACTTCCGCCCCGACGGGCCCGGTGCCCGTATGGTCCTGCGCCACGCCGGCACGGAGCACCGGCTGCGGCTGGCGGTACCGGGGGAGCACATGGCCCTCAACGCGCTCGCCGCCCTGCTGGCCGGCGTCGAGCTCGGTGCCCCGCCGGAGGAGCTGCTCGCGGGACTCGCCGCGTTCGACGGCGTGCGGCGCCGCTTCGAGTTCAAGGGCCGCGCCGACGGGGTCGCGGTCTACGACGACTACGCCCACCATCCGAGCAAGGTCGCCGCGCAGCTGCGTGCGGCCCGCGACGTCGTGGCCGGGGCCGGTCGGGTCGTCGTCGCCTTCCAGCCGCACCTGTACTCCCGTACCCGCGAGTTCGCCGCCGACTTCGGCCGCGCGCTGGCCCTGGCCGACGAGGTCGTGGTGCTCGACGTGTTCGGCGCCCGCGAGGACCCCGAGCCCGGCGTCACCGGTGCTCTCGTCGCCGACGCCGTGCCGCTGCCCGCCGGGCAGGTGCGGTTCGTGCCGGGCTGGTCGGACGTGCCGAGGGTCGTCGCGGGCATCGCGCGGCCCGGCGACCTGGTCATCACGATGGGCGCGGGTGACGTCACGGTCCTCGGTCCGGAGGTCCTGCTCGAGCTCGAGCGCCGTCGATGACCCCGCCCGCGCACCAATCCGCCGTCCGCGCACGCCCGGACGAGCGCGAACGGCCGGGAGATACGCGTGGCCCGGGTTCCGAGGCTGCGGGGCTCGAGGCTGCGGGGCTCGCGGTTGCGGGGCTCGGGGGCGCGGGGTGAGCCCGCGGCGGGAGACGGTCGGCGAGGCGGTGGCCCGTCGCGCGGCGGAGGAGCAGGCGGAGGAGCAGGCGGCGGAGCAGGCGGGGGAGCGGGCGGGGGACCAGACGGCGGCACGCCCGTCCCGGGCGAGGACCGCGGGGGCCGGGTCGGCCCGGTCCGGCACGGCCCGGTCCGGCGGCGACCGGTCGTCCGGCGATCGGACCGGTGGCGATCGGACCGGTGGCGATCGGACCGGTGGCGATCGGACCGGTGGCCGGACGGGCGCCGATCGGGCTCGCACCGACCGGGGGTCGGGGGAGCGCGCGTCGGACGAGCGGGCGGGGGGTCGCACCACGGCCCGTCGGACCGCCGGGGAACCCGCGGGTCGCGACGGCAGGGGCGGGCGCCGCACCGGCGGGTCCACCCGCTCCGACGGCCGGACCACCGCACGGACCCGCACCCCGGACCCCGACGACACCGACCGCGACACCGACCGCGACACCGACCGCGACACCGACCGGGGCGACGACCGCCCCCGGTCCCGCCCCGCCGCCTCCCGGCCCGAGCCCTCCCCGCTGCACCGCCGCCGCAGGCGGGTCGCGGCGCTCGTCGGCGTGCTGGTCCTCCTCGGCGTCCTCGCCGTCGGCGTCCGCGTGCTCGTCTACGACCTGGGCCTGTTCGACGTCGAGGGAGTCGAGGTCACCGGCACCGTCGACGTGCCGCAGGCCGACGTGCTCGCCGCGGCCGCGGTGCTGCCCGGCGGCCCCCTCGCGGGCGTCGACACCGCGGGGATCGCCCAGCGGGTGGCGCAGCTGCCGGGCATCGGCTCGGTGGAGGTGGGCCGGGGCTGGCCGCACACCGTGACGGTCGCCATCGTCGAGCGCACCGCGGTCGCCGTGGCGCAGACGCCGCGGGGCCCGATGCCCGTCGACGCCACCGGGGTCGTCTACCCCGCACCGGTCCAGCCGGGGCTGCCGCAGCTCACCTTCGGCGCCGTCGGTCCGGACGACCCGTCCACCCGTGCGGCCCTGGACGTCCTCACCGCCCTGCCGGAGGCCCTCCGAGGGCGGGTCGCGACCGTCGACGTGGCCATCGGTGGGGGCACCCCGCAGGTGACGCTGGGGCTCTCGGAGGACCGCCAGGTGCGCTGGGGACCGGCCGAGGAGTCCGACCGCAAGGCCGCCGTGCTGACGGCCCTGCTGACCCAGCCGGGCCGCGTCTACGACGTGACGAGCCCGGCATTACCCACCGTGCGTTCCTGATGACGCACAGGTAGACCCGGTCGGGGGGTTGCTGCCGCGCGGCGCGCCTGCTGGACCGGCGCGGAATCGCGACCTAGCGTTCGACCCGTCGGAACGGAAACTTCCCCCGGCCCCACTTTGTAGGAAGGGACCGCGCATGACGCCCCCGCACAACTACCTGGCCGTGATCAAGGTCGTCGGCATCGGTGGCGGCGGGGTCAACGCCGTCAACCGCATGATCGAGGTCGGCCTCAAGGGCGTCGAGTTCATCGCGGTGAACACCGACGCGCAGGCCCTGCTCATGTCCGACGCCGACGTCAAGCTCGACATCGGGCGCGAGCTCACCCGCGGTCTCGGTGCGGGCGCCAACCCCGAGGTCGGCCGCAAGGCCGCCGAGGACCACCGCGAGGAGATCGAGGAGGTCCTCAAGGGGGCCGACATGGTCTTCGTCACCGCGGGGGAGGGCGGCGGCACCGGCACCGGCGGCGCGCCCGTCGTCGCGTCGATCGCGCGCAAGCTCGGCGCGCTCACCATCGGCGTCGTCACCCGCCCGTTCACCTTCGAGGGCCGCCGTCGCGCGGGCCAGGCGGAGGAGGGGATCGGCGGGATGCGCCAGGAGTGCGACACGCTCATCGTCATCCCCAACGACCGTCTGTTGCAGCTCGGCGACGTGGGCGTCTCGCTCATGGACGCCTTCCGCTCCGCCGACGAGGTGCTGCTCTCCGGTGTCCAGGGCATCACGAACCTGATCACGACCCCCGGCCTGATCAACCTCGACTTCGCCGACGTCAAGTCGGTCATGTCCGGTGCGGGCAGCGCGCTGATGGGCATCGGGTCCTCCCGCGGGGAGGGCCGCGCGGTGCAGGCGGCGGGCAAGGCGATCAACTCGCCGCTGCTCGAGGCGTCGATGGACGGCGCCCAGGGCGTGCTGCTGTCGATCGCGGGTGGCTCCGACCTCGGCCTGTTCGAGATCAACGAGGCCGCCTCGCTGGTGCAGGAGGCAGCACACCCCGAGGCGAACATCATCTTCGGCACGGTGATCGACGACTCCCTCGGTGACGAGGTCCGGGTCACGGTCATCGCCGCGGGCTTCGAGGCGGGCGGTCCGACGCACAAGAAGCTCGACCCGGCCGCGTACGGGACCGGCAGCGGCAAGAGCGTCATCGCGCCGGGCGTCAGCGGCTCCACGGCCCCGGCCACGCCCGCCGCCCCGGCCGCGGCGGCCAACGGCAGCACCCCGCCGCCGCCCTACCAGGGCGCCTCCAACGGCAACGGCTACGCGGGCTCCAACCAGTCCGGGACGCTCCCGCCGGCCGCCGCGCCGTCGGGGTTCCCGGAGCCACGGCGCCCGGAGTCGGCCCGGCCGGTCACCGAGCCCGCTCCCGAGCCGCCGGCGTACACCCCGCCCGCGGCGCACACCCCGCCGGCCCCGCCGGTCGTCGAGCGCCCGGCGTCGTCCTACGGGCAGCAGGCCCCGGTCGACGACCTCGACGACGACGTGGACGTGCCGCCGTTCATGAAGCGCTGACGGTGTCGGCGACGACACCTCCGGCACACACCTCCGCGGGCTCGCGCACAGGTACGGACCTGTGTGCGGGCCCCGCGGTCTGTGTGCGGCCCGCCACCCGGGAGTCCAGGTGACCCCGCGCGTGCGGCGGGTCGTCACCACGCGCGCCGGCGGACGGTCGACCGGCCGCTTCGCCCGGTTCAACCTGTCCACCGGCGTCGACGACGACCCGGCCGCCGTCGCGGCGAACCGGGCGCGGGTCGCCCGCGAGCTCGGGGTCCCGGTCGTCTATCTGCAGCAGGTGCACGGCACCCGCGTCGAGACCGTCGACGCCGTACCGGCCGCCGGTGCGCCGGACGTCCCGGACACCGACGCCGTGGTCACCGCGGTGCCCGGCGTCGGGATCGCGGTGCTGGCGGCCGACTGCGTGCCCGTCCTGCTCGCCGACCCCCGCGCCGGGATCGTCGGCGCGGCCCACGCCGGGCGCGTCGGGGCCGCGGCGGGGGTGCTGCCGGCCGTCGTCGAGGCGATGGTGGCGCTCGGTGCGCGCGTCGGGGACGTCGAGGTGCTGCTCGGGCCCGCCGTCTGCGGAGGCTGCTACGAGGTGCCCGCCGCGATGGCCGCCGAGGTCGACGCCGCGCTGCCCGGCAGCGCCGTCCGGACCCGCACGGGCACGGCCGGGCTGGACCTTCGTGCCGGCCTTCACCACCAGCTCACCGCGCTCGGCGTCGCCCGCATCGGCGGGGACCCGCGCTGCACGATGGAGACCCGCGACCTGTTCAGCCACCGCCGCGACGCCCCCACCGGGCGGCAGGCGGCCATCACGTGGCTGGACCCCCTGCCTTCGGTGAGGTCCTGATGAGCGACGAGCGCCGCGCGGAGCTGACGGAGCGTCTCGCCGCCGTCCGTGCCCGGATCGCCGACGCCTGTGCGGCGGCGGGCCGCTCGCCCGACGACGTCGCGCTGCTCGCCGTGACCAAGACGGTGCCCGCGTCCGACGTCACGATCCTCATGGACCTCGGGCTCACCGCGTTCGGCGAGAACCGGGTGCAGGAGGCGGGGGCCAAGGTCGACGAGGTCGCGGCGACGCACCCCGGGGCCCGGTGGCACCTCGTCGGCGGATTGCAGCGGAACAAGGCACGTGCCGCGGTGCGCTGGGCGGACCGGGTGGAGTCGCTGGACTCCGTGCGGCTCGCCGACGCCCTCGACGCCGCCGTCCGGCGCGCGCAGGAGGCCGGTGACCGTTCCGACGCGTTGCCCGTACTGCTCCAGTTCAGCGTCGACGGGGACCCGGAACGGGGTGGAGTGGCCCCTGACGGGCTCCTGCCGCTCGCCGAACACGTCGCCGGGTGCGCCGGGCTGCGACTCGACGGTCTCATGGCGGTCGCCCCGCTCGGCATGGACACGGAGCGTGCCTTTTCGTCCGTCGCCGCGGCGGCCGGCCGGCTCAGATCGGCGTTTCCGCAGGCCAGGACGTTGTCGGCGGGCATGAGCGGTGACCTCGATGTCGCCATAAGTCACGGTTCGGACGTGGTGCGTGTCGGAACGGCCCTTGTGGGGGACAGACGGATAACCTCGCGGTGATCGCTGGAGGTCGGGACGGACCTCCGGTGTGTCGGGGGCAGTGGCAACGATTGGAGCGCCGATGAGCGCGATGTACCGGCTCAAGGCCTACTTCGGGATGGTTCCGGCGGAGGAACTCGCCGACTACGCCGACGAGCCCACGGAGCGCTACGCCGCCCCCCGTCGGGGCCGGGACTACGCCGAGGACCGGTGGGACGACCGCTTCTCCTACGCCGACGACGACGAGCCCGCCGCCCGGCCTGAGCCGGTCCGTGCCGAGCGCGAGTGGGACCGTCGTCCCGTCCGTGCGGTGACGCCCGACCGGGACGCCCGCAGCGGCCTCTCCGGCCTCGGAGCGGGGGCCACACGCGGCGCGCTGGCCATCGATCCCGACTCGGTGCTGCGGGAGCCCGTGCGGCTGCCCGTGCCGCCGTCTCCGCAGGTCGTGCCGGAGCAGCGGGATCGCGGAGCGGCCGCGCTGAACCGCATCACGACGCTCCAGCCGCGCAGCTACAAGGAAGCGCGGACGATCGGCGAGCACTACCGCGACGGCCAGCCGGTGATCATCAACCTCACCGAGCTGGACGCCGCGGACGCCAAGCGGCTCGTCGACTTCGCCGCCGGCCTGGCGTTCGCGCTGCGCGGCTCGATCGACAAGGTCACGAACCGGGTCTTCCTTCTCACACCCGCCGACGTCGAGGTCTCGGCCGACGACGCCCGGAAGCTCGCAGAACGCGGGATCTTCCGTCAGGATTGAGCTGTGCCCCTCGTGATCCAGTTCATCCTCTACTACCTGCTGTTCTTCTTCTGGCTGCTGCTCATCGGCCGCATCGTGGCCGAGCTCGTGCGCAGCTTCGCGCGTCAGTGGGTACCGGCCGGGCCCAGTGCCGTCGCCCTGGAGATGATCTTCACCGCGACCGATCCCCCCGTGAAGTTGTTGCGGAGAGTGATCCCGGTCGTCCGGATAGGCGGCGTAGGACTGGACCTGTCGATTATGGTTCTCCTGCTGGGCGTGTTCATACTTATGAGCGTTGCCCAGCCGTAGCCGGAGTGAGCCCCAGTCACCCGGTTTCGCCGCCGAGGACTGCATGAGGTGATCCGATGCCGCTGACACCCGCCGACGTTCACAACGTCGCGTTCAGCAAACCCCCTATCGGGAAGAGGGGGTACAACGAGGACGAGGTCGACGCGTTCCTCGACCTTGTCGAGGCCGAGTTGGCCCGACTGATCGAGGAGAACGAGGACCTGCGCGAACAGGTCTCGGAGCTCGAGCAGCGACTCGGGAACGCACAGGCCGACCTGGAGGAGGCGCGGTCGCGCCCGCCTGCCGCTGTCTCTGCGCCGGTGTCCCCACCGACGCAGCAGATCCAGCGCCAGGTGGAGCCGCCGCCGATGCGCCCGCCCATGGAGCCCCAGCGCTCCATGTCGGCGCCGCCTCCGCAGATGGCCGAACCCGGCGACCAGGGTGGTGACCACCACGTACAGGTCGCCAAGGTGCTGTCGATGGCCCAGGAGATGGCCGAGCGGCTCACCGCCGAGGCCAAGTCCGAGGCCGACTCCATGCTCAGCGACGCCCGGACCAAGTCCGAGCAGCTGCTGTCGGAGGCCCGGACCAAGTCCGACGGCCTCGTCAACGACGCCCGTTCGCGGGCGGAGACGATGCTGAACGACGCCCGGACCAGGGCGGAGACCCTGGAGCGCCAGTCGCGCGACAAGGCCGCCACGCTGGTCGGTGACGCCGAACGCAAGCAGAACGAGATCATCGGCAGCATCACCCGCGAGAAGACGGTGCTCGAGAAGAAGATCGACGAGCTCCGCACCTTCGAGCGCGAGTACCGCACCCGCCTGAAGACCTACCTGGAGTCCCAGCTCAGGGACCTGGAGGGTCGTGGCTCCGCTGCGCCGACCGACGGTCGGAACACGCGGGACGGTGGCTACGCGGCCACCGGGTACGGTCAGCGCGCCGACGCGGGTAGCTGACCAGACGCACCCGTACACCTACACGGCGGCGCGGTGTCCGACCGCGCCGCCGCATCCGGAGTGACAAGTGCTGCTGCTGGTTCTGATCCTCGTCCTGATCGCTTTCGGCTTGCTGCTGGTCGGCTTCCTGTCGAGCAGCGTGATGTGGGCCTGGGTGTCGGTGGCCGTGAGTGTCGCCGCCGCCCTGGTCCTGCTCTACGACACGCTGCAGCGCAGGTCGGCCGTCCGTGCGGGCGACGATCCGGGTGCCGGGGCGGGCTCAGCCGAGCCGCAGGACATTCCGTCCTACGGCACGGGCCGCCCGTTCGCGTCCCCGGGCGCGGCCGGGGACATCGACCCGGTCACCGAGGTCATCCCGGTGATCCGGCCCTCCGTCCCAGCGGGGGTCCGGGGTTCCGGTGTCGATGCACCCACGCAGTCGGTCGACCCGCGCTTCGATCCGGACGCGGATGCCCAGCAGACGGTTCTGATGCCCGCCGTTCAACCGTCCGGCTCTCCGTCGGGACCGTCCGGCGCTACCCCTGCGATCACACCATCGAGCGATTCTGCGTCACCCACCGTAACTGTGGCGGCGGACGCTCGTTCGACCTCCGCACCTGAGACCGACCGTCCGTCGAGCGTCGACGGGGCCACCGTCGCCACCCCGGCGGGTACGGGCGGGAGTGCGGCCGCCGCGGCCACCACCGCCGTCGTCGGGGTGGGCGCCACCGCGGCCGTCGCGAAGGCGTCGGCCGACCCCGGTCCGGACGGCACCTCGCCCGCGGAGGACTCCTCCTCCGCGAAGGGCCCTGCCCCGACCACGGACCCTGCTTCCACAGAGGACCCTGCTCCCGCGAACGGCGACCCTGCTTCCGCGAAGGGCCCGGTCCTCACGAAGGACGCAGCCCGGGGTGCACCGGGTCGGCCGGAGGCGGCGAGCACCACGGCCGCCCCCGTGGTCGGCTCCGCCGCATCCGGCACCACCGGACCGGCCGCCGCCTCCACCGGTACCGATCCGGACTCCCTCTTCACCAGTCCGGCCGAGACCCGGTCCGGCGGGCCGTCCGGGTCCTCCGACGGCGGCTTCGGCTCGGGCGCCTCGGCGTCGGGTGCCGGGAAGTCGGCGGCCGGGGCCACCACACCGCCCGGTGCGGCCGTCCCGCCGCCCGGGGCAGACGCCCCCGCGGCCCGGTCCGAGACATCCTCCGACGCCGCAGGCGGCACGCCGTCGCGACCGGCGGAGGCGACCACGGCCTTCCGGACCGGCCCGGCCGGTGCCCCGGTGGAGGCCGCCGGGTCCGCCCCGGCCGAGTCCGTCCCCGCGTCGTCCGTCCCCGCCTCGGACGGCGAGATCCCGGAGGAACAACCCGACGCGGCCGTCGCGGCGGTCGTCGCCGGTCTCCAGGACGAGGTCCTCGTGATCGACGAGCAGCCGCGCTACCACGTCCCGGGGTGTCGGTCGCTCGTCGCGGCGGCACTGATCCCGCTCCCGGCCCGTGAGGCCGTGGAGCTGGGGTTCAGTCCGTGCGGCTGGTGCACGCCCGACCGCACGCTCGCCGGCCGTCACTCGGCGAACGCGCGCTGAGCCCGACGCACGCTGAGCCGTCCGCCTGATCCGGCCGGGATGCCATCCCGGCCGGATGGTCGCGGGCCCGCGGAATACCGGGTGGCGCACCGGCGCTACCCTGGTTCCACAGGCACCGATCCGGCCATCACCGGGGAGCCTCCGGAAGAAACGCGCGGCGCCCGCCGCGGCGCGGAGTAGAACCGGACGGGACGGCCCGTCACAGCCGACCACGAGTGGTCGCGCCCCGAGCGCGGCAAGCGGGGTGGTACCGCGGTGCTCGTCCGATCCGGGCGGGAGTCGTCCCCGTGCAGGCAGCAGTTCCGAGCCGCACGAGACCACCGCCAGGGAGCACCTTCCGATGACCGGCTACCCCGCCGTCCCCCCGCACCCGTCGTTCCCCGAGCTGGAGCGCGAGGTCCTCGACTTCTGGAGCCACGACGGCACGTTCGTCGCCTCGGTCGAGGCCCGCGACGCCGGGGAGAACGGCGCCAACGAGTTCGTCTTCTACGACGGCCCGCCCTTCGCCAACGGCCTCCCGCACTACGGCCACCTGCTCACCGGCTACGTCAAGGACGTCGTCCCGCGCTACCGCACGATGCGCGGCAAGCGCGTCGAGCGCCGCTTCGGGTGGGACACCCACGGCCTGCCCGCCGAGGTCGAGGCCGAGAAGCAGCTCGGGATCAAGGACAAGTCCGAGATCGACGAGATGGGCGTGGCCGCGTTCAACGCCGCCTGCCGCGAGTCCGTCCTGCGCTACACCGACGAGTGGCAGGCCTACGTCACCCGCCAGGCGCGCTGGGTCGACTTCGACAACGACTACAAGACGCTCGACCTGGACTACATGGAATCGGTCATGTGGGCCTTCAAGACCCTGTGGGACAAGGGTCTGGTCTACTCCGGGTTCCGCGTGCTCTGGTACTGCTGGCACGACGGCACCCCGCTCTCGGCCACCGAGACCAAGATGGACGACGTCTACCAGGACCGTCAGGACCCGGCCGTCACCGTCGGGCTGCGGCTCGCCGCGCCCGGGTCCGACCTGGACGGGGCGCTGGCCCTGATCTGGACCACGACCCCGTGGACGCTGCCGTCCAACCTGGCCATGGCGGTCAACTCCGACGTCGACTACGCGCTGGTGTCCGCGAACGGCGAGCGCTACCTGCTCGCCGCCGCCCGCGTCGCGGCCTACGCCCGCGAGCTGGGGGAGGAGCCGGAGCTGCTCGGCACCTACCGCGGCTCCGACCTCGTCGGCCTGTCCTACACCCCGCCGTTCGACTTCTTCGCCGGCTGGGAGAACGCCCACGTCGTCCTGGCCGCCGACTACGTCACCACCGACGACGGCACCGGGATCGTGCACATCGCCCCGGCGTTCGGTGAGGAGGACAAGGTCGTCACCGACGCGGCGGGGATCGAGGCCGTCGTCCCCGTCGATTCGAAGGGCGAGTTCGACGCGCGCGTGGCTCCGTACGCCGGGATGCAGGTGTTCGACGCCAACCCCCAGATCATCCGCGACCTCCGCGACGGCACGGCCCCGTTCGTCCACGGCGTCCTGCTGCGCCACGAGACCTACGACCACCCGTACCCGCACTGCTGGCGCTGTGGCAACCCGCTGATCCAGCGGGCCGTCGACTCGTGGTTCGTCCAGGTCACGGCGTTCCGCGACCGGATGGTGGAGCTCAACCAGCAGATCACCTGGGTGCCCGAGCACGTCAAGGACGGGCAGTTCGGCAAGTGGCTGGAGGGCGCCCACGACTGGTCGATCTCCCGCAACCGGTACTGGGGCTCGCCCATCCCGGTGTGGGAGTCCGACGACCCGGCCTACCCGCGCCGCGACGTCTACGGCTCGCTCGACGAGCTCGAGCGCGACTTCGGCGTGCGGCCGACCGATCTGCACCGCCCCTACGTCGACGAGCTCACCCGCCCCAACCCGGACGACCCCACCGGGAAGTCGGTCATGCGCCGGGTACCGGAGGTGCTCGACTGCTGGTTCGAGTCGGGCTCGATGCCGTTCGCGCAGGTGCACTACCCGTTCGAGAACCGCGACTGGTTCGAGCACCACTACCCGGGCGACTTCATCGTCGAGTACAACGGCCAGACCCGCGGCTGGTTCTACACGCTGCACGTGCTGGCCACGGCGCTGTTCGACCGTCCGGCGTTCCGCGACTGCGTCGCGCACGGGATCGTGCTGGGCGACGACGGCACGAAGATGAGCAAGTCGCGCGGCAACTACCCCGCGGTCACCGAGGTGTTCGACCGCGACGGCTCCGACGCCATGCGCTGGTTCCTCATGTCCAGCCCGATCCTGCGCGGCGGCAACCTCGTCGTCACCGAGCAGGGGATCCGCGAGGGCGTGCGCCAGGCGATCCTGCCGCTGTGGAACACGTGGTACTTCCTGTCGTTGTACGCGGCCGGGCACACCCCGGTCACGCGGACCGACTCGACGAACGTCCTGGACCGGTACGTGCTGGCCAAGACGGCGTCGCTGGTCGACGCGGTCACCGCGGCGCTCGACGTCCACGACATCGCCGGGGCGTGCGAGCACGTGCGCGACCACGCCGAGGTGCTCACGAACTGGTACGTGCGCCGCTCCCGCGAGCGGTTCTGGGACGCCGACGCCGACGCGCTCGACACCCTGCACACCGTGCTCGAGGTGACCGCGCGGGTCGCGGCGCCGCTGCTGCCGCTCACGACCGAGCGGATCTGGCAGGGGCTCACCGGCGGGCGGTCGGTGCACCTGACGGACTGGCCCGTGTCGGGCGAGCTCCCGCACGACGACGCCCTGGTCACGGCCATGGACCGGGTGCGGCAGGTGGCGTCGTCGGCGCTGTCGCTGCGCAAGGCCCGCAAGCTGCGGGTGCGGCTGCCCCTGGCCCGGCTCACCGTGGCGGCCGCCGACGCGGAGGCGCTCGCCCCGTTCGCCGACGTGCTGCGCGACGAGGTCAACGTCAAGGACGTGGTGCTGACGACGGACGTCGCCGCGCACGGTCGCTTCGAGATCGCCGTCAACGCCCGTGCCTGCGGGCCGCGCCTGGGTGGCGACACCCAGAAGGTGATCCGCGCGGTCAAGGCGGGGGAGTGGGAGCAGGCGGCCGACGGCACCGTCACCGCGGGCGGCATCACGCTGCTCGACGGGGAGTTCTCCGAGAAACTGGTGGCGGCGGATCCGGAAGAGACCCTCGCGCTCCCGGGCTCGACGGGGCTCGTGGTGCTCGACACCGCGGTCACCCCGGAGCTGGCGGCCGAGGGTACGGCCCGCGACGTCGTGCGGGTGGTGCAGCAGGCCCGCCGCGACGCCGGGCTCGACGTGTCCGACCGGATCGCGCTCGTCCTCGACGCCGAGCTCGCGGTCCTCGACGCCGTGCGCGCCCACCAGGCGTTCGTGGCGGGGGAGGTGCTGGCGGCCTCGGTCGGGTACGAGGCGATCGGGTCGCCGACCCTGACCGGCACGGTCACCGGCCCCGACAACACCTCGACCCCCCTGACGGTGCACCTGACCCGCCCCTGACCCGCCCCCACCCGGCGAGTTTGCCGCCCCCACCCGGCGAGTTTGCCGCTCCCACCCGGCGAGTTTGCCGGCGGAGTACGCCGAGTCGGCCGATCACGCCGGGACGTCGGCGGCAAACTCGCCGGGCCTTGGTGGCAAACTCGCCGGGCCTTGGCGGCAAACTCGCCGGGGGCCGGTGGCGAACTCGCCGGTTCGCGGGAGCGCGCGCGGACCGATCTAGGGTGGCGGCATGGGGAGCGCGGCGCGGCGGTGGGCGCAGTTGCAGGAGGGCCGGGGGATCCCGCGGGAGATCCTCGCGCAGGCGCCCTCCCCGCCCTGGCTGCACGATCCCTCCTACTTCGTCGCGCCGGAGGTACCGGTCGACACCCCGTCGCGCGCGGCCGGCCTGGATCTCCTCGGCGCGGGCGGCTCCGTCCTCGACGTCGGTGCGGGCGGCGGCGACGCCTCCCTCGCGCTCGCCTGCGCCGTCACCCACATCACCGCGAACGACCAGCAGGCCGACATGCTGGAGACCTTCGCCGCGGCCGCGACGGCCCGCGGCATCCCGTTCCGCACCGTCCACGGCCGCTGGCCCGACGCCGCGGCCGAGGCCGGCACCGCCGACGTGGTGGTGAGCAACCACGTGCTGCACAACGTCGTCGACCTGCCGCCGTTCCTGCTCGCGCTCACCGCGGCCGCGCGCCGCGGGGTCGTCGTCGAGATGCTCGCCGAGCATCCGATGGCCTGGCTCGACGGGCTGTGGGTCGGCTTCCACGGCCTGCACCGCCCGCCGCCCGCCACCACCGACGACGCCGTCGCCGTGCTCCGCGAGCTCGGGATCACCCCGCACGTGCGGCACTGGGAGCGACGGACCCCACCGAAGCAGGACCCCGGTTGGGTGACGCGGCGGCTGTGCCTGCCCGCGGACCGCGAGCCCGACGTCGCCGCCGCCCTGGCCGCCACTCCGCCCCGTCCGCGGCACGCCGCCACGCTCACCTGGGAGGCGAGTAGTTAGAGTCGGCTCCAGCGGAGGTGATATGCCCGATCTGGAGATCCTTCTCGGCATCGCGGCCGCGGTCGTGCTCATCGGCGTGCTGGCCGTGCGGGTCTCCGTACGGGTGGGTCTGCCGTCGCTGCTGCTCTACCTCGGCATCGGGGTGCTGCTCGGCGAGTCCGTGCTGGGCATCGAGTTCTCCGACGCCCTGTTGACGGAGTCGATCGGGCTCGCGGCACTGGTCCTCATCCTCATCGAGGGCGGTCTGACGACCCGGTGGGACGCCGTGAAGCCCTCGCTCGGCGTCGGGATCGCGCTGTCGACGGTGGCGGTGATCGTCAGCATCGGCGTGGTCGGGGTGTCGCTGCACGTGCTCCTGGACCTGGAGTGGCGGACCGCGTTCCTCTGGGGGGCCGTGCTGTCGTCGACGGACGCGGCGGCGGTGTTCAGCGTGCTGCGCGGCGTCGGGGTCTCGCGACGCCTGGCCGGGGCGCTGGAGCTGGAGTCCGGCATGAACGACGCGCCGGTCGTGCTCGCCGTGCTGCTGCTCGCCACCGAGGACCCGATCACCTGGCTGACGCCGATCCTGGTCGTCTACGAGCTGGGCGCCGGGGCCGCGATAGGGGTGCTGCTCGGGCTCGGCGGGGCGTGGGCGCTGCGCCGGGCCGCGCTGCCGTCGACGGGCCTCTACCCGTTGGCCGCGATCGCCGTCTGCGTGCTCGCCTACTCCAGCGGGCAGCTCGCGCACGCCTCCGGCCTGCTCGCCACGTACGTCTGCGCACTCGTGCTCGGCAACTCCGAGCTGCCCCACCGCGGGGGCGTGCAGTCCTTCGCGGAGGGCACCGGCTGGCTCGCGCAGATCGGGCTGTTCGTGCTGCTCGGCCTGTACGCCACGCCGTCGCGGCTGCTCGACGCCCTCGTCCCCGCCCTGATCGCCGGGTTGGTGCTGCTGCTGGCGGCCCGGCCGTTGTCGGTGCTCGCGGCGGCCACGCCGTTCCGGGTGCCGTGGCGGGAGCAGGCGTTCCTGTCCTGGTCGGGGCTGCGCGGGGCGGTGCCGATCGTGCTCGCGCTCATCGCGCTGACGGAGGGGGCGCCGGGCGCGGAGATGCTCGTCGACGTCGTGTTCGTCCTCGTCGTCGTGCTGACGCTGCTGCAGGGCACCACGCTGCCCGCCGTCGCTCGGCTGCTCGGCGTCACCCAGACCGTCGAGACACAGGACATCGAGGTCGACGCCGCCCCGCTCGATGAGTTGGGGGCCGACCTCATCCAGGTGCGCGTCCCGGTCGGGTCGCGGCTGCGCGGGGTGTACCTGAGCGAGCTGCGGCTGCCGACGGGCGCCGTCGTCAGCCTCGTCGTGCGGGACGGGCAGGCGTTCACACCGAACGGCGAGACGCGGCTGCGCGAGCGCGACCAGCTCCTCGTCATCGCCACCTCCGGGGCCCGGCACGCGGCCGAGGAGCGCATCCGCGCCGTCGACGCGGGCGGGCGACTGGCCCGCTGGCGGGGCAGCACCCCGCGTTGAGGGATGATGGCCGGTGTGAGTGACCCCGCAACCGCCCCTCGAGTCCGGCTGCTCGCCCTGATCGCGGTCCTGATCCTGGCCGCCGACATCGCCACCAAGGTGATCGGTGTGGCGCTGCTCGAGGGCCGCGAACCCGTCGAGCTGCTCGGCGGGCTGATCAACCTGCAGCTCGTGCGCAACCCCGGCGCCGCGTTCTCGCTGGCCACGGGCTACACGTGGGTGCTGTCGCTGATCGCGCTCGTCGTCGTCGTCGTGATCATCCGGGTGGCGCGGAAGCTGCGCTCCACCGGCTGGGCGATCGCGCTGGGGCTCATCCTCGGCGGCGCGCTCGGCAACCTCGTCGACCGGATCTTCCGGGCGCCCGGGCCGCTGCAGGGCCACGTCGTCGACCTCGTGTCGCCGTTCGCCCCCGACGGCCGCGTCTTCCCGGTGTTCAACCTCGCCGACTCCTCGATCGTCTGCGGCGGGGCGCTGCTGGTCGTCCTCGCGTTGCTGGGCCGGGAACTCGACGGCACCCGCACACCGTCGAAGAAGGCAGCGTCCGACACCGAGGGACACGCGGGTGAGTGACCTCCGCAGCCTCCCCGTCCCCGACGGCCTCGACGGGATGCGCGTCGACGCCGGTCTCGCGCGCCTGCTCGGAATGTCGCGCACCGTCGTCGCCGGGCTGGCCGAGGACGGCCGGGTCGAGGTCGACGGCCGGGCCGCCGGCAAGTCCGACCGGCTCGTCGCCGGGGCCTGGCTGCAGGTCAGCCTGCCCGAGCCCGAGGCGCCGACCACGATCTCCGCGCCGGCCGAGGTCGTCAACGGGCTGACGGTCCTGCACGCCGACGACGAGATCGTCGTGGTCGACAAGCCGGTCGGCGTCGCCGCGCACCCCAGCCCCGGCTGGACCGGGCCCACCGTCGTCGGCGGGCTGGCCGCGCTCGGATACCGCGTCTCGACGTCGGGGTCGGAGGAGCGGCAGGGCATCGTGCACCGGCTCGACGTCGGCACCACCGGCGTGATGGTCGTCGCCACCTCGGAACACGCGTACACCGTGATGAAGCGGGCGTTCAAGGAGCGGACGGTCTCCAAGCGTTACCACGCCGTCGCGCAGGGCCACCCCGATCCGAGCAGCGGCACCATCGACGCCCCGATCGACCGCCACCCCAAGCACGACTACCGGTTCGCCGTCGTCGCGGGGGGCAAGCCGAGCGTCACCCACTACGACACGATCGAGGCGTTCCGGGCCGCGTCGCTGCTCGACGTGCGGCTGGAGACCGGGCGCACCCACCAGATCCGGGTGCACCTCTCCGCGCTGCGCCACCCGTGCGTGGGCGACCTCGCCTACGGCGCCGACCCCACGCTGGCCAAGCGGCTGAAGCTGGAGCGGCAGTGGCTGCACGCGCACGCGCTGGGCTTCGAGCACCCCGGCGACGGGCGGTGGGTCGAGTACGTCAGCCCGTACCCGGCCGACCTCGCCCGCGCCCTGGACCTGCTGCGCGAGTGAGTCGCCGGCTCACGATCCTGGCCGGGTGCCTGGTCGTCGCGCTGCTCACGGCCTGGTACGCGGGGTCGCGGTTCGAGCCGTCGACGCCCGGTCCGACGCCGGGGTCGGTGCGGCTGGGCCCGGACGCGGGGGAGCCGGTCGCCGATTACCTCACGCGGCTGCCCGCGGTCCTGCCCCCGTCCGGCGTCCCGGCCTACGCGCTGGTGCAGTTCCGGACCGAGCTGACGGGCCCCGCCGCGCTGGCCGCCGTGGACGGGACGGGCCCCGTGACGGCCGTGTTCCGCGTGCCGATCGACCGGGTGCAGACGGCGCTGCGGTTCGAGGACCTGGGCACGATCGACCTGGCCCGGTCCCGGGCGCGTGACACCGCCTCGGCCGACGCCGAACGGCTGACCGGGCGCCCGGCCGCCGTGGCCGCCGCCGAGGCGGCCGCCCTGGCCGACCCGGGGTGCGCGTGCGTGGTGGCGCTGGTCGTGCGGGGGGAGAGGGCGGCGCTGGAGGCGCTGGGGGCCCGCGCGGAGGTGCGGGCGGCGCACGCGGCCCCGGCGGACGCCGAGCCGGTGGAACTGGCGCTGTCCCCACTCCTGCCCGGCCAGACGGAGGCGGCGGACCCGCTCCCGGACGACGGCGAGGTCCCCTGACCCGCCCACCCGGCGCCGCCCAGCCCGTGCCGCCCGTCCTTGGTCGCAGTGGGGTGGCTTCACTCCGACTGGACTGGAGTAGAGCCACCCCACTGCAACGGCGGGGCGGGGCGCGAGTGGGGCGGGGTGCCGGCGGGCGTGGCCGTCAGGTGCGGTGCTGTTGCGCCGTGCGTTCCAGGAGTTCCAGCAGGGCGCGCGCGCTCGACGCCCAGCTGTAGTGCTCCGCCCGTCGCCGCGCCGCCTCGCCGCGGGCCGCGCGGACCGCCGGGTCGTCCAGCGCCCGGATCGCCGCCACGAAGCCGTCGACGTCGTCGGGGTCGACGTAGGCCCCCGCGTCCGCCCCGACCTCACGGAACACCGGGATGTCGCTCACCACCACCGGCGTGCCCGCCCCCATCGCCTCGACGAGCGGGATGCCGAAGCCCTCGTCGCGCGACGCGGAGACCAGCGCCGTCGCGCCCCGCACCGCCGCGGCGTACTCGGCGTCGGACGCGCCGTCGTGGAACACGAGCCGCGCCGCGGGGGCCAGCGCCCGCAGGCGGGCCTGCTCGGCGGGGGAGCAGCGGCTCATCAGGTGCAGCTCGTGGTCGGGCAGCGCTCCGGCCGCGCGGACCAGCACGTCGACGTTCTTGTAGGGCATGAACGAGCCCATGTAGACCAGCCGCCGGCCGGGCGCGTCCGAGACGGCGGCGGGCAGGGGGTCGGCCGCGTTCGGCACCACCGTCACCGGACGTCGCGTCAGGCGGTGCTCCGCGATCAGCCCGGCCGTCGTCGCCGACACCGTGACGACGGCGTCGGCCCGGTCGAGCAGCACCCGCTGCGGCCACCACGCCAGGTGGTAGAGCCGCCACAGCAGCCGGATCGGGGCGGGGAGGTCGCGCGGGGGAGTGGCGTGCCGGTAGTAGATGAGGTCGTGCAGCGTGAGCACGAGGCCGTAGCGGCGGCCCCAGGTGCCCATCGTCTGCATCGGGCTGAACACGACGTCCGGGGCGAGGCGGTTGACCTGCCGGGCCACCAGGGGCTCACGCGCGCTCGTCGGGCCGCTCACCCGGAACGACGGCAGGTCCGGGAGCATCCGGAGCTGCCGCTCGTCGCTGATGATCATCGTGACGGGGTGCAGATCGGCGAGCGCGCCGACCAGCCCCGCGGTGTAGCGACTGATCCCGTCGTGGTGGTCGATGCGGACGTAGCGGCAGTCGACGGCGATCCTCACGCGAGGAACCGCCCGATCAGCGCCGCCACCGCGTCGGGCCGCTCGTAGTGCACCAGGTGCCCGGTGTCGTCGATCATCTCCAGGCGGGCGTGGGGGAACAGCGTGACCAGGCGTTCCTGCTCGGCGGGGGCGGTGATGTCGTCGAGGGTGGTGCCGATGAGCAGCGTCGGTACCGGGATCCGGGCGGCCGACTCGTCCACCCCGTGCGACACCGACGCCCCGAACGCCTCCATCAGCACGCGCCGGTCGGCGAAACCGCCGAAGTACCGGTCGTGCTCGGCGTGTATCCAGCGCCGCAGCTCCCGGTCGGAGGTCTTCACCATCGCGACGCTCGCGACGCGTGTGAACAGCCGGCTGCGCAGGACCGCCGTGCCGAGTCGCTCGGGCAGGGCGGCGCACAGCCGGTGCACCAGCACCGTGGCCTTCGTCATGGCCTGGCGCGGCCCGCCGAGCGCTGACCCGGCGACCGGGGTGACCAGCACCAGGGCCCGGACCGGAAGCCCGTCGGCGACCGCGGCGGAGGCCACGATGGAGCCGAACGAGTGGCCCAGCAGCGCCGCGCCGGGGGCGACCGCACGGACGAAGGCGCTGCTCCAGGCGGCATACCCGGCGATGTCGTGGGAGCCGGATGTCAGGGGTGGGGCCTCGCCGAAGCCCGGGAGATCGGGCACCAGGACGTGGAACCCGGACAGCTGCGACGCGATGGGTTCGAGCCCGTGATGATCGCCCCGCAGGCCGTGCAGCATGACCAGGGGAGGGGCGGTGACGTCGCCGTATGTCCGATACGGAACGATTCCCGTCGGGAGGTCGACCTCGTGACGACGGCCCGGCAGACGCTCCGAGCGCGAAGCGGAGGGGAGGCTGGCCACCGCGCGGAGTGTAGGTGGCCTCCTGGTCCCGCAGGCATCCGACCGCCAAGGATACGGTCGGGTCACAGAACGGCGTCGGCGGGGCCACGAGTCGGAGAACACTGCCGTGACGTGCGCGTTTCGGGGTAACCCCCGATACCACTCGGTAGTGATCCTGATGTACGTCTCAGCTTCGGGATGCCACGGTGGGATCATGACGACGATCGGTAGGTCCGCGACGCGGGCCGCATGGGCGGGGGACCCCGTGGTCCCCGGCGCGATGATCGTCGCCCTGGTGCCGATGGGAGTGCCGCACCTGATGGGCTCTTCCGCCGTCGACCCGATCGGTGCCCCGATCAGCGATCGCGTCGCCGTCCCCGGCGGTCACACGCCGACCGTCCCGGCCTCCACCGTGTCGGCCACCGCCGGCGCCCACGTGCCGGTGCCGCTGGTCGGCCGGGCCGAATGCCGGGAGACCGCATGACCCCCACCCTCCTGGCGTCCTCGCCCGCCATCGCGCTGGCGGTGGTCGCGGCGGGCTGCTTCGCGGTGGCCGCCACCCTGCAGCACGACGCCGTCGACGACGTCTCCACCGACGGCAGACGGCTCGGCCTCGCGGCGTTCCGGGCGCTGCTCAGCCGCCCCGGGTGGCTGCTCGGACTCGCCGCGGCCGGTGCGGGCTCCGGGCTGCACGCCGTCGCGCTCGTGCTGAGCCCGCTGTCGGTCGTCCAGCCGATCGGCGTGCTCGCGGTGCCGATCGCGGTGCTGCTCACCGCCCGGCGCACCCACGAGAGCCCCGGCCGGGGCGTGCTGCTCGGGGTCGCGCTGAGCGTCGCGGGCGTCGCGGCGTTCGTCTCGATCGCCGCGAACTCGACGACCGCCACCCGCGTCCCCGACTTCGCCACGCTCATCGCCGGCGGGATCAGCACCGCGCTGATCGCGGTGCTGGTGGCGATCGCGTCGTTCACCCGCGGCTGGCGGCGCTGCGTCGCCTACGTCACCGCGGGCGCCGTCGCCTTCGGGCTGGTGTCCGCGCTGGTCCGGGCGCTGTCGCTGCAGATCACCACCGGGCTCGTCGCCTGGAACGACCCCCGCCTGCTCGGCACCGCGGCCGGCATCGGAGTCGCCCTGGTCGTGGGCGGCTGGCTCATCCAGCAGGGCTTCGCGTCCGGGCCGCCCGAGGTGGTCATCGCCTGCCTCACCGTCGTCGACCCCATCGTCGCGGTGCTGCTGGGCATCGTCCTGCTCGGCGAGGGGCCCGCGACGTCGGGCGTCGAAGCCGTCGTGCTCCTCGGCTGTGCCGCCGCCGCCGCGGCCGGGGTCGTCTCACTCGCCCGCTACCACCCCGACGCCCGACGTGCGCGCGCCGCCGCGCGCGCGGCGGGCACCCCGTCCGACCCGGCCCCGGCCGGTTCCACCGACGATCCCGCCGCGGCGACGCGGCCCGCTCCCCGCCCGTGACCCGCGTCGGCCCCGCCCGACCGCATCCGAAAGGATCACTCCCCGTGAAGCCGCTACGCATCGTCATCGGCGCAGACACCTATGCGCCCGACGTCAACGGACTGTCACGCTTCTCCTCGCGCCTCGCCGCCGGTCTGGTCGAGCGCGGCCACGAGGTGCACGTCGTCGCCCCGTCGCCCGACGGCCCGTCGGGCGTGCGCGAGGAGGACGGGGTGATCGTCCACACGGTCAAGTCCCACCGCTGGTTCAGCCACCCCGACTTCCGCGTGGCCTGGCCGTGGACCACGCGCCCGCGCACGGCGCGGCTGTTCGCCGAGATCGCCCCGGACGTCCTGCACGTCCAGGGACACTTCCCGGTGGGCCGCGGCCTCGTGCACGCCGCCCGCGCCGCGGGCACACCGATCGTCGCGACCAACCACTTCATGCCGGAGAACCTGGTCGGGCACGCGCGCGTACCGAAGTTCATGCAGAAGCCGGTCACCAAGCTCGGCTGGTGGGACATGCACCTGATCTACCGCCACGCCGACGTCGTCACCGCGCCCACCCCGCGCGCCGTCGAACTGCTGGAGAAGGCCACCGGCATGACCGGGTCGCTCGCCGTGTCCTGCGGCATCGACGTCGCGAAGTACCGTGCCGTCGAGCCCGCCCACCCGGGGCCCGACCGCGACGCTCCGCTCCGCGTGCTGTTCGTCGGCCGGATGGACCAGGAGAAGCGGGTCGACGAGCTGCTGCGCGCGTTCGCCGCGCTGCCCGCGGGCACCCGCGCCGAGCTGGAGATCATCGGCGAGGGCGTCATGCGGGAGGAGTGGACGGGGCTGGCCGCCGAGCTCGGCATCGGCGCCCGCACGCACTTCCGCGGCTTCGTCGACGAGGACGAGCTCGTGGCCGCCTACCGGCGGGCGTCGGTGTTCTGCATGCCCGGTATCGCCGAGCTGCAGAGCCTGGTCACGCTGGAGGCGATGGCCGCGGGCACCCCGGTGGTCGCGGCCAACGCGATGGCCCTGCCGCACCTGGTCCGCCCGGGACGCAACGGCTGGCTCTACACCCCCGGTGACGTCCCGGAGCTCACCACGCGCCTCGCCGCGCTCGTCGGTGACGCCGACATGCGCCGTCGGATGGGGGCGGCCAGCCGCGAGCTGGTGGCCTCCCACGAGCTCGGGGCGACCCTGAGCACGTTCGAGGGGATCTACGAGCGGCTGCTCGGCCGTCGCGAGGCCGGGGCGGTCCGCGCCGCCTGATCCGCGCGGGTCGGGGTGGTCCGGCGAACGGTCGTAGCCGGGTACCGGTGACCGACACGCCCGCCGGGCGGGGTGAGCAGCGCATTCGGCGCGGGGCGGTACCGGAGCGCCGGAACTGTCGGGGGTCGGGGTTAATCTGGGTCATCCCCGCGGCCCGTCGGCCGGGCCGCACCACGGTGCCGGTCCGATCGAGGAATGAACTGCTGCCGGGACGCGACGATCGCGCGGCCCGGGAGGGTCGTGCCGGAGGGAGCCCCCCACCCCGATGGCCAGCTCAGGCGACAGTTTCGTCCACCTGCACACCCACACCGAGTTCTCCATGCTCGACGGGGCCGCGCGCCTGGACGACCTGTTCAAGGAAGCCGCGCGGATGGAGATGCCCGCGCTGGCGATGACCGACCACGGCAACGTGTTCGGGGCCTACGAGTTCTGGCGCAAGGCGAAGGCCGCGGGCGTCAAGCCGATCATCGGCATGGAGGGCTACCTCGCACCGGGGAGCCGCCACGAGCGCAAGCGCGCGGTGCTGGCCCGGGGGGCCGCCACCTCCAAAGGGGGTGCGGACGACACCGACAACCCCGGCGAGATGTACACCCACATGACGCTGCTGGCCGAGAACAACGAGGGGATGCACAACCTCTTCCGGCTCTCCTCGCTCGCGTCGCTGGAGGGGTACTACTACAAGCCCCGCATGGACCGCGAACTGCTGGAGACCTACGGCAAGGGGATCATCGCCACCACGGGCTGCCCCTCCGGTGAGGTCCAGCGGCTGCTCCAGCAGGACAAGTACGACGCCGCCGTCCAGGCCGCGAGCGACTACCGCGACATCTTCGGCAAGGACAACTTCTTCTGCGAGCTGATGGACCACGGCATCGAGATCGAGCGCCGCGTCCGCGACGACCTGCACCGGCTCAAGAAGCAGCTCGAGCTGCCCGGCCTGGCCACCAACGACCTGCACTACACCTACGCCGAGGACGCGAAGCCGCACGAGGTGCTGCTGTGCGTGCAGACCGGCAAGACCCTCGCCGACCCCAACCGGTTCAAGTTCGACGCCCAGGACTTCTACCTCAAGTCCCCGGCCGAGATGCGGGCCCAGTGGGACGACGCGTTCCCCGAGGCGTGCGACAACACGCTGGCGGTCGCCGAGCGGGTCGACGTCAACTTCGTCGAGGGGCAGGACCTCATGCCCCGGGCGCCCGTGCCCGACGGCGAGTCCGAGGAGAGCTGGCTGGTCAAGGAGGTCGAACGGGGGATGCACCAGCGCTTCCCGAACGGCATCACCGACCAGTACCGCAAGCAGGTCGACTACGAGGTCGGCGTCATCATCCAGATGGGCTTCCCCGGGTACTTCCTGGTCACGGCCGACCTGATCCAGCACGCGAAGAAGGTCGGCATCCGCTGCGGCCCCGGCCGCGGGTCCGCCGCCGGCTCGCTCGTCGCCTACGCGCTGGGCATCACCGACCTCGACCCGATCCACCACAAGCTGCTCTTCGAGCGGTTCCTCAACCCCGAGCGCATCTCGATGCCCGACATCGACATGGACTTCGACGAGCGCAGGCGTGGCGAGATGATCCGCTACACCACGGAGAAGTACGGCGAGGACCGGATCGCGCAGATCATCACCTACTCCACGATCAAGGCGAAGGCCGCGATCAAGGACTCCGCGCGGGTGCTGTTCGGGCAGCCCGGCTACGCGGTGGCCGACCGGATCACCAAGGCGATGCCGCCGGCGATCATGGGCAAGGACATCCCGCTGTCCGGGGTGTTCGACCCCACGCACAAGCGGTACTCCGAGGCCACCGAGGTCCGGGCGCTCTACGACGTCGACCCGCAGGTCAAGGAGATCATCGACACCGCGCGGGGCCTGGAGGGCCTCAAGCGGCAGTGGGGCGTGCACGCCGCGGGCGTGATCATGTCGAGCAAGCCGCTGATCGACGTCATCCCGATCCAGCGTCGCGAGGCCGACGGCGCGATCATCACGCAGTTCGACATGGGCGCCTGCGAGACGCTCGGGCTGCTCAAGATGGACTTCCTGGGCCTGCGCAACCTCACGATCATCGACGATGCGCTGGAGAACATCGAGCTCAACGGCAAGGCGAAGCTCGTCATCGAGGACGTCGGGCTCGACGACCAGAACACCTACGACCTGCTGTCCAAGGGCGAGACGCTCGGGGTGTTCCAGCTCGACGGCGGGCCGATGCGCGACCTGCTGCGCCGCATGGCGCCCACCGAGTTCGACGACATCTCCGCCGTCGGTGCGCTCTACCGGCCGGGCCCGATGGGCGCCAACGCGCACAACGACTACGCCGACCGCAAGAACAAGCGCCAGGAGATCATCCCGATCCACCCCGAGCTGGAGGAGCCGCTCAAGGAGGTGCTCGGGGAGACCTACGGCCTGATCGTGTACCAGGAACAGGTCATGGCGATCGCGCAGACGCTGGCCGGGTACACGTTGGGCCAGGCCGACCTGCTCCGTCGCGCGATGGGCAAGAAGAAGAAGGAGATCCTGGACAAGGAGTACGCCGGCTTCGCCCAGGGGATGAAGGACAACGGCTACTCCGCGGCCGCGGTCAAGACGCTCTGGGACATCCTGCTCCCGTTCTCCGACTACGCGTTCAACCGGGCGCACTCCGCCGCGTACGGCGTCGTCTCGTACTGGACGGCGTACCTCAAGGCCAACTACCCGTCGGAGTACATGTCCGGCGTGCTCACCTCGGTGCGCGACGACAAGGACAAGGCCGCGGTCTACCTCGCGGAGTGCCGCCGCATGGGCATCACGGTGCTCGCGCCCGACGTCAACGAGTCGGTGCGCAACTTCGCGCCGGTCGGCACCGACATCCGTTTCGGCCTCGGCGGCATCCGCAACGTCGGCGTCAACGTCGTCGACGCGATCGTGAAGGCGCGCAAGGACAAGGGCGACTTCACCGACTTCTCCGACTTCCTGCGCAAGGTCGACGCGGTGGTCTGCAACAAGAAGGTCATCGAGTCGCTCATCAAGGCCGGGGCGTTCGACTCGCTCGGGCACACCCGCAAGGGCCTGCTCCTGGTGCACGCCGACGCGATCGACGCGGTGATGAGCACCAAGAAGGCCGCGTCGATGGGCCAGTTCGACCTGTTCGGCTCGATGGACGGGTCCGGCACGTCCGAGCTCGACTCCGTGTTCGACGTCAAGGTCTCCGACGACGAGTGGGAGACCAAGCACAAGCTCGCGGTGGAGCGGGAGATGCTCGGGCTCTACGTCTCCGGTCACCCGCTGCACGGCGTGGAGCAGGTGCTGGCGGCCAAGACCGACACCCCGATCTCGGCCATCGTCGGCGGCGACGTGCCCGACGGGCACCAGGTCACCATCGGCGGCATCCTCGCCGGGGTCAACCGGCGGGTGAACAAGAACGGCGAGCCCTGGGCGTCGGCGCAGCTGGAGGACCTGGCGGGCGGGCTCGAGGTGCTGTTCTTCCCCCGCTGCTACCAGGTGGTCGGCGTCGACGTCGCCGAGGACGCGATCGTGCTGCTCAAGGGCCGGGTCAACCGCCGCGACGACCGCGTCTCGCTGATCGTCAACGACCTCGCCCTGCCCGACCTCACCGTCGCCAACGGCGGCCCGGGTGCCCCGATCAAGGTGAGCATGCGCACCGAGCTGGTCACCCCGCAGCGGGTGAGCCGGCTCAAGGAGGTGCTCAGTCACCACCCGGGCACCTCCGAGGTGCACCTGGCGCTGGTGGGTGGGAGCGGCACGAAGGTCTGGAAGCTCGACGACGGGCTGAAGGTCACGCAGTCGAGCGCGCTGATGGGCGACCTGAAGGCCCTGCTCGGCCCCGGCTGCCTGGGCTGATCGCCCCGTCAGCGGGGACGTCGACCGGCCCGGGATCCAGTCGAGAGGTGTCGAGCGCCCGGGGAACCCCTCCGCGTGAAGCTCGTGCCGCAGGGCGCCGGTCAGGGCCGCCCGGCGAGCCGCTGCCAGTACTGCTGGGCGGGGCGGTCCCAGCGGGCGTGCAGGTGGGCGAACCGCTCCGCGGCCCGGGTGCCCGCCCAGTGCGCGGGCAGCAGCTCCGGGGGGAGGCGGGGGTCGAGGAACGGGAAGCGCCGCCACGCGTGCACCAGGTGGATCTGGTGGGCCAGCACCTCGGCCGGGGTGGCGGGCTCGGCGCCGGAGAAGGCGTCGAGGAACTCCTCGTAGGCCGCCTCGACGTCCGCGAGGTCCCAGGCCTGCGCGACGACCTCGCCCTCCGCGCCGATCGCGCCGAACGGCCCGACGAACGAGCTGCTGACTGCGGTGAGTTCGAGGTCGGCGAGGACGTCGGCGACCTCGGGCTGCTTGCCCGGGTCGGGCGAGACCCACACGCCCGGCGCTGGCGACCCGAGCCCGGCCCAGGCCAGCCGCGTGCGCAGCCGGTGGCGCAGCTGGCGGCGGGCCTCCGGGACGCTGACCAGCAGCACCAGCCACCGGCCGTCCCACGGCCGCGCCGACGCGCCGAACCCGTAGATCCGCTCGGCGCCGTCGGTGAGCAGCCGCCGGCCCGACGGGGTGAGGGACCAGCGCACCCGCCGCCCGGCCCGGTCGGACTCCAGCAACCCCTCCGCCGCCGTGCGGGCCAGGGCCTGCCGCGCCGACTTGGGCTCGACGTCGAGCGCACCGAGGACGTCGAGGATGGCCTGCGTCCAGACCGGCTCCTCGCGCGGGAGGACGAACTCGCCGAGGACCGTGAGCAGCAGGGAACGGGCGCTGGTCGCGCCCAGCTCGCGGCGGCGCGACAGCGCCGGGTGCTCGGTGCCCGGGAGAGGGGGGAGTGACTCGGCGGCGGACATGACCGGCCCACTCTAGTGTGATCGCCCGTGGAGATCAGCGACCTGGTGGCAGCGGACCGGCAGCACGTGTGGCACCCCTACGCCCCGATGCCGGCGACGTCGGTGCCGCTGCCCGTCGCCTCGGCGTCCGGGGTCCGGCTGACGCTCGCCGACGGTCGCGAGCTCGTCGACGGCATGTCGTCGTGGTGGGCGGCGATCCACGGCTACGCCCACCCCGTCCTCGACGCGGCGGTGCGCGACCAGCTCGGGTCCATGAGCCACGTGATGTTCGGTGGTCTGACGCACTCGCCCGCCGTCGACCTGGCCCGGCTGCTCGTCGACGTCACCCCGGCCGGTCTGGAGCACGTGTTCCTGGCCGACTCCGGGTCGGTATCGGTCGAGGTCGCGATCAAGATGTGCCTGCAGTACCAGCGCTCGCGCGGCCGGCCGGAGAAGCACCGGCTGATGACCTGGCGGGGCGGCTACCACGGGGACACGTTCGGCGCGATGAGTGTCTGCGACCCCGACGGCGGGATGCACTCGCTGTGGCAGGACGTCCTCCCGCAGCAGGTCTTCGCCTCCGCGCCGCCGCGGGAGTTCGAGACCGCCTACGTCGAGGAGCTCGCGAAGCTCGTCGAGACGCACGCGGACGAGCTGGCCGCGGTGATCGTCGAGCCGGTGGTGCAGGGTGCGGGCGGGATGCGCTTCCACGATCCCCGCTACCTGCACGTCCTGCGCGAGCTGTGCCTCACCCATGACGTGCTGCTGGTGTTCGACGAGATCGCCACCGGTTTCGGTCGCACCGGTGAGATGTTCGCCGCCGACCACGCCGGGATCGCGCCCGACGTCATGTGCGTCGGCAAGGCCCTGACCGGCGGCTACCTGACGATGGCGGCGGCGCTGTGCACGTCGGAGGTGGCCAGGGGGATCTCCGACGGGGCCGCGGGCGTCCTCATGCACGGCCCGACGTTCATGGGGAACCCGCTCGCCGCGGCCGTCGCGGGGGCGTCGGTGCGGCTGCTCCAGGAGCGTGACTGGCGCGGCGAGGTCTCCGGGATCGGCCGCGCGCTGACCGCGGGGCTCACCCCGGCCCGGGCGCTGCCCGGCGTCGTCGAGGTTCGGGTGCTCGGCGCGATCGGGGTCGTGCAGCTCGACCACGAGGTCGACATGGCTGCGGCGTCGGCGGCCGCGGTCGAGGCGGGGGTGTGGCTGCGCCCGTTCCGCGACCTCGTCTACACGATGCCGCCCTATGTCTGCACGCCCGACGACCTGGCGTCGATCACCGCGGCGGTGTGCGCGGCGGCGGCCGCCGGGTAGGGGTGATCATGGACACCGATGATCACCCGTGCGGGGTCGTCGACCGGGTGACGGCGGCGCCGGGAGCCGCGGCCGGCCGCGTCGTCCGCAGTACGCCGACCAGCGCGGACCGGCCGCCCAGATGAACATGACAGTCAGGTGAACGCGGCGGAAGGCGGACAGAGGGCTCGGAACGGACATCGGTGATGTGGCGTTGGCTGGGTCGCGGTGCACCGAGGCGCCCGTCCGTGACCGACCTATCTGCCGGAGTTCTCGATGACCGCATCCGAGGTCCGCCCGTCCCAGCACGCCCCGCCCGCTCCCGCCGGGACCGGCCGCGTGGCGGCCCTGCGCGCCGACCTCGGCGCCTCGCTCGTCGTCTTCCTCGTCGCCGTCCCGCTGTCGCTGGGCATCGCGCTCGCCTCCGGCGCGCCGATCATGGCCGGGATCATCGCCGCGGTCGTCGGCGGCGTGGTGGCCGGGCTGCTGGGCGGCTCGCCGCTGCAGGTCAGCGGGCCGGCCGCGGGCCTCACCGTCGTCGTCGCCGAGCTGGTGGCGCGGTTCGGCTGGCAGGTCACCTGCCTGATCACGGTCGGCGCGGGCCTGCTGCAGATCGTGTTCGGGCTGCTGCGCGTCGCCCGGTTCAGCCAGGCCATCCCGCCCGCCGTCGTGCACGGGATGCTCGCCGGGATCGGGCTGACGATCGCTCTCGGCCAGCTGCACGTCGTGCTCGGCGCAACCCCGCCCACGAGCGCCGTCGACTCCGTCCTCGGGCTCCCCGCCCGGCTGCTGGCCGCCGATCCGGCCGCCGCGGCCGTCGGCGGCGTGACGCTCACGATGCTGCTGGCCTGGCCGCTGGTGCCGAAGGTGGTGCGGGCGGTGCCCGGGCCGCTCGTCGCCGTCGTCGCGGCCACCGCCGTCGCGGTGATCTGGCCCGCGGTCCCGAGGGTCGACCTCCCCGGCGGGCTGCTGGAGTCGATCGCCCTGCCGAGCGTGCTGCCGACGGGGGACTGGACCGGGATCGTCGGCGGCATCCTGACCGTCGCCCTGATCGCGAGCGTGGAGAGCCTGCTGTCGGCCGTCGCGGTCGACCGGCTCCGCCGCCCGGACGGCAGCCACGGCCCGCGCACCCGCCCCGACCGCGAGCTGATCGGTCAGGGCGCCGCCAACGGAGTGTCCGGGCTGCTCGGCGGCCTGCCCGTCACCGGGGTGATCGTGCGCAGCTCGGCCAACGTCCGGGCCGGGGCCCGCACCCGCGCGGCGACCGTGTTCCACGGCGTCTGGATCGCGGTGTTCGCGATCTTCCTGATCGGGATCATCGAGCTGGTGCCGCTCGCGGCCCTCGCCGGACTGCTGATCATGGTCGGGCTCCAGCTCGTGAAGCCGGCCGACATGGCGCAGGCCCGCCGCCACGGCGACCTCGCGGTCTACGTCGCCACCATCGTCGGGGTGCTGGCGCTGAACCTGCTGGAGGGCGTCGGGGTCGGGCTGGCCGTCGCCGCCTTCCTCATGCTGCGCCGCGCGCTCTCGGCGAGCCTGCAGCACGAGCCGCCCGCGGCCGACGGCGAGCCGCACCGCGTCATCGTCGGGGGGACACTGAGCTTCCTGTCCGTCCCGTCGCTGGCGCGGACGCTGGGCGCGGTGCCCGCCGGTGCGCCGGTGCAGGTCGACCTCGTCGTCGACTACCTCGACCACGCCGCCTACGACCATCTCGACACCTGGACCGCCCGGCACCGCGCGAGCGGCGCCCCGACCGAGGTGACCGAGCCTGCCGACGCCGGCGGCACGCGGCGGGGCCGGTACGCGACGTGGTCACAGTGGCCGGGGTCCCAGGCGAAACCGCTGCTCACGGGCGTGGCGGCGTTCCACGAGGAGTCGGTGCCGCTGCGGTCGCCGGGCTCCGGGCAGGCCCCGTCGGGGCTGCTGCTGACCTGCGCCGACTCCCGGGTCGTGCCCAGCGTGATCACCCGCAGCGGCCCGGGCGACCTGTTCACCGTGCAGAACGTCGGCAACCTCGTCGCCGGGACGTCGGTGCGCGCCGCCGTCCAGTACGCGACGACGGTCCTGGAGGTCCCGACGCTCGCGGTGTGCGGGCACTCCGGCTGCGGCGCGATGCGCGGGCTGCTCGACGGCACCGCCGAGGGTGCGCTGGGCGACTGGCTGCGTGCGGCGGCCCCGAGCCTGGAGGCGTTCCGCGCGGGGCACCCGGTCGGCGTCGCGGCGCTGCGCGACGGGTTCGGCGAGGCCGAGGCGTTGGCGATGGTCAACGTCGCCGTCCAGCTCGACGCGCTGGAGCACACCGGGGCGGGACTCGTCGGGCTGTTCTCCGACATCCCCACCGCCCGGGTGCTCGCCCTGGACCGGGAGGCGCAGGAGTTCCGGCTCGGGTAGCTAGGGTCGGGGGGTGGTTGACCACCCCCTCGCCTGGCTCGACGCCCACGCCGACGCCCGTCGCGCCGCCGGACTGCGCCGGGAGCTGCGCCCGCGCCCGGCCGGTGAGCCCGGCATCGACCTCGCCGGCAACGACTACCTCGGGTTGACCTCCGACCCGCGGGTCGTCGCCGGTGGCATCGAGGCCCTGCGGACGTGGGGGGCGGGCTCGACGGGGTCACGGCTGGTCACGGGCACGACCGCGCTGCACGCGGAGCTGGAGCGTGAGCTCGCGGCGTTCTGCGGCGTCGAGTCGGCTCTCGTGTTCTCCTCGGGCTACGCGGCGAACCTCGGCGCGCTCACCGCGCTGTCCGGGCCGGGCTCACTGATCGTCTCCGACGTCGCCAACCACGCGTCGCTCGTCGACGCCTGCCGGTTGTCCCGGGCGCGGATCGTCGTGGCGGACGGTCCCGCCGCCGTCGACGCGGCCCTCGCCGCGCGCACCGAGTCCCGCGCGCTCGTCGTCACCGACAGCGTGAACAGCGTCGACGGCGGGCTGGCCCCGCTCCGGGCCCTGCACGAGGTCAGCCGGGCGAGAGGGGCGCTCCTCGTCGTCGACGAGGCCCACGGGCTGGGCGTCTGCGGGCCGGGTGGGCGCGGGCTGCTGGCCGGCGTCGGGCTGGCGGGGGCGGACGACGTCGTGGCCACCGTGACGCTGTCGAAGGCGCTGGGGAGCCAGGGCGGGGCGGTGCTCGGGCCCGCCGCGGTCACCGCGCACCTCGTCGACACCGCGCGCTCGTTCATCTTCGACACCGGCCTCGCGCCCGCCTGCGTCGGCTCCGCCCTCGCGGCCCTGCGAGTGCTGGCGGCCACCCCGTCCCTGCCCGGGGCGGTGCTGCGCGCCGCCGCCGACCTCGCCGCCGCCGCCGGGGTGCCGGTGCCGGAGTCGTCGGTGGTGTCGGTGGTGCTGGGCGAGCCGGAGCGGGCGCTCGCCGCCGCACGGCGGTGCGCGGAGCTGGGTGTGCGGGTCGGTTGCTTCCGCCCGCCGTCGGTCCCGGTGGGGACGAGCCGGCTGCGGCTGACGGCGCGGGCGACGCTGACCGGCGACGAGCTCGCGCACGTCCGTGCGGTGCTGGCCGAGGTGCTGGCGCCTGCGGCGGCGCGATGAGTCGCGTCCTCGTCGTCACCGGCACCGGGACGGGGGTCGGCAAGACCGTCGTCACCGCCGCGGTGGCCGCGCTCGCGCCGGGCCGCGTCGCGGTACTCAAGCCCGCCCAGACCGGGGTGGGTCCCGACGAGCCGGGCGACCTCGCCGACGTCGCCCGCCTCGTCCCCGGCGTCACCGGCCGCGAGCTGGGCCGCTACCCCGATCCGCTCGCCCCCGACACCGCCGCCCGCCGCGCCGGCCTCCCGCCGGTCACACCCGCCGCGGCCGTCGCGGCGGCCCGGGAACTGGCCGTCGACCACGACCTCGTGCTCGTCGAGGGGGCGGGCGGGCTGCTCGTCCGGTTCGACGGGACGGGGACGCTGGCCGACGTCGCGGCAGCCCTCGACGCACCCGTCCTCGTCGTCGCCGCGGCGGGTCTGGGCACGCTCAACCACACCGCCCTGACGACCGGGGCGCTGACCGCGCGCGGGTTGCGGTGCGCGGGGGTCGTCGTCGGGTCGTGGCCGCGCGACCCCGATCTCGCCGCGCGCTGCAACCTCGCCGACCTGCCCGCCGTCACCGGATTCCCGCTGCTCGGAGCGGTCCCGGACGGGGCCGGGGTGCTCGGCCCGGAGGAGTTCGAGTCCGTCGCCCGTCACAGTCTTTCGCCCGAACTGGGCGGGGAATGGCATAGTCCCGGATCGTGACGACCACCGAAGCCGCCGCCATCCTGTCCACCGCCCGCACCCAGGTGTTGGAGGAGGGCATCGGCCTCGACGAGGCCCAGGTGCTCGAGGTGCTGCGGCTGCCCGACGACGCCCTCGACGATCTGCTGCAGCTCGCCCACGACGTGCGGATGCGGTGGTGCGGGCCGGAGGTCGAGGTCGAGGGGATCATCTCGCTCAAGACCGGCGGGTGCCCGGAGGACTGCCACTTCTGCTCGCAGTCGGGCCTGTTCGCCTCGCCGGTGCGCTCGGCGTGGCTCGACGTCCCGGCGCTGGTCGAGGCGGCGAAGCAGACCGCGAAGACCGGGGCCACGGAGTTCTGCATCGTCGCCGCCGTGCGCGGGCCGGACGCGCGGCTGATGGCGCAGGTCGCGGCGGGGATCGCGGCGATCAAGGACGAGATCGACATCAACATCGCGTGCTCGCTGGGGATGCTGGACCAGGAGCAGGTCGACCAGCTCGCCGCGATGGGCGTGCACCGCTACAACCACAACCTGGAGACGGCGCGGTCGCACTTCCCGAACGTGGTCACCACGCACACCTGGGAGGAGCGGGCGGAGACGCTGCGGCTGGTGCGCGAGGCCGGCATGGAGGTGTGCTGCGGCGGGATCCTGGGGATGGGGGAGACGTTGGAGCAGCGTGCGGAGTTCGCGTCGCAGTTGGCCGCGCTGACCCCGGACGAGGTGCCGTTGAACTTCCTCAACCCGCGCCCGGGCACCCCGTTCGGTGACCAGGAGCCGATGGAGGGGTCCGACGCGCTGCGCGCGGTCGCGGCGTTCCGGCTCGCGCTGCCGCGTACGGTGCTGCGCTTCGCGGGCGGTCGGGAGATCACGCTCGGCGACCTGGGCGCCCGCAAGGGCCTGCTCGGCGGGATCAACGCGGTCATCGTGGGCAACTACCTCACGACGCTGGGGCGCGCGGCGGAGTCCGACATCGACCTGCTCGGCGAGCTCCAGATGCCGATCAAGGCGCTGAACGACACGATCTGATGGCCCATCGCGACGAGTCCTTCTGCGACCAGTGCGGGCAGCCCGCCGGTGACCATCCGCGCTGCGTCACACGTCGCGAGCTGGAGCCGCCGCGGTACTGCCCCGCGTGCGCGCGGCGGATGGTCGTCCAGGTGAACCCGGTGGGCTGGACGGCCCTGTGCAGCCGGCACGGCGAGCTGCACAGCGCGTAGCGTTGCCGTGGCACCGTCGTGCTCCGGTGCGTCGGGTGCCCGAGGCCATCGCCCAGAGCAGTGGCAACGACGACGCCGAGATCATGCGTCGAGTCGGGGCGGGCGGGAGCTTCGTGATCACTCGCAACGGTCGCCCGGTGGCCGATCCGACCCCGCACGGCGGTGGGAGTCGCCCGAGGCGCTCGACCTTCCGCGAGGAGCAGGAGCACGCGAGGACCCTTCCACCGATCGACGTCGAGCAGCGGTACGCCGATCGGGCGGCCGACGACGCGGTCTCCGGCGACGACCGTCGGGAGTGCTGAGGTCGCCGCGGCGGTCGTCCTCGACACTGCGGCGCTGATCGATCTCGACGTCGTCGACAGGTGTGGGTGCGACGACGCGGAGACCGCGGTGAGCGCGATCTCGGTGGGCGGGCTCGGCCGCCACCCCGCACCAGCACCGGACCACCCACCGAACCCGTCGGGTCCCTGCCCCGACCGGCGAAGCTGCAGCAGGCCTACGCGAGGTTCGACGCCGGTGAGATCGAGCAGGGTGATCTCGAGGAACTGCAGGACGCCGCGGTCAAGGACTCCATCGAACGGGGCGAGGCCACCGGTTCACCGATCGTCTCCGACGGCGAGCAGCGCTGGTCGTCGTTCGCCACCTACCCGATCGCCACTCGCCGGCACCGGACTGGCGCCCAGCCTCGGCCCGGGCGGGCAGTACTTCGCGATCTTCGCCGACGGCCACGGACGCCGGTTGCCGAAGCTGGAACGCGGCCCGTTCGCCTACAACCAGCACGCGGCCGACACGTTGCGGAAGTCGCTCGGCTACGCCACCAAGCCGATGAAGCGGGCCGTCATCGCGCCGTCGATGCTCGCACTGCTCCATCCGTTGAACGAGCCGGTCGAGGGGTACTCGCGCGAGGAGTTCGAGGCCGCGCTCATCGACGAGTGCGACAAGGACATCCGCGGGGCCCTCGCCGCGGGCGCGGTGCGTGTGTCCGCCGACTTCACCGAGGGGCGCCTCGCCACCCGCGCCGACCCGCGCAACCCCTGGACGGGCGCCGGTCTGCTCCCGCATTTCATCGAGCTGAACAACCGCGTGATGGCGCGGTTCACCGCCGAGGAGCGCGTGAACATCGGCATCCGGCATCCACACCTGTCCGGGTGGCGACCGCGATTCCGTGCACTCCGCGGACGTGCCCTACAACAACCTGCTGGGCTCGATGTTCGACATCGACGCCGGTTACCTCCTCATCCAGCTGGCCAGCGAGCGCGAGAAGGACCCGGTGTACGAGACGATCGGGCAGAACCTGCGCTCCGACGCCGAAGGTGTCACGCAGATGGCGTACCTGGGGGTGGCGATCCGGGGAATCCGCGGGTGGAATCGCCGCAGGAGATCGCCGACAATCTGATCCGGGCGGCGAACTTCATCGACCGCAACCAGCTCGGCGCCACCGACGACTGCGGTTTCTCCCCGTTCTCGATCGACGAGAAGCCCAACCACGGGTCGCCCGACCACGCCCGCGACGTCGCCTTCCAGAAGATCGCGAACCGGGTGGAGGGGGCGCGCCTGGCCGCCGACAAGCTCGGTCTCCAGCGGGGTCGGGGTCGGCCGCGGCAGGTCCTCCGCCACCCGCCATGCTGGACGCATGGCGAACTGGGGAAACCTGCTGCGGCAGGCGGCCAAGATCGGGATGGACCTGCTGTCGAGGTCGCAGACACCCACGCGTCCGGCAGGTGGGACGGCGGCGCCGCGGCTGCGGACGCAGGCGCGCAGCGCGCCCACCGGCGACGCCCCGCGCACGATCGCCTACGCCCCCGACCTCGACGGGTCGGCCGACCCGGGCGAGATCGTCTGGGCCTGGGTGCCGTTCGAGGAGAACGACGGGCGCGGCAAGGACCGCCCGTTGCTCGTCGTCGGGCGGCAGGAGGGTGACCTGGTCGGGCTGATGCTGTCGAGCCAGCACGAGCGGGCCGACGACCGCGACTGGGTCTCGATCGGGTCGGGGGCGTGGGACCGCGAGGGGCGCGAGTCGTTCGTGCGGCTCGACCGGGTCCTGGAGGTGGGGGAGCACGACATCCGCCGCGAGGGCGCCGTGCTCGACCGCGACCGGTTCGACCGCGTCGCCGGCGAGCTGCGCGGGCGCTTCGGCTGGAGCTGACGGCGCGACCCCGGGGCGCAGGAGCAGCGACTCGCGGGCGTGGATCCAGCGACTCGCGGGGCGTCAGTTGGCGCTGTGCTCCACCGAGAACGTCGTCGTCGGGGCGGGGACGGCCCGGAGCTGGGTGAGCAGGCCGGTCTCCCTGGCGAGCAGCAGGCGGACCATCCGCAGCCGTTCGGTGGGGGAGATCTGCTCCAGCAGCGACTGCTTGTCGGTCAGCGGGAGCAGGCAGTCGGCGGCCAGGACACCCGGCAGTTCGGCGGCGGGGATGTCGGCGTCGGGCTCGGACCAGTCGTCGGTCTTCCACGCGGTGCTGCAGTAGCGGCGGTGGGCGGCCCGGGCGGACGTGGTGAGCATCGTGGTGAGCTCGTCGCCGCCCTCGAACTCGGCGTCGGGCAGGAACTCCACCGACCCCATCAGGTACGGCTTGGACTCCGTGTCGAGCTCGAGCAACCGGAAGCGCCGGGCGCCGCGGGTGACGATGTCGAAGCGCCCGTCGGGCAGCCGTCGGACGTCGCGCAGCGAGGCGGTGCAGCCGACGCCGTGCAGCCCGGCGACGCCGTCGTCGTCGGGCGTCCACCCCTCGCGCACCGCGACGACGCCGAACTCCTTGTCGGGTACCGCCCCGGTGACCAGGTCGATCGTGAGCTGCCGGTAGCGCGGCTCGAAGATGTGCAGCGGCAGCAGGGCCCCCGGCATGAGCACGGTTCCCAAGGGGAACACGGGGACGGTCTCGGCCACGGCGCCTACGGTACGGCGCCCCGTCCGTGCTCGCCCGGCGGCTTGAGCACGGCGAACGCATCGGTCACGCGCAGGGTCCGGTCGGTGAAGCGGAACAGCGCGGCGGGCCGCCCGCCGGAGGGGCCGGGAGGGGCGACGGCACCGGTCGGTTCGAGCAGGGCCCGGCGGGTCAGCACGCGCTGCAGGTTCGTGGCGGAGACCGGGTGGCCGAGCGCGGTGACGTAGAGGTCGCGCAGGGCGGAGATCGTGAACTCGCGCGGGGCGAGGGCGAACCCGAGGTTGGTGTAGGACAGCTTCGCGCGCAGCCGGTCGCGCGCGGCGGCGACGATCGTGCCGTGGTCGAACGCGGCGCCGGCGAGTGCGGGGGCGCGGACCGGGGTGGGGAGTGCGTCCGGGGCCGGGGCGCGCTCGGCGGGCGGCGGGCTGACGGGACGCCACGCCGTGTCGTCCGGGACCACCGGGTCGACGTCGGACGGGACGAGCCCGAGGAACGCGGTCGCGATGAGCCGGGTCCCCGGCACGCGACCGGGCTCGCTGAACACCCCGAGCTGCTCGACGTGCGCGACCTCGCGGACGTCGACCTTCTCCGCGAGCTGCCGCAGCACCGACGCCTCGACGTCCTCGTCGTCACCGAGCCGCCCGCCCGGCAGGGCCCACCGGCCGCGGTCCGGGTCGCGTGCGCGCTCCCAGGCGAGGACCTGCACGCCGTCGTCGCCCATGCGCAGCACCGCGGCGAGCACCTCGTGACCCGTCGCGCGCACAGGGTGATCGTAGGGGAGCAGGTGAACGGGGCATGACCGTCAGGTGAGGTGCAGGTCACGCGGTGCGTGCCTCGCGGGGGCGGCGCTGCTAATATCGCCCCTAGTTTACGACTACTAGTCGAAAACACGAGGAGGGGCCATGGCCGTGACGGAGCTGCTGTCGGAGGTCGAGGCGGGGTGGGCCGAGGAGGTCCGCGCGCTCGCGCAGGCCCAGGACGCGGTGGTGCTGGCGCACAACTACCAGCTGCCGGAGATCCAGGACGTCGCGCACTTCACCGGGGACTCGTTGGCCCTGTCCCGGATCGCCGCGGAGTCGACGGCCTCGACGATCGTGTTCTGCGGCGTCCACTTCATGGCCGAGACGGCGAAGATCCTCAGCCCGGAGAAGACGGTGCTGATCCCGGAGGAGAAGGCCGGCTGCTCGCTCGCCGACTCGATCACCGCCGAGCAGCTGCGCTCCTGGAAGGCCGAGCACCCCGGCGCGGTGGTCGTCAGCTACGTCAACACGACGGCGGCGGTGAAGGCGGAGACCGACATCTGCTGCACGTCGTCGAACGCGGTCGAGGTCGTGCAGTCGATCCCGGAGGACCGCGAGGTGCTGTTCCTGCCCGACCAGTTCCTCGGCGCGCACGTCCGCCGGATCACCGGTCGCACGAACATGCACGTGTGGGCGGGGGAGTGCCACGTGCACGCGGGCATCAGCGGCCCGGCGCTCACCGCGCAGTCGGAGGCGTACCCCGACGCCGACCTCTACGTGCACCCCGAGTGCGGGTGCGCCACCTCGGCGCTCTACCTCGCCGGGGCCGGGGCGGTGCCCGCGGAGCACGTCAAGATCCTCTCGACGGGCGGCATGCTCGACGCCGCGCGCGTCGCGAAGCCCGGCGGCACCGTGCTCGTCGCCACCGAGGTCGGGATGCTGCACCAGCTGCGGCGGGCCGCCCCGGAGGTCGACTTCCGCGCGGTCAACGACCGGGCGTCGTGCCACTACATGAAGATGATCACCCCGGCGAAGCTGCTGCGGGCACTGCGCGAGGGCCGCGACGAGGTGCACGTCGATCCCGAGCTCGCCGAGCGTGGGCGCGCCGCGGTGCAGCGGATGATCGCGATCGGGCAGCCCGGAGGTGGGGAATGAGCGCCTGGGAGGCCGAGGCGGACCTCGTCGTCGTCGGGTCGGGGGTCGCGGGGCTCACCGCAGCACTCGACGCCGCCGCGGCGGGCCTGCGGGTCGTCGTCGTCACCAAGGACGCCGTCGACGCCGGGTCGACGCGGTGGGCGCAGGGCGGGGTCGCCGTCGTCGTCGGTGACGTGCCGGGCGACAGCGTCGATGCCCACGTCGCCGACACGCTGGAGGCCGGTGGCGGGCTGTGCGACCCGGCCGCGGTGGCGTCGATCATCGCCGACGGGCCGGCGGCCGTCGCGCGGTTGCGGGAACGCGGGGCGGTCTTCGACCGCGCAGACCCGAATGGGGCCCCGGACGGTCGCCTCGCCCGCACCCGGGAGGGCGGGCACTCCGCGTTCCGCGTGGTGCACGCGGGCGGTGACGCCACGGGCGCCGAGGTCGAGCGGGCGCTGGTGCACGCCGCGGGCGGGTTGCCGCTGCTCACCGGGCACGTCGCGGTCGACGTCCTGCGCACCCCCGACGGGCGGGCCGCCGGCCTCGCCCTGCTCGACGACGAGGGCCGCCCCGGTGTGCTGCGCGCCGCCGCGGTGCTGCTCGCGACCGGCGGATACGGCCAGCTCTACTCCTCGACGACCAACCCCGAGACGGCCACCGGCGACGGAGTCGCGCTCGCGCTGCGGGCCGGGGCGTCGGCGGCCGACCTCGAGTTCGTGCAGTTCCACCCGACCGTCCTCTACACCGGGCCGGCCGTCGGGCGCCGTCCGCTGGTCACCGAGGCCGTCCGCGGCGAGGGCGCGGTCCTGCTCGACCGCGCCGGTCGCCGGTTCATGACCGGGGTCCACCCGCTCGCCGACCTGGCCCCGCGCGACGTCGTGGCCGCCGCGATCACCCGGCGCCTCGCCGAGACGGGCACGGCATGCGTCTACCTCGACGCGCGCGCCCTCGACGGCTTCGCCGCCCGCTTCCCGACGGTCTACGCGGCCTGCCGGGCGGCCGGGATCGACCCGGTGCGCGAGCCCATCCCGGTCACCCCCGCCGCGCACTACTCGTGCGGCGGGGTCGTCACCGACATGCACGCCCGCACGGGGGTCCCCGGCCTGTACGCGGCGGGGGAGGTGGCGCGCACCGGCCTGCACGGGGCCAACCGGCTGGCGTCGAACAGCCTGCTGGAGGGCCTCGTCATGGGGGCGCGGGCGGCGGAGGCGGTGGTGGCGGAGTTGCAGGAAAGCCACCATGCCGCCACGTCATGGCGGGAAAGTGGCTCTACTGCCATTCCGGCCCCCGCCCCCGCCGTCCCCCTCGCCGACCGCGGCACCGTGCAGCGGGCCATGTCGGGGGCCGCGGGTGTCGGCCGGGACGGGGCCGGTCTCGCCGCCGCCTCCGACGCGATCGACGCGGCCACCGCGCTCGCGGTCCCGATCGACCGCGCGGGCGTCGAGGACGCCGCGCTCACCCTGATCGCCCAGGCCGTGCTCGCCGCCGCGGGCACCCGCACCGAGAGCCGAGGCTGCCACGTGCGCACCGACTTCCCCGCCCGCGACGACGTATGGCAGCGCGCGAGCCTGGAGGTCGTGCTCGGCGAGTCCGGCCGCCCCGTCGTCCGAGCGGCACGGGCGGTGTCGGTGTGAACGGCCCCGATCTCGACGATCTGCACCGCGTCGTCGCCACGGCGCTGAAGGAGGACCTCCGCTACGGCCCCGACGCCACCACCGAGGCCACGGTCCCGGCCGACGCCGTCGCCGTCGGGGCCTTCGCCGCCCGCCGCCCGGGGGTGCTGGCCGGTATCCCGGCCGTGGTCGCGGTGCTCGACGCCGTGGTCGGGGACTACGAGGTCCTGTCCACCGCCGCCGACGGCGACCGCGTCAAGGCCGGCGACGCCGCACTCACCGTCCGCGCCCCCGTCCGCACCTTCCTCACCGCGGAGCGCACCGCGCTCAACCTGCTCTGCCACCTCTCCGGCGTCGCGACGGCCACCGCGGCCTGGGTCGACGCCGTCGCGGGCACCGGGGCGCGCATCCGCGACACCCGCAAGACACTGCCGGGCCTGCGGCTGCTGGAGAAGTACGCCGTGCGCTGCGGCGGGGGCGTCAACCACCGCCTCGGGCTCGGCGACGCCGTCCTGATCAAGGACAACCACGTGGCCGCGGCCGGGTCGGTCGGCGCGGCGTTCCGGGCCGCGCGCGAGCGGGCGCCGCACCTGCCGTGCGAGGTGGAGGTCGACTCGCTGCAGCAGCTCGAGGAGGTCCTCGCCCTGGGTGCGGAGCTGGTGCTGCTCGACAACTTCTCCGTCGAGCTCACCCGCGAGGCCGTCGCGCTGCGGGGGAGCGCCCCGACCCGGCTGGAGTCCTCCGGCGGGCTCGCGCTGGAGAACGCCAGGGCGTACGCCGAGACCGGGGTCGACTTCCTCGCCGTCGGTGCGCTCACCCACTCCGTCATCGCGCTCGACCTCGGACTGGACCTCCTGCCGGGCTGACCGGGGGCGTGGGCGACGCCACGTCGGCAGGATTCGGTCGTTCCGCGCCCGCCGGGGGACAATCGTGTTGGGTACGCGTCAACGACGACCTCCACCACACCCGTCCCGTCGGCGATCGGTCTGGAGTGTCATGACGATGATCTGCGAACGCTGCTACGCCCCCATCGGCGAGGGGGAGTCGCTGGTGCGCCTGGCGCACATCGACCACGCGCACCCCGACGGGAGCGTCACCTGGGCGTACGCCTACGTGCACGTCACGGTCTGCGCCACGCCCCGGCCCGCTCCGCACGAGCGCCCCGACACCGGCGCCTGGGACGCCGCGCGCGGCATCGGCGGCTACCGCACCTGAGCGACGGGGCCGACGGCCGTAGGCTGGGGCCATGCTCCGCCGGACCGACCTGCGCCCCCAGAAACTCCCCACCACCGCCGCCCTGCGGGCTCTCCTGCCGCGCGCGGAGGTCGATGTCGACACCGTCCTGCACCAGGTACGACCCCTGGTCGAGGCCGTGCGCGACCGGGGTGCCGAGGCGGCGCTGGAGTTCGGCGAGCGCTTCGACGGTGTCCGCTCGGCCTCCGTGCGGGTGCCCGTGGCGACGATCACCGCGGCGCTCGACGCCCTCGACCCGGAGGTGCGCGCCGCGCTCGAGGTGTCGATCGAGCGCGCCCGGAAGGTGCACACCGAGCAGCGCCGCACCGACATCGTCACGAACGTCGTCCCCGGCGGCACCGTCACCGAGCGGTTCGTGCCGGTGCGCCGCGTCGGGCTCTACGCGCCGGGCGGGCGCGCGGTGTACCCGTCGAGTGTCGTGATGAACGTGGTGCCGGCGCAGGAGGCGGGCGTCGAGTCACTCGTCGTGGCGTCGCCCCCGCAGGCCGAGCACGGCGGGCTGCCGCACCCCACGATCCTCGCCGCGGCCGCGCTGCTGGGCGTCGACGAGGTGTGGGCGGTCGGGGGAGCGCAGGCCGTCGCGCTGCTCGCGTACGGCGGGGAGGACACCGACGGCGGCGAGCTGGAGCCCGTCGACATGGTCACCGGCCCCGGAAACATCTACGTGACCGCGGCCAAGCGGCTGCTGCGCGGCCTGATCGGCATCGACGCGGAGGCCGGTACCACCGAGATCGCCGTGCTGGCCGACGACACGGCCGACCCGGTGCACGTCGCCGCCGACCTCATCTCCCAGGCCGAGCACGACCCGGCCGCGGCGTCGGTGCTGGTCACGACGTCGCCCGCGCTGGCCGACGCCGTCGACGCCGAGCTGGCCGTGCAGGTCCCCACCACCAAGCACGACGAGCGGATCCGCGAGGCGCTGACCGGGCCGCAGTCCGGCACGGTGCTCGTCTCCGACCTCGACGACGGGATCGCCGTGGTCGACGCCTACGCCGCCGAGCACCTGGAGATCCAGACCGCCGACGCCCGCGCGGTGGCCCTGCGCATCCGCAACGCCGGCGCGATCTTCGTCGGCCCGTGGGCGCCGGTCAGCCTCGGCGACTACTGCGCGGGCTCCAACCACGTCCTGCCCACCGGCGGCTGCGCGCGGCACTCCGCGGGCCTGTCGGTGCAGACGTTCCTGCGCGGCGTGCACGTGATCGACTACTCGCAGGACGCCCTGCGTGAGGTCGCCGACTCGGTGGTCACGCTGGCCGGGGCCGAGGACCTGCCCGCGCACGGCCAGGCCGTCACGGTGCGGTTCCGATGACCGCCGACGTGCTCTCTCCCGCGGAGGCGGCGTCGTGAAGGAGATCACGCTCGACGACCTCCCCCTGCGCGACGACCTGCGCGGGAAGTCCCCCTACGGCGCCCCGCAGCTCGACGTGGCGGTGCGGCTCAACACCAACGAGAACCCGTACCCGCCGCCGCCCGAGCTGGTCGTCGACGTCACCGCGGCCGCCGCGGAGGCCGCCGCCGACCTGCACCGCTACCCCGACCGCGACGCCGTCGCGCTGCGCACCGACCTCGCCGCCTACCTGACGGACGCCACCGGCGTGCCGCTCGGCGTGGAGAACCTCTGGGCCGCCAACGGCTCCAACGAGGTGCTGCAGCAGATCATGCAGTGCTTCGGCGGTCCCGGTCGCACGGCCGTCGGGTTCGAGCCGAGCTACTCGATGCACCCGATCATCGCCGCGGGCACCCGCACCGAGTGGCTGCCCGCGCCGCGGAAGGCCGACTTCGCGATCGACGTCGACGCCGCCGCCGCGCTCCTGCGGGACCGGGCGCCGGACCTCACGTTCCTGACCAGCCCGAACAACCCCACCGGCCAGTCGCTGGAGCCCGCCGAGCTGGCCGTCCTGGTCGACGCGGCGCCGGGGATCGTCGTGGTCGACGAGGCCTACGCGGAGTTCTCCGACCGGCCCAGCGCCGTCACGCTGCTGGCGACGCACGGGCACAAGCTGATCGTCAGCCGCACGATGAGCAAGGCGTTCGCGTTCGCCGGCGGGCGGCTGGGCTACCTCGCGGCCGCGCCCGCCGTCGTCGACGCGCTGCAGCTCGTCCGGCTGCCCTACCACCTCTCGGCGCTCACCCAGGCCGCCGCGCGCGCGTCGCTGCGGCACGCCGACGCCACTCTCGGCTCGGTCGCGCTGCTGCGCCACGAGCGCGACCGCGTCGTCGACGAGCTGCGCAGCGCGGGATACGACGTCGTGCCCAGCGACGCCAACTTCGCGCTGTTCGGCGCGTTCGCCGACGCCCCGCGCGCGTGGCAGGCCTTCCTCGACCTCGGCGTGCTGATCCGCGACGTCGGGATCCCGGAGCGGCTGCGCGTCACGATCGGCACGCCCGAGGAGAACGACGCGTTCCTCGCCGCCGCCGTCGACCTCGCAACGAAGGAGCTCGCATGAGCAGGATCGGCCGCGTCGAGCGGATCACCAAGGAGTCGACGGTCCTCGTCGAGATCGACCTCGACGGCACGGGCAAGACCGAGATCGCCACCGGCGTGCCGTTCTTCGACCACATGCTCGACGCCTTCGGCAAGCACGGCGCCTTCGACCTCACCGTGCGCGCCACCGGTGACGTCGACCTCGACGCGCACCACACCGTCGAGGACACCTCGATCGTGCTCGGCCAGGCGATCCTGCAGGCGCTCGGCGACAAGAAGGGCATCCGCCGCTTCGGCGACGCCTGGATCCCGATGGACGAGGCGCTCGCGCAGGCCGTCGTGGACGTCTCCGGGCGGCCGTACACCGTGCACACCGGCGAGCCCGAGGTCATGACGGGGTTCGTCGTCGGCGGGCACTACCCGACGGTGCTCAACCGGCACGTGTTCGAGTCGCTGGCCTTCCACGGCCACCTCGCCCTGCACGTCCGCGTGCTCGACGGCCGCGACCCCCACCACATCACCGAGGCCGAGTTCAAGGCCGTCGCCAGGGCCCTGCGCGCGGCGGTGGAGCCGGACGACCGGATCACCGGGATCGCGTCGACGAAGGGCACGCTCTGATGCCGAAGATCGTCGTGCTCGACTACGGATCGGGCAACCTGCGTTCCGCGGAACGCGCGCTGAGCCGGGTCGGGGCCGACGTCACCGTCACCTCCGACGCCGACGAGGCCACCGAGGCCGACGGTCTCGTCGTCCCCGGGGTCGGGGCGTTCGCGGCGTGCATGGCCGGGCTGCAGTCGATCGGCGGGCCGCGGATCATCGACCGCCGCCTCGCCGGGGGCCGTCCGGTGCTCGGGATCTGCGTCGGCATGCAGGTGCTGTTCGACCTGGGCGTCGAGTGGGGCGAGCGGACCGTCGGCTGCGGGCAGTGGCCGGGCACCGTCGAGCAGATCAAGGCCGACGTGCTCCCGCACATGGGCTGGAACACCGTCACGGCCCCGGCCGGGTCGGCGCTGTTCCACGGCCTCGACGCCGACACCCGCTTCTACTTCGTGCACTCCTTCGGCGTGCGGCGCTGGGAGCTGGAGCCGTCGGAGGCCCTGCGCCCGCCGCTGGTCACCTGGGCCCACCACGGCGAGGACTTCGTGGCGGCGGTGGAGAACGGCGCGCTCGCGGCCACCCAGTTCCACCCGGAGAAGTCCGGTGACGCCGGGGCCGCGGTGCTGCAGAACTGGCTGCGCGACGTCGTCGGCTAGCGCCCGGCGAAGGCCCGTTCCTTCAGGTCGTAGCGCAGCTCGCGGCGCCCGTCGCGGATGCCGTCGACGACCAGCTCCACCAGCTCCTCGACGGTCGCACCGGCCGTCATCGACGGGGCCTCGCCCTCGATCGCGCGGTCGGCGAGGCCGGTCTCGATGTGCGGAGGGCGGACGTCGAAGACGGTGACGCCCCGGCGGCGCTGCTCCTGGCGCACCGCGGTGAGCCAGGCCGAGAGCCCGGCCTTGCTCGCGGTGTAGGCGGCCATGCCGGCGGTGGGGTGGTCGGCGAGGATCGCGCTGAGCACCGCGACCGTCCCGTCGCCGTCGAACCGCGGAACGGCGGCCCGGACCATCGCCATCGGCGCCATCGTGTTGACGGTCAGCAGGTGCTCGGTGATCACGTCGCCCGCCTGCTCCGCGGGCCCGAACGCGGCGACCCCGAACGCGACGACGAGCACGTCGAGGCCGCCGAGCAGCTCGGCGGCCTCGTCGACGACGGCGGCGCAGCGCTCTAGGTCGAGCGCGTCGAAGGTGAGCACGGGGGCGTCGACGCCGACCGCCGCGAGCCGGTCGGCGTCGCGCCCGGCCAGCACCAGCCGGGCGCCCCGGTCGTGCAGCGAGCGGGCGATCGCCGCACCCAGCACACCGCTCGCGCCCGCGACCACCACACGTGCCCCGTCCAGATCCATACTTCGCACGCTAGGTCCGAAACCTTGTCCGCGCGCGGCGACTCCAGCGGAGTGAGCAGAGGGAGTGATCGTGATGGAGCAGTTCGGGCCGTACCGGCTGGAGGAGCTGGTCGGGCGCGGCGGCATGGGCGAGGTCTACCGGGCGTACGACACCCGCCGCGACCGCATCGTGGCCCTCAAGCGGCTGCCCGCGCACCTCGCCGCCGACCCGGACTTCCGCGCCCGCTTCCGCAAGGAGGCCGCGGTCGCGTCCCGGCTGACCGAGCCGCACATCGTGCCCATCCACGACTTCGGCGAGATCGACGGGCGCCTGTTCCTCGACATGCGGCTGGTCAACGGGCGCGACCTCGCCGACGTGCTCGCCGAGGGCGGGCCGCTGCCCGCGGCGCGCGCGGTGCCGATCGTGGCCCAGGTCGCGAGCGCGCTGGACGCCGCCCACGCGAGCGGGCTGCTGCACCGCGACGTCAAGCCGGCCAACGTGCTGCTCACCGGGGACTTCGCCTACCTCGCCGACTTCGGGGTCGCCCGGGCCGTCGACGGGTCGGCGGACTCCGCGCTCACCGCGACCGGGGCGACCGTCGGCACGCTGGGCTACATGGCGCCCGAGCGGTTCCTCGGCGACGCCGTCGACCACCGCGTCGACGTCTACGCGCTGGCCTGCGTGCTGTTCGAGCTGCTCACCGGGCGGACCCCGTTCGCCGGGGTGACCGGCCCGGCGCTGATGCACGCGCACCTGTCGACGGAGCCGCCCGCGCCGAGCCGCGTGGCCCACGGCGTCCCGGCCGCCCTGGACGCCGTCGTGGCCCGGGGCATGGCCAAGGACCCGGCGCACCGCTACGCCGCCGCGGGGGAGCTGGCCGCGGCCGCGACCCAGGCCGTCAACGGCGTGCCGATGACGCAGGCGCACCCGGGAGGCTCGGGCTGGACGGCGACCACCCCGGCGTGGCCGGGTGGACCGGCGGGCACCCGCGTCGGGCCGCCGACGGGGACCGGGTTCGGCGACGGACGACCGGGTGGGTACCCGGCGCCGGCCGGGCCGACGAACGCGTACGGGCCGCCCGGGTACGGCCCGGCGGGTCACGGCCAGGCCGGGAGCGGTGCGGCCGGGAGCGGCGGGCCGACGGGCTACGGCCAGGCCGGGTTCGGCCAGGCGGGGAGCGGCCCGACCGGCTACGGCCCGGCGAGCTACGGCCCCGGCCCGCAGGGGGCAGGCGGGTACGGGTCCGGGGCCCCGGCATCCGGGGGCGCGGGCCACGGCGCCCCGGGCCACGACACCCACGGCCGCGACCCCGGTGCGACCGCGGGCCGCGGGCGGCGGCGCTGGCCGTTGATCGGGGTGGCCGCCGCGGCCGTCGTCGCCCTCGTCGTCGCGGGGGTCGTGCTGTGGCCGCGCGGGTCCGCCACCCCGGGCGCGACCGCCTCGGGCGGGGCGACCGGCACCGACACCGTCGCGACCGGCGGGGGACCGGCCGCCGCGGACCTGCTCGCCGAGCTCGACCCCGACGGCTTCTACGCCGAGACCTGTGTGGACGCCGCGCCGACCGACGGCGCCACCGAGCAGATCCGGTGCACCACCGGCGACGCGTCGGTGACCGAGGTGGAGTTCCGGCGCTTCGCCGACGTCGCGACCTACGGCGCCGCGCTCACCGCGGTCGACGCGGCGACGTCGGGCGACGACGAGGACTGCGCCATCGGCGGTGACACCGTCGTCGAGTACGCCGGGTACGACCTCGTCTGCGGCACGCGGATGCTCGGCGACGGCACCAGCGTGTACGTGATGGCCTGGGGGACGCGCACGTCGCGGATCCAGGGGTACGTCGCGGGCTCCGACCCCGGCGAGGTCTACACCTGGTGGATCGGGCACACGCCGTTCTGAGCGGGATGGGTACGCTGCGCGCCGTGACTTTCGTGTTGCTGCCCGCGGTCGACGTCGCCGACGGCCAGGCCGTCCGCCTGGTCCAGGGCGAGGCCGGTACCGAGACCGGCTACGGCGCGCCCCGGGACGCGGCCTTGCAGTGGCAGACCGACGGTGCGGAGTGGGTCCACCTCGTCGACCTCGACGCCGCGTTCGGCCGCGGCTCCAACGCCGAGCTGCTGGCGGCGGTCGTCGGGGAGCTGGACGTGCAGGTGGAGCTCTCCGGGGGCATCCGCGACGACGCGTCGCTGGAGCGGGCCCTGTCGACCGGGTGCGCGCGGGTCAACCTGGGCACCGCGGCACTGGAGAACCCGCAGTGGTGCGCGCGGGCGATCGCGGCGCACGGGGAGCGGATCGCGGTCGGGCTCGACGTGCGGGTCACCGAAGCCGAGGACGGATCGACGCGGCACCGCCTCGCCGCCCGCGGCTGGACCACCGACGGCGGTGACCTGTGGGAGACCCTCGCCCGCCTCGACCGCGACGGGTGCGCCCGCTACGTCGTCACCGACGTCAGCAAGGACGGCATGCTCAAGGGCCCCAACACCGGGCTCATGCGCGAGGTCGCGAACGCCACGAAGGCCCCGCTGATCGTCTCCGGCGGGATCTCACAGATCTCCGACCTGGAGGCGCTGGCGGAGGTCGCCGCCGAGGGCGTCAACCTGGAGGGCTCGATCGTCGGCAAGGCGCTCTACGCCGGACGGTTCACGCTGCCCGAGGCGCTGGCCGCGATGCGGGACGTGGCCGCCCGCGGGGGCGGGGCCCACGGAGGGACGGCCCAGCAGGCGGGCTGATCCGCCTTGCTCTGCGTCTCAGTAGGGTTGCTGTCGTGAGTGTGGCCGTGCGCGTGATCCCCTGCCTGGACGTCGACGCCGGGCGGGTCGTCAAGGGCGTCAACTTCGCCGACCTGCGCGACGCGGGCGACCCCGTCGAGATGGCTCGGGTGTACGACGCCGAGGGGGCCGACGAGCTGACGTTCCTCGACGTCACCGCGTCCTCCGGCGAGCGCGCCACCATGCTCGACGTCGTGCGGCGCACCGCCGAGCAGGTGTTCATCCCGCTGACGGTCGGTGGCGGCATCCGGGCCACCGACGACATCGACGTCCTGCTGCGCAACGGCGCCGACAAGGTGTCGATCAACACTGCGGCCATCGCCCGCCCGGAGCTGCTGCACGAGGCCAGCCGCCGGTTCGGGTCGCAGTGCATCGTGCTGTCGGTCGACGCGCGGACCGTGCCGGAGGGTGGCGAGCCGACGCCGTCGGGCTGGGAGGTCACCACCCACGGCGGGCGGCGCGGCACCGGCATCGACGCCGTCGAGTGGGCGGCGCGGGGCCAGGATCTCGGTGTCGGGGAGATCCTGCTGAACTCGATGGACGCCGACGGCACCCGCGCCGGGTTCGACCTGCGGATGATCGCCGCGGTGCGCGCCCGCGTCGACGTGCCGGTGATCGCCAGCGGGGGAGCGGGCGCGGTGGAGCACTTCGTGCCCGCCGTCCGCGCCGGCGCCGACGCAGTACTCGCGGCCACGGTGTTCCACTTCGGACACTTCCGGATCGGCGACGTGAAGCAGGCACTCAAGGAGGCTTCGGTGGAGGTCCGATGACCAGGGTGCTCGACTCCCGGCTCGACCCGGCGATCGCGGCCCGGCTCAAGCGCACCGCCGACGGGCTGGTGTGCGCGGTCGCCCAGCAGCGCGGCACCGGCGAGGTGCTGATGGTGGCCTGGATGGACGACGAGGCGCTGCACCGCACGCTGACCACCCGCCGCGCGACGTACTGGTCGCGCTCTCGGGAGGAGTACTGGGTCAAGGGCGAGAGCTCGGGTCACGCCCAGGCCGTGCACGAGGTGCGGCTGGACTGCGACGGCGACGCGATCGTCGTGGTGGTCGACCAGACCGGCCCGGCCTGCCACACCGGCACCCGCACCTGCTTCGACGCCGACGTCCTGCTGCCCCCGGCCTGACCCACCCCACCCACCCCTCCCCGCCACCCCGCGAGTCGCTGCTTCCCCGCCCGCGAGTCGCTGTTCCTACGCCCGCGAGTCGCTGTTTCCGCGCCCGCGAGTCGCTGTCGTCAGACCCGCGAGTCGCTGTACCTGGCGCCCCTGAGTCGCGAGCACATCTCCGCGGGTCGCGGACACGAGATCAGCGACTCGCGGGCCCGGAAACAGCGACTCGCGGGTGTGGGGTCGGGGTCGGTGCCGCGGTCACTGCGAGCAGGCCCGCCACCGCGAGGGCGAACCCGCCCAGCAGGCCGGCCAGGTGGGCGCCGCCGGCGACCGCATCCGGGGTGACCAGCGGGGCCGCCGTCGTGACCAGTGCCGTCGTCCACAGCCCCCACGCGAACAGCGCGGCACTCCCGGTCCAGGCCGCGACGACGGCGGTGACCCGGTGCGCGGAACCCCGGACCAGCGCCACGACCCCGGCCGCCCCGAGGAACGCGAGCAGGGCACTCACCGTCTCCTGCACCGCCACCGCGGGCACGCCGATCCGCACCGCCAGCACGACGTGCAGTACCCCGGCGAGCACGGCGAGCACGACGCCGCCCGTGGCGGTCGCCGGGAGCAGCGGCGAGGTTCCCCGTGCGGGTGTCCAGCGCGAACGGGCGTGCAGCGCGAACGCGGCCAGCAGGAACACCGCCTGCCAGGCGAACCCGCCGTAGACCAGCGGTCGCACCCAGGGCTCCAGGAAGTCGGGAGGGGTGGACGGGTCGGCCGTGGCCAGCAGCGTCGCGGGCAGGATCCCGACCGCGACCGGCACCAGCAGGCCGGTGCCGACCCACATCGGCAGCAGCACGAGCCACGCGGGCAGTCGCCGCCCGACCGGGTGGGTCAGGGCGAGGGCCAGCGCGACCACCACGAGGTCGAGCACGGCGGTGACGCCGTTGAGCGCCACCATCGCCGTGCCGTGCACGAGCGCGGGATCGGTGGTGCCCACGTCGCTGCCGGTGATCCACAGCGCCTTCAGGGTCAGGTAGGGGAGGGTGCCGGCGGCGGCGGCCCAGCCGAGCAGCCGGTGAGGTGTCGAGGTCACGGGGGGAGCCTGCCCAGCGGGCCGTCCGGGCACCTCCCGCCCGGGAGCGAACGACCTCCCCCGCGAGAGGGAGGTCCCGGGCCGGCGGTGCTGCGACGATCGGTCCATGGCTCTGATCACCCGCCGGACCGTCCACCTGCTGCTGGGAGCGGTACTGCTGCTGCCCTATGTCGCACTGGGCTGGCTGTTCGTGATCTCGGCCGACGGGCTGGGGTGGGTCGAACTGCTGGTCCTGCTCGCGCCGGCCGTCGCGATCGGGGTCGGGGTGGCGTTCGTCCGCGGCGTGCGGGCGCTGGAGATCGCCGCGGCGCGTGCGCTGCTCGGCGTCGACCTGCCCGACCCGGACGCCGACACCTGGTCCGCCCGGCGCCGCGCGGCGGCCTGGTTGCTGCTCAACGCCGTGCTCGGCGGTGCGGTGGCGCTGCTCGTGCTCGTCGTGGTGCCCGTCGCCGCGGCGTTCGTCCTCGCGCCGTGGTCGTCGTTCCCGCCGCTGCCCACCGGCCCCGCCGCCTTCTGGACGCCGCCGGTCGGTGTGCTGCTCCTCGCCGTGCTCGGGACGGTGCTCGCCGTCGTCGGGGCGGGGGTCGCCCGGCTCGCCCCGGTGCTGCTCGGACCGTCGGCGGCCGAGCGGATGGCCGCCGAGCTCGCCGCCTCCCGGCGCGCCGAGCGGGCACTGGCGCAGCGCAACCGCCTCGCCCGCGAGCTGCACGACTCCGTCGGCCACGCCCTGACCGTCACCACCCTGCAGGCGGGCGCCGCGGCCCGGGTGCTGGACTCCGATCCCGCGTTCGTCGCCCGCGCACTGGACGCCATCGCCGACGCCGGGCGCACCGCGCTCGACGAGCTCGACCACGTCCTCGGGCTCCTGCGCGACGGCGCGGACGAGGCCCCGGACCGTGCACCCCAACCCGACCTCCGCGACCTCGACTCCCTCCTCGCGAGCACCCGGGCGGCGGGCGTGCAGATCACCGCAGACGTCCGCGGTACCCCCGACACCGTGCCGCTCGCGGTCTCGCGTGAGGCCTACCGGATCGTGCAGGAGTCCCTCACCAATGCGGCGCGCCACGCGGAACGGGCCCGGCTGCGCGTCGCCGTCGATCCCGACGCCGTGCTGATCGAGCTGACCAACCCCGTTCGCGCGGGCGGGACGCCGGGCGGCGGACGCGGCATCACCGGCATGCGCGAGCGGGTCGCGGTACTGGGCGGCGAGCTGACGGCGGGGCTCGGGTCGGGTGAGTGGCGGGTGCACGCGCGCCTCCCGCTGGCAGGATCGACGGTGTGATCGGAGTCGTGCTCGTCGACGACGAGGAGCTCGTCCGCGCCGGCCTGCGGGCCATCCTCGACGCGGAACCCGACATCGAGGTGCGCGGGGAGGGCGCCGACGGGTCCGAGGTGCCCGGGCTGGTCCGCCGCCACCGGCCCGACGTCGTGCTGATGGACGTCCGCATGCCCGACGTCGACGGCCTCGCCGCCACCCGCCACCTGGTCTCGACGATGCCGGAGCCGCCGCGGGTGCTCGTGCTCACCACGTTCGGCAACGACGGCTACGTCTACGACGCACTCGCCGCGGGCGCGACCGGCTTCCTGCTCAAGCGCGCCCGGCCGGTGGAGATCGTGCAGGCGGTGCGGACGGTCGCGGCGGGGGAGTCACTGCTGTTCCCCGTCGCCGTACGCGACCTGGTCGCCACCCGGGGGCGCTGCGGGGGCGACGCGCTGCGCGGCGCGGGCCTCACCGACCGCGAGGGCGAGGTGCTGCGGTGGGTCGCGCGCGGGCTCTCGAACGCCGAGATCGCCCGCGAGCTGGTCCTCGGTGTCGAGACGGTGAAGACGCACGTCGGCAACGTCCTGGCCAAGCTGGACGCCCGCGACCGGACGCAGGCCGTGGTGCGGGCCTACGAGTCCGGCTTCATCGACCCGTTCCGGCCCGCCGACTGATCAGGTGAGCGGGCCGGTGAGGTAGCGCTGGATCGTCGGGGCGACCGCGGCCGCGACCGTCGCGTGGTCGGCGGAGGCGAGCGGCTCCAGTTTCACGACGTAGCGGGCCATGCCCAGCCCGATCAGCTGCGAGCCGACCAGCGACGCGCGCAGGTCGGCCTGGTCGGGCCCGAGCGTCGCGACGACGCGCGCCAGGATCACCCGCGTGACGAACTCCCGCAGCATCCGCGCGGCCGCGTCGTGCGCGGCGACGCTGCGGATCAGCGACGCCATCGGGCCGCCGCCGGTGGCGTCCCAGATCGTCAGGAACCGCGTGACCAGCCGCTCGCCCAGCTGCTCGGGGTCGCCGCGCAGCACCTCGGGGAAGACGACGGCGGGGTCGAGCGGGATGTCCAGCGAGGCGGTGAACAGGGCGTCCTTGGAGCCGAACCAGTGGTTGACCATCGCGGGGTCGACGCCGGCGCGCTCGGCGATGTGCCGGACCGTCGCGCCGTCGTAGCCGCGCTCGGCGAACGCCGACCGCGCGGCGGAGAGCAGGGCGGCGCGGGTCTCCTCGCCGGCCCGGCGGCGGCCCCGGCGACGGGAGACCGGCGGGTCGTGGGGGGCGGACACCCCGACATCATCCACCCCGCTCCTGCGAGGATGACCCCATGACCGCACTGTTCTCGGCCCACACCCTGGGCGCGGTCACCCCCAGCCGTGAGGAGTTCCGCGCGCTGGCGGCCGGGCACCGGGTCATCCCGGTCTCGCGTCGCCTGCTCGCCGACGACGAGACCCCCGTCGGGGTCTTCCGCAAGCTGGCCGGTGACCGTCCCGGCACGTTCCTGTTCGAGTCCGCGGAGAACGGGCGGTCCTGGTCGCGCTGGTCGTTCGTGGGGGCGCGGTCCGCGGCGGCGCTGACCGTCGTCGACGGGGAGCTGACCTGGACCGGCGACGTCCCGGCCGGGCTCCCCACCGAGGGCGACCCGCTCGCGGCACTGCGCACCGTCGTCGAGGAGCTGCACAGCGAGCCGCTGCCCGGGCTGCCGCCGCTGACCGGCGGGATGGTCGGCTACCTCGGCTACGACGTCGTGCGCCGCCTGGAGAAGCTCCCGTCGCTCGCCGAGGACGACCTGCGCATCCCCGAGCTGGTGATGCTGCTGGCCACCGACCTCGCCGCCGTCGACCACCACGAGGGCACGATCACGTTGATCGCCAACGCGATCAACTGGGACGCCTCCGACGAGCGCGTCGACGAGGCCTACGACGACGCCGTGTCCCGGCTCGACCGGATGACCGCGGAGCTCGCCGCGCCCGCCCCGTCGACGGTCGCGGTGTACGCGCCGGCCGAGCCCGACTTCGTCCGCCGCCGCACCCCCGCGCAGCACCATGCCGCGGTCGAGGTCGCGAAGGAGCAGATCCGGGCGGGGGAGGCGTTCCAGGTCGTCGTGTCGCAGCGCTTCGAGACCGCGTGCGACGCCGACCCGCTCGACGTCTACCGCGTCCTGCGCGCCACCAACCCCAGCCCGTACATGTACCTGCTCAACCTGGAGGCGGCCGACGCGAGCCGCTTCCACATCGTCGGGTCCTCGCCGGAGGCGCTGGTCACGGTCGTCGACGGGGTCGCCACCACGCACCCCATCGCCGGTACGCGCTGGCGCGGGGCCACCGAGGAGGAGGACCTCCAGCTCGAGAAGGACCTGCGCACCGACGAGAAGGAGCGCGCCGAGCACGTCATGCTCGTCGACCTCGGGCGCAACGACCTCGGGCGCGTCTGCGAGCCGGGCACCGTCAAGGTCCACTCGTTCTTCTCGGTGGAGCGCTACAGCCACGTCATGCACCTGGTGTCGACGGTCACCGGCGTCCTGCGCCGCGACCGCAACGCCTTCGACGCCGTCACCGCCTGCTTCCCCGCGGGCACGCTGTCCGGGGCGCCGAAGCCGCGGGCGATGGCGATCATCGAGGAGCTGGAGCCGACCCGGCGCGGGCTCTACGGCGGGATCGTCGGCTACCTCGACTTCGCGGGCAACGCCGACACCGCGATCGCCATCCGCACCGCGCTCGTCCGCGACGGGGTGGCGTACGTGCAGGCCGGCGGCGGGATCGTGGCCGACTCCGACCCGGTCGCCGAGGACACCGAGTGCCTGAACAAGGCCCGCGCGGTGCTCTCGGCGGTGGCGACGGCGGCCACCCTGCGACCGGCGTGACGGCGCCGACCGGAGGGGCCCCGTCCCCGCGCACCCTCGGCCTGGCCTGCGCCGGGCTGGTCGCCGCCGCGGCCGCGCTCTGGGGCTCCTCGCAGGCACTCTGGTTCCGCGTCACGACCGCGGTGGCCGGGGGCGGCCAGCAGGTCGTCGAGGTCACCGGGGCGCAGGCCCGGCCCGTGCTCGGCGGGGTGGCGCTGCTCGCGCTCGCCGGGGTGGCCGGGCTCGTCGCCACCGGCGGGCTGCTGCGCCGCGCCGTCGGGCTGCTGCTGGTCGTGGCCGGGGCCGCGGTCGGGGTGGCGGCGCTGACGGCCGCCGCGCCGCCGGGCATCGTGCCCGCCGAGACCACCCCCGCCCCGTCGCTCGCGGTGCTCGGCGGTGCGCTGCTGGTGGCCGTCGGGGCCGTCGTGCTGGTCCGCGAGCGTCGTCTGCCGCGCCTCGGGGCCCGCTACGCCGCCCCCGGGTCCCGCCCGGCGCCGACCGATCCCGACCGCGCCGCCTGGCAGGACCTCGACGCCGGTCGGGACCCGACGACGGGGTCTGACTAGCATGACCGGCGAGATCCAGACCGGTAGGTGCGATCCGGAAGGGGGGCGATACCGCGTGGACCACAGCTCTGCAGGCGGAAGTGTCCTCGAGTCCATCGTGGACGGGGCACGCGCCGATCTCGCGGTCCGGGAGGCCGCCGTCGACTTCGCCGAGATCAAGCGGCGCGCCGCCGCGGCCGCCCCGGCCCACGACGTCATGGCGGCGCTGCGCGCCCCCGGTATCGGCGTGATCGCGGAGGTCAAGCGGGCCAGCCCGTCGAAGGGGTCACTGGCCTCCATCGCCGATCCGGCGGAGCTCGCGGCGTCCTACGCCGAGGGCGGTGCGCGGGTCATCAGCGTGCTCACCGAGGAGCGCCGCTTCGGCGGTTCGCTCGCCGACCTCGCGGCCGTGCGCGCCGCCGTCGACGTGCCGGTGCTGCGCAAGGACTTCATCGTCAGCCCGTACCAGGTGCACGAGGCGCGGGCCTACGGCGCCGACCTGGTGCTGCTGATCGTCGCCGCGCTGGAGCAGAACGCGCTGGACTCGCTGCTCGACCGCGTCGAGTCCCTCGGGATGACCGCGCTCGTCGAGGTGCACACCGAGGAGGAGGCCGACCGCGCGCTGGAGGCGGGGGCCAAGGTCATCGGCGTCAACGCGCGCAACCTGCACACCCTCGAGGTCGACCGCACGGTGTTCGGGCAGATCGCGCCCGGCCTGCCCAGCGACGTCATGCGGATCGCCGAGTCCGGCGTGCGCGGGCCGGGCGACCTGCTCACCTACGCCGGATGGGGCGCCGACGCGGTGCTCGTCGGCGAGGGGCTGGTCACCAGCGGCGATCCGCTCGCCGCGGTGCGCGGACTGGTGGCGGCCGGCTTCCATCCCTCGTGCAGCCGGATGGTCCGCTGACCTAGGGTTCCGGTGTGAGCACCACAGCGCAGGCCAGCGAGGGCATCGAGACGCCCTCGGGACACGAGCCCGACGACCGCGGGCACTTCGGGCGCTACGGCGGCCGGTTCGTCCCCGAGGCACTGGTCGCGGCGCTCGACGAGCTCGAGGCGGCCTACGAGAAGGCCCGCGGCGACCGGGAGTTCCTCGACGAGCTCGACCGCCTGCACCGCGACTACTCCGGCCGGCCCTCGCCGCTCACCGACGCCACCCGGCTCTCCGAGCACGCGGGGGGCGCCCGGATCCTGCTCAAGCGCGAGGACCTCAACCACACCGGCTCGCACAAGATCAACAATGTGCTGGGTCAGGCGCTGCTGACCAAGCGGATGGGCAAGACGCGCGTCATCGCCGAGACCGGGGCGGGCCAGCACGGCGTCGCCACGGCCACGGCGTGCGCGCTGATGGGTCTCGAGTGCGTCGTCTACATGGGCGAGGTCGACACCGAGCGCCAGGCGCTCAACGTCGCCCGGATGCGGTTGCTCGGCGCCACGGTGGTCCCGGTGAAGACCGGCTCGCGCACGCTCAAGGACGCGATCAACGAGGCCCTGCGCGACTGGGTCACGAACGTCGACGAGACGCACTACCTGCTCGGCACGGTCGCCGGGCCGCACCCGTTCCCGATGATGGTGCGCGACTTCCACCGGATCATCGGGCTGGAGGCGCGCGAGCAGGTGCTCGCCCGCACCGGCCGGCTGCCCGACGCGATCGCCGCCTGCGTCGGCGGCGGGTCCAACGCCATCGGGATCTTCCACGCCTTCCTCGACGACGCCGACGTGCGGCTGGTCGGCTTCGAGCCGGGCGGCGACGGGGTGGAGACCGGGCGGCACGGGGCCACGCTCACCGAGGGGTCGCCGGGCGCGCTGCACGGGGCCATGAGCTACCTGCTGCAGGACGAGGACGGGCAGACCAGCGAGTCGTACTCGATCTCCGCGGGGCTCGACTACCCCGGCGTCGGCCCGGAGCACGCGCTGCTCAAGGACATCGGCCGAGCCACCTACGAGCCCGTCACCGACGCGGAGGCGATGGACGCGTTCGCGCTGCTGTGCCGCACCGAGGGGATCATCCCGGCGATCGAGTCGGCGCACGCGATCGCCGGTGCCCTGCGGCTCGGGCGCTCGCTCGGCCCCGACGGGATCGTGCTGGTGAACCTGTCCGGGCGCGGCGACAAGGACGTCGACACCGCGGCGAAGTGGTTCGGCATGCTCGCCGAGGGGCAGAGCGCGGCCGACGCGAGCGGCACGGCGATCGCGGAGGGCGCGACGGCCGACCGCACGCTGGCCGACGAGCCGTCGCCCGCGGGTTCGGACACGGGGGGCGTGCAGTCGTGAGCGGTGTCGGAGCGGTCTTCACCTCGTGCCGGGAGCAGGGCCGGGCGGCGCTGATCGGGTACCTGCCCGCGGGTTACCCGACCCTCGACGGGTCCGTCGACCTGCTGAACGCCATGGTCGAGGGCGGGTGCGACCTGCTGGAGATCGGCGTGCCCTACTCCGATCCCGTGATGGACGGGCCGACGATCCAGGCCGCCGCCGAGACCGCGCTGCGGGCCGGGTTCCGGCTGCGCGACGTCCTGACCGTCGTCGAGCGCGTCACCGCGGCCGGGGGCCGGGCCGTCGTCATGACCTACTTCAACCCGGTCCTGCGCTACGGCGTCGACGCGTTCGCCCGCGACCTCGCCTCCGCCGGCGGCCTCGGCCTGATCACCCCCGACCTCATCCCCGACGAGGCCGACGAGTGGCTGGCCGCGTCCGACGAGCACGGCCTGGACCGGATCTTCCTGGTCGCGCCGTCGTCGACGGAGGAACGGATCGCGTCCACCACGGCCGCGTCGCGCGGGTTCGTCTACGCCACCTCGGTCATGGGCGTCACCGGCGCCCGGGACGCGGTGGGCGGGGCGGCCCCGGGCGTCGTCGCCCGCTGCCGCGCGCACACCGCGCTGCCGATCGGCGTCGGGCTCGGGGTGCGGTCGGGTGAGCAGGCGGCGGAGGTCGCGGGGTTCGCCGACGGCGTCATCGTCGGGTCGGCGTTCGTCACGGCCGCGGAGACCGGCGGCGTCGACGGGGTGCGGGAACTGGCGGCGGAGCTGGCGGCCGGCATCGCGAGCGCGGGCGACCGGGCCCCGACCCCCGCCTGACGCCGCCGGCACACAGGTCGCCGGGTCCGCACCCGGGTCCGGACCCCGCGAGGTGTGTGCGGGCGCGGTCGTCGGGGGGCGGGGCGCTAGCGTGGGTGCCGTGAGCCCTGTCGTCACCGCCGTGCTGGCCGCCATCCCGAGCCCCGACCGCGGGGTGTGGATGCTCGGTCCGATCCCGATCCGGGCCTACGCGCTGTGCATCATCGCCGGCATCGTCGTGGCGGTCACCTGGAGCGAGCGACGGTTCGTCGCGCGCGGGGGAGAGGCCGGGGTCGTCACCGACGTCGCGGTGTTCGCGGTGCCGTTCGGCCTGGTCGGCGGGCGGCTCTACCACGTCGCCACCGACTGGCAGACCTACTTCGGCCCCGGCCGCAACCCGGTCGAGGCGCTCTACATCTGGCAGGGCGGCCTGGGGATCTGGGGCGCGGTGGCCCTCGGGGCGGTCGGGGCGTGGATCGGGTGCCGCCGCCGCGGTGTGCCGCTCCCGTTCTTCGCCGACGTCGTCGCCCCGGGCATCGTCGTGGCGCAGGCCATCGGGCGGCTCGGCAACTGGTTCAACCAGGAGCTCTACGGCGGTCCGACGACGCTGCCGTGGGGCCTGGAGATCTACGAGCGCGTCGACCCGGCCACCGGCGCGCCCGACCCGCTCAACGGCGTCGCACTCGACACCACCCCGATCGGGGTCTTCCACCCCACCTTCCTCTACGAGCTGCTGTGGTGCCTCGTGGTCGCCGTGCTGATCGTGTGGGCCGACCGGCGCTTCCGGCTCGGGCACGGGCGGGTGTTCGCCCTCTACGTCGCGGCGTACTGCGTGGGCCGGTTCTGGATCGAGCTCATGCGCACCGACCCCGCCACCGAGGTCTTCGGCGGGATCCGGATCAACAACGTCGTCTCCGTGGTGGTGTTCCTGGGCGCCGCCGCCTACTTCGCGCTCGCCCCGCGCGGCCGCGAGGTGCTGCCCCGGCCGGACGAGCCGGAGCCGGAGGCCGACGCGGCGCCTGCCGTCGACCTCGGGAAGCGCGACCCCGCCGATCCCGAGCCCGACCCCGCGCCGTCCGAGCGCACGTCCTGACGGTGGCGTTCTCCGGGTTCGGTGAGTACTCCGTGGAGTTCTACGACGGCCTGCTCGCCGACAACTCGAAGGCCTACTGGACCGACCGCCGCGAGACCTACGAGTGCGACGTCCGCGCCCCGATGCAGGAGCTGCTGGCCGCGTGCGAACCGGAGTTCGGGGCGGGCAAGATCTTCCGCCCGTACCGCGACGTGCGGTTCTCGAAGGACAAGACCCCGTACAAGACGCACTGCGGGGCCATGGCGGGCCAGTACTACGTCCAGGTCGGCAGCGAGGGCCTGATGGCCGCCGGCGGCTACTACCGGATGGCTCCCGACCAGGTCGCTCGCTACCGCACCGCCGTCGACGACGAGCGCCGCGGCACCGACCTGCAGGCCCGGCTCGCGACGATCGAGGCGGCCGGCCTCGCGACGGCGGGGGAGCAGCTCAGGACGCGCCCGCGCGGCGTCGCCCCCGACCACCCGCGGCTCGACCTGTTGCGGCACAAGGGCCTCTACGGGTGGCGCGAGTGGCCGCCCGACGACGTCCTGCACGAACCCGGGGCGCTCGACCGCGTCGTCGGGACGTGGCGCACGCTCCGTCCGCTGATCGAGTGGCTGACCGACCACGTGGGTCCGAGCGACCAGCCGCGCCGCTGACCGGAGAATTCACCGAAGGTCCTTCGTGATCGGTCCAGAGACCGGGCTAGACTCCGCTCCTGTGACCCGTCGCACCAAGATCGTCTGCACCATCGGTCCTGCCACCGCGACCCCGGACCGCATCCGGGAACTCGTGCAGGCGGGGATGGACGTCGCCCGGCTGAACTTCAGCCACGGCAACCGGGACGACCACAAGCGCGTCTACGAGATGGTCCGCGAGGCGGCCGACGCGGAGGGCCGGGCCGTCGGCATCCTCGCCGACCTGCAGGGCCCCAAGATCCGCCTCGGCCGCTTCGCCGCGGGCCCCACCGAGTGGCGCACCGGCGAGGAGGTGCGGATCACCGTCGAGGACGTCGCCGGCACCCACGACCGCGTCTCCACCACCTACAAGGGCCTCGCCGCCGACGCCCGCCCCGACGACCGCCTGCTCGTCGACGACGGGAAGGTCGGCCTGCGGGTCACCGCCGTCGACGGCCTCGACGTGGTCTGCCGCGTCACCGAGGGCGGCCCGGTCAGCGACAACAAGGGCATCTCGCTGCCCGGCATGAACGTCTCCGTGCCCGCGATGAGCGAGAAGGACATCGCCGACCTGGAGTTCGCGCTCGACCTCCGCGTCGACATCGTCGCGCTGTCGTTCGTGCGCAGCCCGGCCGACATCGACCTCGTCCACAAGATCATGGACTCGCGCGGCGGGCGGCTGCCGGTCGTCGCGAAGCTGGAGAAGCCCGAGGCCGTGGACAACCTCGAGGCCATCGTCCTGGCCTTCGACGCGGTGATGGTCGCCCGCGGCGACCTCGGCGTCGAGCTGCCGCTGGAGCACGTGCCGCTGGTGCAGAAGCGCGCCATCCAGATCGCGCGGGAGAACGCGAAGCCGGTGATCGTGGCGACCCAGATGCTGGAGTCGATGATCACCAACTCGCGCCCGACCCGCGCCGAGGCCTCCGACGTCGCCAACGCCGTGCTCGACGGCGCCGACGCGGTGATGCTGTCCGGGGAGACCGGCGTGGGCCGCTACCCGATCAAGACGGTCCGCACGATGGCGCAGATCATCGAGGCCGTCGAGGACGGGCCGGTGAACGTCCCGCCGCTCAACCACGTGCCCCGCACCAAGCGCGGCGTCCTGTCCTACGCCGCGCGCGACATCGGCGAGCGCCTCTCGGCCCGCGCGATCGTCGCGTTCACGCAGTCCGGCGACACCGTGCGCCGCCTCTCGCGGCTGCACACCCGGCTCCCGCTGCTGGCCTTCACCCCGACGCCCGAGGTGCGCAGCCAGCTCGCCATGAGCTGGGGCGTGGAGACGTTCCTGGTCGACTTCGTGGAGTCCACCGACGCGATGGTGCGCCAGGTCGACCACGCGATGCTCTCCATCGAGCGCTTCCAGCCCGGCGACCTGGTGGTCATCGTGGCCGGCTCGCCGCCCGGCACCGCGGGCTCCACCAACCTCATCCGGGTGCACCGCCTGGGCGAGGAGGACATGGGCTAGTCGCCTGCCAGCGGGGAGCCCGTCTCCAACAGCGACTTGAGGTCGCTGAGCACCCAGGCGTGGCCCCCGCCGCCCGGGCCGTCGACCGTCCCGGTGACGATCGCGGCGAGCTGCGGCGAGCCCTCCAGCTCGTGGGTCAGCGTGAGCGCGCAGAACCCGTCGAGCTCGACGATCTCGTGCGTGATCCGGGTGGGTGGCTCCGCGGCTGTGCCCGGGTCCATGAGCATCCGGAACGTCGTGACGAGCCGTCGCGGCGGGTCGGACTCGATCACCTCGCCGGTGACGACGACGTCGGGGCACGGGAAGCCCTGCGCCGCCGCGGCGGCCTTGAACTCGTCGTTGGCGCGCACCTCGTAGAGGCCGCCGGGGCGCAGGTCGTAGTGGGCGTAGCCGGTGTAGCCGTAGCGGTTCGTCCACTCCGGCTTCGTGATCGCGTCCCAGATCGCCTGCGGCGAGGCCTTGATGTAGACGCGGTGGACCTGGGTCGTCGTGAGTGTCGCGGTCATGTCGCGTTCCCCTCGAGCTCGTTCTTGAGGTCGACGAGCGCAGAGACCTGTCGCTCGGTGAACTTGTCGATCCACCGGTCGTGGACCAGCCGGATCGGCACGGGGTTGAGGAAGTGCAGCTTCTCCCGCCCCGACTTCCTGCTGACGACGAGACCGGCGTCCTCCAGCACCTTGAGGTGCTTCATGACGCCGAACCTCGACATCTCCAGGTCGGACTCGAGCTCGGTGAGCGTGCGGCCGTCACGCGCGAAGAGCCGGTCGAGCAGGTGGCGACGGGTCGGGTCCGCGAGTGCCTTGAAGACCCGGTCGTCGTCGTCCACGGGAGGAAAATAGGTGACTTGAAGGTCACATGTCAACGGTGGGCGGGTGTCCTGAGAGGATGTCCGTCGTGACCACCACCCAGCCCGAACCCGAGCTCGCCGCCGACGGCATGCCGCGCGGCCAGGCCGTCCTCGACGCGCTGGTCGAACTGCTCGACCTCGAAACGCTCGAGACCAACCTGTTCCGCGGCGTCAGCCCGCCGCAGAGCCCCACGCGGGTGTTCGGCGGGCAGGTCGCCGCCCAGGCGCTCGTAGCGGCCGGGCGCACCGTGCCCGACGACCGCGAGGTCCACTCGCTGCACGCCTACTTCATCCGCCCCGGTGACCCTCGCGTGCCGATCGTCTACGAGGCCGAGCGGGTCCGCGACGGCCGTTCGTTCACCACGCGCCGGGTCCTCGCGATCCAGCACGGGGAGGCGATCTTCTCGCTGTCGGCGTCGTTCCAGTTGCCGCAGGAGGGTCTGGAGCACAGCACCCCGGCCCCGGTCGACGTGCCCGCCCCGCTCACGCTGCCCGACCTCGGCCAGCGCGTCGTCGAGGGCCGCGGCGCCGGCTGGATGAGCCAGATCCCCCGCCCGCTGGACATGCGGTTCGTCGACGACCCGGTGTGGTCCGACCAGCGCGTCTCCGCCTCCGAGGAGCCGAACCGGGTGTGGATGCGCGCCGACGGCCGCCTGCCCGACGACCGTCTGCTGCACGTCTGCCTGCTCACCTACGCCAGCGACCTCACGCTGCTCGGCTCCGTCCTCGCCCGCCACGACCGGCCCGAGCAGCCCGCGCAGATGGCGAGCCTGGACCACGCGATGTGGTTCCACCGGCCCTTCCGCGCCGACGAGTGGCTGCTCTACACCACCTTCTCACCCGCCGCATCCGGTGCCCGCGGGCTGGCGACCGGCCGCTTCACGACCGAGGACGGCACCCTCATCGCCACGACGGTCCAGGAGGGGCTGGTGCGGATCCCGCGCTGAGCCCTCCCGTCCACTGCGCCGTCCTGCCCGGCCGCACAGACCTGCGAGCACCGCGCAGACCACCGGCGGTCTGCGCGGTGACCACGGGGTCTGCGCGGTCGGAACCACCTCCCGGTCGTACTCCCGCGCGCTACCGTTCCCGTGTGCGACGGGTGGCGGCGGTGCTGGTCGGGATGCTGGTCTGCGGCGCCATGGCCGGGTGCGTGCGGGAGACGGTGGGTGCCGGGGCGGCGCCGGTGCCGGAGTCGGCGGCGACCGATGTGCCGCTGCCGCCGAGGCCCCGGGACATCGACATCCGTGGGCTCGACCCGTGCGCGCTGCTGACCGAGGAGCAGCGCGCCGAGCTGGGGCTGGACGGCGAGCCCACCTACGACGTGCAGCGCTCGCCGTTGTTCGACGGTCCGGAACCGGCCTGCACGATCAGCGGGTACGAACCGGCGTTGGCGGTGGGCGTGGCGCTGCCTTACGACGGGCTGGGGGTAGATGCGTTCGCGCCGGCGCGGGTGAGGGGGACGGTCACCGTGCTGGTGGTGCAAGGCTTTCCTGCTGTTCAGGCTGATCCGGTAGGCGCGCTGAGGTCCTGCACGGTGGTCGTCGATCTCGGTCCGGGTACGGCACTGAATGTGCAATACCGCGACGGTAGTGGGCAACCTCCCATCCCGACCGAGGACCTGTGTCCCGGCGCCCGAGCTGCCGCCGATTCGGCGATGCGGACGCTTCTGTCGCTCTCCTGATCGTGAGCTGTTCGCACATGCACAGGGCTGTGCCGAACGGCGCCGCGCGCAGGAGTCGACGATCTAGCCTGCGCGGGCTCGCCTACAGCCAGGGAGATCACGATGCCCGACTATCCGCCGACGACCCTGCGGATCGAACCGCGCGCGCTCATGAGGATGCGGTCCGCGTACGAGGCCGCGCTGGACGACCTACGAGCAGAGCTGCGCCGACTCGACGACGTGGGCCGACTCAGAGGGCCGTGGCTGGGGGACCCGGTCAGCCAGAAGACCTTCGAGTTCTACAACCGCCGCGTGATGGACGCGCCGGACGGGCCGTACCAGGCATTGCTGGCGTACGAGGCCGAGCTGGTCCGGGTCCGGGACCAGCTCGCGGCCATGGAGGCCGACTACCGCCGCACCGAGGGCGACAACGTCGAGCTGTGGGGGCGGGCGTGAGCGGGCCCGTCGTCTGGCAGGGCCTCGACCACACCGCGCTCCACGACGCAGTGGTGAACCAGGGGCTCGGGCCGGCGGTGTCGATGGACGCCGAGCAGCAGTGGCGGCGGATGGGGAAGCTGATCACCGAGATCGAGGGGCGGCTCGGCGCGGCGATGCGGGAGAGCGAGGCGGAGTGGACGGGCGCGGCCGCCGACGCCACCCGCACCGGGATCAGCCCGCTGGGCCGGTGGGCCGTCGACGCCGCTCAGGACGCGGCGAACACCGCGGAGGCCGTCACCGCCCACGCCTACGGGGCCGCGACCCTGCGCCGTCAGCTGCGCGACAACCCGCCCGTGCCACCCGAGACGATCATGCAGGCGCTCGAGCGCAACGCCACCTACGGGCCGCAGGGGGCGACGCCGGCGGACCTGGCGGTGGTGCAGGCCGAGCAGGCGCGCCGCGACGGGGCCGCGGCGAAGGCGGTCGCCGACGCGCGCGTCTACGAGAACATCGGCTTCGAGTCCCGCCGCACGCTGGACTTCTGGTCCGTGCCCCCGACCGTCACGGTCGAGCCGGCGGCGGCCCCGGGTGGCGGAGCGGCGGGATCGGGTGTGCCGGCCGCGGCGACCGGTCGGGCCGGGGACGTCCCCGGCGGTGGAGGTGCGGGTGGCGGCCCGGCGGGCGGTGCCGGGGCCGGTGTCGCCGGGAGCGTGTGGAGCGGAACGGGGCCGGCAGGCGGAACGGGGCCGGCAGGCGGAACGGGGCCGGGTGGCGGAACGGGGCCGGCGGGTGGAGCGGGGCGGGGCGGGCGGGCACCGGGCGACCCGGCCGGACTACCGGGGGCGTCCGGTCCGGGTGTCCCCGGCGCCGGGCCGGGGGTGGCCGGTGCGTCGACCGCGCGCGGACCGGCCGCCGCGTCGACGGGGCGCGCCCCGGCGGGCGGCGGTGCCGGGACGGGGCTCCGGGAGGGAGCGCCGTCGCCCGGCCCCCACGGTGCCGCCGGCCTGCCCCCGAGCCCGGTCGGCCGCCCCGCCCCGGCACCCGGTGGCCGCGGCACCGGGCCGGGCCCGTGGACCAGGGCGGCCACGCCCACCGGGGTCCGGGTCGTCGCCCCCGGAGCACCGCCGCACCCGGCCTCGCCGGGCTGGCGCAGCGTGCTGCTCCCCGCCGAGCCACCGCCGCGGGCGGCGGGGGAGGCCGTCGGGCGTCCGGGTACCGGGGGAGCGGCGGCCGCCGGGGCGCGGACCGCGGCGTCGCACGGGGTGTACCCCCCGATGGCGGGGACCGGGGCCGGGCAGGGATCGGAGCGGCGGCGCCCGGCGTACCTCGTCGACGACTCCGATGCGTTCGTCGACCGGCGCTGGGTCCAGCCCGCCGTGATCGCGCCCGGTGACCTCGTCCGCGACGAGCACGGGCGGCTCGCAGGGCAAGATGGGCGGCATGAGTGATCGGAGTTGGGGTTTCCGCACGCGCGCCGTGCACGCCGGGCACGTACCCGACGGCACGACCGGGGCGAGGGCGGTGCCGATCTACCAGTCCACGAGCTTCGTGTTCGAGAACACCGCCGACGCCGCGAGCCTGTTCGCGCTGCAGAAGTACGGGCTGATCTACAGCCGGATCGCGAACCCCACCGTCGCGGTGCTGGAGGAGCGCCTCGCCAGCCTGGAGGGCGGGATCGGCGCGGTCGCGACGGCGTCGGGCCAGGCCGCGGAGTTCCTCACGTTCGCCGCGCTCGCCGGGGCGGGCGACCACATCGTCGCCGCGGCCGGCCTCTACGGCGGCACGATCACCCAGCTCGACGTGACGCTGCGCCGGTTCGGCGTCGACACCACGTTCGTCCCCGGGGGGGACGCGGCCGACTTCGCCGCCGCGATCCGCCCGGAGACCCGGCTCGTGTTCGCCGAGGTCGTGTCCAACCCCGGCGGCGAGGTGGCCGATCTCGCCGGGCTGGCCGACGTGGCGCACGCCGCGGGCCTGCCGCTCGTCGTCGACGCCACGATGGCCACCCCGTACCTGTGCCGCCCGATCGAGCACGGCGCCGACATCGTGATCCACAGCGCGACGAAGTTCCTGGGCGGTCACGGGACCACCCTGGGTGGGGTCGTGATCGAGTCCGGCCGCTTCGACTGGGGCAACGGCAACTTCCCGATGATGACCGAGCCGATCCCGTCCTACGGGGGGATCAACTGGTGGGGCAACTTCCAGGAGTTCGGCTTCCTCACCAAGCTCCGCGCCGAGCAGCTCCGCGACGTCGGCGCGACGCTCGCGGCGCACAGCGCGTTCCTGCTGCTCCAGGGCGTGGAGACGCTGCCGCAGCGGATGGAGGCGCACGTCGCGAACGCGCGCGCGGTCGCGGAGTGGCTGCACGCCGACCCCCGCGTGTCCTACGTGAAGTGGGCCGGGCTGCCCGACCACCCGCACCACGACCGCGCCGCCCGCTACCTGCCGCTGGGCCCGGGCGCGGTGTTCTCCTTCGGCGTGGCCGGCGGCCGCGAGGCGGGGCAGCGGTTCATCGAGTCGGTGCAGCTGTGCAGCCACCTCGCCAACATCGGCGACGCCCGCACGCTCGTCATCCACCCCGGTTCCACCACCCACCAGCAGCTCACCGACGACCAGCTCCGCGACGCCGGGGTGCCACCGGACCTCGTGCGGATCAGCGTCGGGCTCGAGGACGTCGACGACATCATCTGGGACCTCGACCAGGCCCTCGCCGCGGCGTCCAAGGAGAAGGCATGACCTGGGAGAACCCCTCCGCCACCCGCCGCGGGGGGATCCTGCGGGAGACCCGGTCCGTCGCGGTCGTCGGGGCGTCGCCGAACGCGGCCCGCGCCAGCAACTTCGTCGCCACGTACCTGCTGGCGAGCACCGACTACGACGTGTACTTCGTCAACCCGAACGCGCCGGAGATCCTCGGGCGGCCGGTGCACAGGACCCTTGCCGACCTGCCCGTCGTCCCCGACCTCGTCGACGTGTTCCGCCGCCCGGCCGACCTGCCGGGCGTGCTCGACGAGGTGCTGGCCCTGGGCGAGGGCGTCCGGACGTTCTGGCTGCAGTTCGGCCTCTTCGACGAGGAACTGGCCCGCCGGGCGGAGGCCGCGGGGCTGGAGGTCGTCATGGACCGCTGCCTGAAGGTCGAGCACGCGCGGTTCCACGGCGGCCTGCACATCGCCGGGTTCGACACCGGCGTGATCAGCTCGCGCCGACGACCGCCGAGATGACCACGCGCAGCACCACGAAGAGCGGGAGCACCGCGAGCAGCGGCACCCAGAAGGCCCGTGCACGCGACCGCAGGAAGGGCCATACCCCGAGGGCGGCGAGCAGCGCGACGCCCGTCAGCTCCCCGACCGCGAGCCCGAGCGCCGCCGGCGACGGGAAGGGCCCGGAGAGGACGAGGAGCAGCACCAGGTCGACCGCGGCCCACACCCCTGCGGCACCGAGCACCCGCAGGTAGCTCGTGCGCCCGGTCGCGCCGACCGGGGGCAGCGGCTCCTCGACGTGCGGCGGGTACGGCGGGGCGCCGGGCATCGGGGCGTGCGGGGCGAGGTTCGGGGGCGGCGGGGAGTAGCCGGGCGCCCCCATCCAGGATGGGCGCTCCGCGCCGTCGTCGGGACGGGTCATGGGCGGGACGCTACCGGCGCGCGCGGTAGGTGAGGCGCCGCAGCAGCGTCTCGGCGGGCCCGCGGTACCCGGCGCGCTCCGAGGCGACGGCGACGAGCAGCACCACCAGCCAGACCCCGAGGGCGACCAGCGCGGCATCCGCCACGCCGATCCGCGCCCCGAGGCCGAGCGTCCACGCGGGCAGCAGGGCCGCGAACGCGACCGACTGCGCGAGGTAGCACGACAGCGACCGCCGCCCGCACGCCCCGAGTGCGGACAGGACCGGCCCGGCCCCGCGCAGCGCCAGCAGCCCGAACGCGGCGGCGAGCCCGGCCCCGCCCGCGAACCCGCCGACGGTGTGCAGCGCGGCCCCCAGCACCTGCAGGCCGACGCCCTGCTCGGGCCCGAGCCCCGCCGCGGCGAGCGCGAAGGGCAGTCCCAGCAGCACGGCGAGCGCGACACCGACGACGGCGACGCGCGTCAGGAGCACGCGGTGCGCGGCCGGGTCGTCGAGCAGTCGTCGTCGGCCCGCCCATGCCCCGAGCGCGACCATCCCGAAGACGGCGATCGCCTGGACCAGCAGCCCGTTGAGCCCCCACTCGAACCCGCGGAACGCGAGTGCGCCGAGTGCGTCCGGAACCGCGACGGAGCGGGCGTCGGCGACCTCGTCGGTGATCGGCAGCCCGCTGAGCAGCGACAGCAGTGCCGCGACGACGACGCCGACCCCCGTGATCACGAGCAGGGTGCGGTCCGAGCCCGCCACCAGCGCGGCGGCCAGCGCGACCGCGACCAGGCCGTACGCGCCGACGATGTCGCCGGAGAACAGCAGGACGCCGTGCGTGAACCCGATACCGATCATGACGAGCCCGCGGCGGCGCACCAGCGCCGTGACGGCGTCGACCGGTAGCCCGACGGCCGCGCGGCGCCACGCGAGCTGGGTGACGCCGTAGCCGAACAGGAGCGCGAACAGCGGGTACGCCCGCCCGTCGACCAGCAGCATCTGGGTGAGCACGACGACCCGGTCCGGCGCGTCGAGGTCGCCGGGGTAGGACCGGACGCCCGCGCCCTGGGCGTAGAGGTAGGTGTGGACGTTGGCCAGCGCGATGAGCAGCAGCATCCCACCGCGGGCCAGGTCGGGGGCGGGCGCCCGGTCCGTCGTGGGGGTGGCGCCGGGGTCGGCCGCGGTCGTCATGGGCCCAGCCTCCCAGGTGTGTCCCTGCGCACTTCGGACCCGTGGTGTGCCGCCCGTCGCGGCGCCCGCGGACGTCGAGGGCTAGATTCCCTGCCGTGTCTGCGCCCACCGCACCCGTCAACGTCGTCGTCACCGGAGCCGCCGGACAGATCGGCTACGCGCTGCTCTTCCGCATCGCGTCCGGCCAGCTGCTCGGACCGGACACCCCGGTCCGCCTGCGCCTGCTCGAGATCCCGCAGGGGGTGAAGGCCGCCGAGGGTGTCGCGCTCGAGCTGCAGGACAGCGCGTTCCCGCTGCTCGCGGGCGTCGACATCACCGACGACGCCACGAAGGCGTTCGACGGCGCGAACGTCGGCCTGCTCGTCGGCGCCCGGCCCCGCACCAAGGGCATGGAGCGGGGCGACCTGCTCGAGGCCAACGGCGGGATCTTCGCCCCCCAGGGCCGCGCGATCAACGCCGGTGCCGCCGACGACATCCGCATCCTGGTGGTCGGCAACCCGGCCAACACCAACGCGCTCATCGCCTCCTCGGCCGCACCCGATGTGCCGGCCGAGCGCTTCACCGCGATGACCCGCCTCGACCACAACCGCGCCGTCGGCCAGCTCGCCGCGAAGCTCGAAGTGCCGGTGACCGAGATCCACAAGCTGACGATCTGGGGCAACCACTCGGCCACCCAGTACCCGGACCTCTACAACGCCGAGGTCAACGGCAAGTCCGCCGCCGAGCAGGTCGACGAGGCCTGGCTGCGCGACGAGTTCATCCCGCGCGTGGCCAAGCGCGGCGCCGAGATCATCGAGGTGCGCGGCGGGTCGTCGGTCGCGTCGGCGGCCAACGCGGCCATCGACCACGTCTACGACTGGGTCAACGGCACCCCGGAGGGCGACTGGGTCTCCGCGGCCATCCCGTCCGACGGCTCGTACGGCGTGCCCGAGGGCATCATCTCCAGCTTCCCGGTCACCTCCGAGAACGGCGCCTGGAAGATCGTCCAGGGCCTCGACATCAACGACTTCTCCCGCGAGCGCATCGACGCCAGCGCGAAGGAGCTCGTCGAGGAGCGCGACGCCGTGAAGGCCCTCGGCCTGCTGTAGTCACCACCCCCGTCCGACCCGACCGGCCCCCGACCTCGACAGGTCGGGGGCCGTCCGGTAGGAATGACCTGTGCCCGCCTCGCAGATCCTCGTGCGCCGGCGCCACATCGACTTCTCCCTGGTCTGCAGCTGCGCGTGTCCGGGTCCCCGCTGACCCCGACACCCACTCGACCACCAGGAGACACCTCATGTCCGTGGATACCCCTGCACCCGCGATCGGGCGCGACCAGACCCTGAGCGCGATCCTCGACGCCACCGGATCCGCGCTCGCCGACGACCCCGACCGCGCCGCGGCCCTGTTCCGGGCCACCGGCACCGGCGGCGACGGCGTGCGGGCCGAGATCCGCATCGGCCGCCACAGCGTCCTCGTCGACGAGCCGCCGGCCCTCGGCGGCGCCGACGACGCCCCGAACCCGGTGGAGAACGCCCTGGCCGGGCTCCTGTCCTGCCAGGTCGTCACCTACCGGTTCTGGGCGGTGAAGCTGGGCATCCCGCTCGACGACATCGCCGTCGACGTCGAGGGCGATCTCGACGTCCGCGGCTTCTTCGGGCTCGACGACGCCGTGCGTCCCGGGTTCGGAGAGGTGCGCGTGAAGGTCACGCTGTCCGGGCCGGCGGAGCCGGAGCGCTACCGCGAGCTCGCGGCCGCCGTCGACGCCCACTGCCCGGTGCTCGACCTCTTCCGCAACACGACTCCCGTCACCACCGAGCTCGTGACGGTCTAGCCGACCTGCACGATCGCGAACGACTCCGGTGGCAGGGTCAGGGCCCCGTCCTGACCCTGCACCGGCTCGCTGGCCAGCAGGATCCGGCCGACGGGGGCGTTCAGGGCGAGGGTGACGACGTCGGGCCCGAGGTTGCAGGCCACGCGCAGCCGCCCGCGGTGCAGCACGACGGTGCGGGCGGATTCGTCGATGTCGACGTCCACCTCGTCGAGCCACGGGTCCGACAGCTCGGCCCACTCCTTGCGCAGTGCGATGAGCCGGCGGTGCACCTGGAGCAGGGTGCCGTGCGGCTCGGCGAGCTGCTCGTCCCAGTCGAGCTTCGAGTTCTCGAAGGTGCTCTCGGCGTTCGGGTCCGGCACCTCGACCTCGCCCCAGCCGTGCTCGGCGAACTCCGCGGTGCGGCCCTTCCGGACGGCCTCACGCAGCGCGGGGTCGGGGAAGTGGGAGAAGAACTGCCACGGCGTACGTGCGCCCCACTCCTCGCCCATGAACAGCATCGGGGTGAACGGCGAGCCGAACAGCAGCGCGGCACCGCAGGCGAGCAGCCCGGGCGACAGCGTCTCGGTGAGGCGGTCGCCGGTGGCGCGGTTGCCGATCTGGTCGTGGTTCTGCAGGTAGGCCAGGAACCGGTGGCCCGGGACGCGCCGGGTGTCGACGGGCGCGCCGTGCAGGCGCTGCCGGAAGCTCGACCAGGTGCCCTCGTGCAGGAACGCCCGCGTGAACACGTGCGCGAGCCCGGTGAGCCCTGCGGTGGCGAAGTCGGCGTAGTAGCCCTGGCCCTCGCCGGTCAGCGCGGAGTGCAGCGTGTGGTGGATGTCGTCGCACCACTGCGCGTGCAGGCCGTAGCCACCGCCCTCGCGCGCCGTCACCAGCTTCGCGTCGTTGAGGTCGGACTCCGCGATCAGCGACAGCGGCCGTCCGACGTGCGTCGAGAGCGCCTCGACCTCGATCGCGAGCTGCTCCAGCACATGTGTGGCGCGCTCGTCGTGCAGCGCGTGCACGGCGTCGAGTCGCAGGCCGTCGACGTGGAAGTCGCGCAGCCACATCAGCGCGTTCTCGATGACGAAGCGGCGGACGGGCTCGGAGTGCGCCTTGTCCAGGTTGACCGACGGGCCCCAGATGTTGCTGCCGGAGAAGTACGGCGCGAACCGGTCGAGGTAGGCGCCCGACGGGCCGAGGTGGTTGTAGACGACGTCGAGCACGACGCCCATCCCGCGCACGTGGCAGGCGTCGACGAAGCGCTTGAACGCGTCGGGGCCGCCGTAGTTCTCGGTGACCGCGTACCAGCCGACGCCGTCGTAGCCCCAGTTGCGCGGCCCGTCGACGGCGTTGACCGGCAGGACCTCCACCATGTCGATGCCGAGCCCGGCGAGGTGGTCGAGCTTGCCGATCGCGGAGTCGAACGTGCCGGCCGGGGTGAACGTGCCGATGTGCAGTTCGTAGAGGACGCTGCCCGGCAGCGCGCGGCCGGTCCACATCCGGTCCTGCCAGCGGTACCCGCCGTCGTCGTAGACCCGCGACGCGCCGTGCACCCCGGTCGGCTGCCACCGCGAGCGCGGGTCGGGCAGCGGGGTCTCGTCGTCGTCGACGAGGAACGCGTACGCGGTGCCGGGACCCGCCGAGTCGACGGCGGCGCGCCACCAGCCCGACCCGTCCCGGCTCATCGGGTGGGTGGTCCCGTCGACGAGCACGCGTACCTGGTTGCGGTGCGGGGCCCACACCTCGAAGTCGGTCACGGGGCTGAATCCTTCCAGGCGGCCTCCGGCGACGCACGACGTGCCACGAGCGCCACTGCGGGTCGGCGACACCCCGTCATCCCGGAGTCGGGCACGTGCCTCCTGTTGTTCACCCATACGATGCCCGGGGAGTCTGGCACCGGGAGGATGCATGGCGGGACACCGACGCGGGCAGCGCGACGACGCCGGGGTGCGCAGCGACCACCAGTGGCGTCCGCTCGCGCCGTCGCTGCCCCGGGCGCTGGTGTTCACCGCTCTCGTCCTCGGGGTCCTCAGCATCGGACTGCCCAACATCGCCCCGGACGTCGAGTTCATGTCGGCACCGGGGTCCCCGGTCCGGCAGTTCTTCGGCGTCTCGGAGGAGATGAACCTCCCGACGTTCTTCAGCGTGATGACGTCACTCGCCGCAGCGGGTGTCCTCGGGCTGGCCGGTGTGCTGGCCGGGGGCCGGTTGCGCACGCCGTTCCTGATCACGGCCGGGCTGCTGGTCCTGCTCGGGTTCGACGACTTCGCGGCACTGCACGAGCACCTCAGGGCACTGGGCGACCTCATGGCCGAGGGCGACCTGGGCGCGTTCGAGTACGCCTGGGTGCTGCCGGGCGCCGTCATCGGGGCGGGGGTGGTGTGGGCGTTCCGGCGACTCGCCACGCGGCTGCGCGGAACGCCACGGCGCGACCTGCTGCTCGGCATCGCGGTGTTCTTCGTCGCCGCGCTGGGCCTCGAGACCGTCAACGGGTTCCTCGACCGCCCCGGCCTCGACGGGATGCCGCTGCAGATCGGCACGCACGTCGAGGAGATCACCGAGGACCTCGGCATGATCCTCGTGCTGCGCGGGGCACTGGCGTTGCTGCAGGTCAGCCGGTCCCGCGGCGGGGTCGCGCTGCGCGTGGCCGACCGCGGCCTGGTGGCCGGCGGGCCACCCGCCGACGACGACCGGGTCGTCCCGGAGCCGTCCGTCCGCCTCGTCGAGATCGACGCCGTGGCCGTCACCGACCGGATACCCGTGGTGTCGGCCCGCCCCTGAACCGCCGGGACGGGCCGGTCCGGCCGTGTGCGGTCAGGCCGGACGCACCAGCAGGGCCACGGGGTACCGCGCGAGCAGCGCCGCCAGGGCGGGCGCGGATCCGTCGACGGGCGTGCCGGTGACGACGTCGTGCCAGTCGCCGGCCGCGTCGGGCAGGGGCAGGACGGTGTCGCCCCAACCGCCGCGCTCCGCGAGCCCGACCGGCAGCCGTGTCGCCACCGCCACCAGCGACGACGAGCGCGCGAACGCCACCGCGTGGGCGGCGGCGCGACCCTGGGCGGGCACCGCGCGGTAGCCGTCGAACACCCCGGGCCGGTCGCGGCGCAGCCGCAGCGCCCGCGCCGTGACCAGCAGCTTCGCCGCCCCCTCGGCGTCGACGTCGGGGAGCAGGCCGTCGTCGAGCCGGGCCAGCAGGTCGCGGCGTACGGCCCAGTCGACCGGGCGGCGGTTGTCCGGGTCGACCAGCGAGTACTCGAACAGTTCGGTGCCCTGGTAGACGTCCGGCGCACCGGGACCGGCGATCTGGAGCAGCTTCTGGCCCAGCGAGTTCGACCGTCCCGGCGCGGAGATGCGCGCGACGAACTCCTCGATCTCGGCGACGAGCGCGGCGTCGCCCAGCACGGCGGCGGGCCACGCGGCGACGGCCTCGTCGACCTCGGCGACCGCCTCGACGTGGCTGGTGACGAGCTTCGCCTCCTTCGACGCCTTGCCCAGGTACGACGCCATCCGCTCGACCGAGATGGGCCAGGCGCCGATCAGGTTCTGCCAGGCCAGCAGGTCGAGCGAGGGGTCGGGCAGCGGGTGCGCGGCCGACCAGCGGCGGAAGCGGTCGGCCCATTCGCCGGGGATCTCGGCGAGCACGGCCAGCCGGGCGCGCACGTCCTCGGACCGCTTCGCGTCGTGCGTGGACAGGGTGGTCATCGTCGACGGCCAGGACGCCTCGCGGACGGCGAGCGCGGTGTGGAACTCGCCGGGGGAGACCCCGAACCGCGACGGGTCGCCGCCGACCTCGTTGAGGGCGACGAACCGGTTCCAGCGGTAGAACGCGGTGTCCTCGACGCCCTTCGCCATGACCATCCCGGACGTCTGCTGCACGCGGGTGGCCAGCTCACCGCCGGGCTCGGCGAGCATCGCGGTGCGGATCGCGTCGAGGACGTCGGCGAGGTCGGGGCGGTGGGTGCGGGCGACGGAGACGGCCGTGTCGAGGGAGTCGCGGCCCTCGGGCAGGTAGGAGCGGTAGACCGGGAAGCCGCACAGCAGCTCGGCGACGGCGTCGCGGGTGCGGTCGGTGTCACCGGTCACGAGCCCGGCGATCCGGCGCACCTCGGCGGCCAGGATCGTGCCCGCCACCTCGCGACGGGCGTCGTGCTCGGCCCCGTGCAGGCTCTGCTTGCCCCCGGTGTGCTCGGCGGCGAGCTGGGTGAGCAGGCCGGCGCCGTCGGGGTCGACGAACACACCCTGGACCTCGCGCAGCGCCTCGTACCCCGACGTCCCGTCCACCGGCCACGACGGCGGCAGGTCCTCGCCGACGCCGAGGATCTTCTCGACGAGCAGCCAGCGGTCCGGCCCGATCGCCGTGCGCAGGCGGCGCATGTAGGCGCCGGGGTCGGACAGGCCGTCCGGGTGGTCGACGCGGATGCCGTCGACGTCGCCCGCGTCGACCCAGCGCAGCACCTCGCGGTGGGTCTTCTCGAAGATCTCCGGGATCTCGACGCGCACCGCGGCGAGCGTGGAGACGTCGAAGAAGCGGCGGTAGGTCAGCTCGCCCGCGCCGCGCTTCCAGTTCACGAGGCGGTAGTGCTGCCGCTCGTGCACCTCCTGCGGGGTGCCCTCGCCCGTGCCGGGGGCGATGGGGAAGGCGTGCTCGTAGTAGTGCAGCTCGTCGCCGTCGACGGATAGGTCGTCGAGCGAGTCGTCGCCGAGGATCGGGAGCAGGATCGGGCCCGCCGCCCAGTCGACGTCGAACGTGGCAGCGTGCTCGGAGTCGCGGCCCAGGCGCAACACGTCCCACCACCACGGGTTGGCCTTCGGCACGTCCACGCCCACGTGGTTGGGCACGATGTCGAGGACGAAGCCGAGCCCGTGCTCCCGGACGGCGTCGACGAGGCGACGACGCCCCTCCTCACCACCGCGCTCGGCGGACACGCGGGTCGGGTCGACGACGTCGTAGCCATGGTTGGAGCCCGCCCCGGACTCCAGGAGCGGGGACGCGTAGAGCGCGCCGATCCCGAGGGCGTCGAGGTAGGGGAGCAGGCCGACGGCGTCGTCGAAGGTGGTGTCCTTCGAGAACTGCAGCCGGTAGGTGGACGACGGGGCCGCGGTTCTCCGAGCATCTGGCACGCGGAGAACCTAGCCGACGGCCCCGTCGTCGGCCGGGTCGGCGAGGGTGATCCGGCCCTCGGTGATCAGGGTCCCTCGGTGCGCTGGAACACCACGAGCGACCGGGCGGTGACGGTGTAGGTGGCACCGGCCCCGACGGTGTCGGGGTCGGCCGCGGCCATGCCGGGGGCCGTGGCGAGTGTGGTGACCACACCGGAGGTGGTGTCGACGACCACGGCCCACCGCGAGCCGTAGTCGGACCCGGGCAGCACGACGTCGATGTCCTCGTGGTGCGCGTTCAGCGCGATGACGAAGGAGTCGTCGACGACCCGCTCCCCGCGTGCGTCGACGTCGAAGATGCCGTCGCCGTTGAGGAACACCGTGACGCACTTGCCGAAGCCGGAGTCCCAGTCGCCCTCGGTCATCTCCTCGCCGCTCGGGGTGAACCAGGCGATGTCCGGCAGCGCCTCGGCCGGGTCGGAGCGGCGGCGCGGCGCGATCGGTCGGCCGGCGAAGAACCGGCGCCGCCGGAACACCGGGTGCGCGTGGCGCAGTGCGACCATGCCCGCGGTGAACCCGATCAGCGGGGCGTTCTTTCCTGCCAGCGACCAGTCGACCCAGGCGATCTCGCTGTCCTGGCAGTAGACGTTGTTGTTCCCGTTCTGCGTGCGGCCCAGCTCGTCGCCGTGCAGCAGCATCGGCACGCCCTGGCTGATCAGCATCGTGGCGATGATGTTGCGCTGCTGCCGCGCCCGCAGCTCGAGCACGCCCTGGTCGTCGGTGGGGCCCTCGACGCCGCAGTTCCAGGACCGGTTGTGGCTCTCGCCGTCGTTGTTGTCCTCGCCGTTGGCCTCGTTGTGCTTGTCGTTGTAGGACACGAGGTCGTTGAGCGTGAAGCCGTCGTGCGCGGTGACGAAGTTGATCGAGGCGAACGGGCGGCGGCCGTCGTTCTGGTAGAGGTCGGAGCTGCCGGTGAGCCGCTGCGCGAACTCGCCGAGCGTGCCGGGCTCGCCGCGCCAGAAGTCGCGGACGGTGTCGCGGTACTTGCCGTTCCACTCCGTCCACAGCGGCGGGAAGTTGCCGACCTGGTAGCCGCCGGGACCGACGTCCCACGGCTCCGCGATGAGCTTGGCCTGGCTGATCACCGGGTCCTGCTGCACGAGGTCGAAGAACACCGACAGGCGGTCGACGTCGTAGAACTCGCGGGCCAGGGTGGACGCGAGATCGAAGCGGAAGCCGTCGACGTGCATCTCGGTGACCCAGTAGCGCAGCGAGTCCATGATCAGCTGCAGCGTGTGCGGGTTGCGGACGTTGAGCGAGTTCCCGGTGCCCGTGTAGTCCATGTAGTAGCGCGGGTCGTCCTCGACGACGCGGTAGTACGCGTGGTTGTCGATGCCGCGCATGGACAGCGTCGGGCCCATGTCGTTGCCCTCGGCGGTGTGGTTGTAGACCACGTCGAGGATCACCTCGATGCCCGCGTCGTGCAGGTCGCGGACCATCGCCTTGAACTCCTGCACCTGGTTGCCCGGGCGGGCGTTGCCCATCGCGTAGGCGTGGTGCGGGGCGAGGAAGGCGACGGTGTTGTAGCCCCAGTAGTTGGAGAGGCCCTTCTCCTGCAGGTGGTGGTCGTTGAGGAACTCGTGCACCGGCATGAGTTCGACGGCCGTGACGCCCAGGTTCTTCAGGTGCTCGATCATCGCCGGGTGCGCGAGCCCCGTGTAGGTGCCGCGCAGGGGCTCGGGGATGTCGGGGTGGGCGATGGTCAGGCCGCGGACGTGCGCCTCGTAGATGACCGACTCGTTGTACGGGATCTTCGGCGGGCGGTCGGAGCCCCAGTCGAAGAACGGGTTCACGACGACGGACTTGGGCACGAACGGCGCCGAGTCGGAGTCGCTGCGGGCCGTGGGGTCGGCGAACGGGTAGCCGAAGACGGACTCGTCCCAGTCGACCGGGCCGTCGAGGGCCTTGGCGTAGGGGTCGATGAGCAGCTTGTTGGGGTTGCACCGCAGCCCCCGCGCCGGGTCGTGCGGCCCGTGCACCCGGAAACCGTAGCGCTGGCCGGGCTCGACCGTGGGCAGGTAACCGTGCCAGACGAAGCCGTCGACCTCGGTGAGCGGGACCTTCTTCTCCTCGCCCGCGTCGTCGAACAGGCACAGCTCGACCCGCTCGGCGACCTCGGAGAACAGGGCGAAGTTCGTGCCCGCTCCGTCGTAGGTGGCACCCAGGGGATAGGCGTGACCCGGCCACGGCCGCATGTGGATCTCTCAATCGGTTGGGGGACGAAGGAGGAAGGTTACCGGGACGGGCCGACGGCCCGCCTCACGCGAGCCGCGCGGGGAACCCTCCGGTGGCGATCGGGCTCCAGCGCGTCGGGGTGATCCGGATCAGCGCCTTGCCCTGGTCGCTCATCGCCTGCCGGTACTCGTCCCAGTCGGAGTGCTCGCCGGAGATCGAGCGGAAGTAGTCGACGAGCGGCTCCACCGCGTCGGGCAGCTCGATCAGCTCGGCGTCGCCGTCGACCTGCACCCATGCGCCGTCGAACTCCTCGGACAGCACCACGACCGAGGCCTTCCCGTGCCGGGCGACGTTGCGCGACTTCGCGCGCTCGGGGTAGGTGGCGACGACGATCCGGCCCTGCGGGTCGACGCCCGCGGTGACGGGGGAGCCCTGCCACGAGCCGTCGGCCCGGGGTGTCATCAGGATCACGTGGTGGCGGGGCCGCAGGAACTCGAGCAGCTCCTCGCGGTCGACGGTCGTGTTCGTCGCGATGGTTCTGGCCATGATCGGGGAGGCTAGTGTGTCCCTCCTATGACCACCGTGTTCACGAAGATCATCGACGGCGACCTGCCCGGCCGCTTCGTCTGGGCCGACGACCTCGCCGTGGGCTTCCTCTCGATCAATCCACTCGCCCCCGGGCACACGCTGGTCGTGCCGCGGGCCGAGGTCGACCACTGGGTCGACGCCGACGCGGGCCTGCTCGGGCACCTCACGTCGGTGGCCCACGCGATCGGCGAGGCCGTGCGCACGGTCTACGCCCCGCCGCGCGTCGGGCTGCTGGTCGCCGGGTTCGAGGTGCCGCACCTGCACCTGCACGTCTTCCCGGCCGCCGACATGGCGGCGTTCGACTTCGCGAACGCCGCCGCGACCGTCGACGCCGCCGAGCAGGACGGCCACCGCGACGCCCTGCGCGCCGCCCTGCGCGACGCGGGCCACGGCGCCCACGTGCCGGCCTGACGGTGCAGCTGGTACTGGTCCGCCACGCCCTGCCCGAGCGCGTCGACGGCGGCGGGGGCGGTGTCGCCGACCCGCCGCTCACCGCGCGGGGCGAGCAGCAGTCCCAGCGCGTCGTCGACGCCGTCGGGAAGGAGGTGGAGGCGCTCTACTCCAGCCCGATGGCCCGGGCCCGGGCCACCGCCGCGCCGCTGGCCACCGCGCTGGGGGTCGAGCCGGTGATCGTCGAGGACCTGCGCGAGTACGACTCCGATTCCGCGCACTACGTCCCGGTGCACGAGATGCCGGTCGTCGACCCGGCCGGCTGGCAGCGGATCGTCGACGGGCTGCTGCCCGAGGGCGTCGACGTGACGGCGTTCACCGCCCGGGTCGTCGCCGCGCTGGAGCGGATCATCGCCGAGCACCCGGGCCGCGGCACGGTCGTGGTCGTCGCGCACGCCGGCGTCGTCAACTGCTGGCTGGCACACCTGCTCGGGATCGACCGGCCGCTCGCGTTCCCGCTCGACTACACCGGGATCAGTCGCGTGCTCGCCGTCCGTGACGGGCGCAGGCTGGTGCGGACGGTCAACGAGATCGCGCACGTCGCCGACCTGCTCTCCCCGACCGCGGGCAGCGACTGACCCGGTTGGGGGTGCCGCAGCGCGCACGGTTGCCTACTCTCGGTCCGGGGGGATCCGATGACGGACAGGACGCTGCGGCAGGTCTTCGCGGTGCGGGAGTACCGCACGGTGTGGCTGGCGGACCTGCTCTCGGTGGCGGGTGACCAGCTCGCGCGGGTGGCACTGGCCGTGCTCGTCTACGGACGCACCGGGTCGGCGGCGTGGGCCGCCGCCACCTACGCGCTCACGTTCCTGCCCGCGATCGTCGGCGGCGTGCTCCTCTCCGGGCTCGCCGACCTGTTCCCGCGCCGCGAGGTCCTCGCCGTCACCGACCTCGCGCGGGCCGCGTTGGTCGGGGTGATGGCGATCCCGCAGATCCCGCTGCCGGTGCTGTGCGGCCTGCTCGTCGTCGTCGTGCTGCTGGGCGCCCCGCACACGGCGGCCCGCGGCGCGCTGCTGCCCGACCTGCTGCCCGGTGACCTCTACGAGCGCGGACTCGCCGTCGCACAGATCACCGGGCAGACCGCGCAGGTCGTCGGGTTCGCCGCCGGGGGTCTGCTCGTCGCGGCGGTCAGCCCGTCGTCGGCGCTGGCACTGAACGCGGTGACCTTCCTGGTCGCGGGCGTGCTGTTCCGGTTCGGGCTCGCGCGACGGCCCCGCGCGGACGCCACGTCGCGCGACGGAGCCAGGGACCTGCTCGCCGGGGTCACCGACATCGTCGCCGACCCGCGGCGGCGCGCGCTGGTCCTGCTCGTCTGGATGGTCGGCCTCTACGTCGTGCCCGAGGCGCTGGCCGCCCCGTACGCCGCGCAGATCGGGGCCGGCCCCGCCGTCGTCGGGTTCCTGATGGCCGCCGACCCGCTGGGCAGCGTGCTCGGGGCGTGGCTGTTCGTGCGGTTCGTCTCGCCGGCGCGGCGGGCGCGCCTGATCGGCGCGCTCGCCGTCGCCGCCGGCGTCCCCCTGCTGTTCGTGGCGCTCGTCCCCGGGGTCCCGGTCGCGCTCCTGCTGTTCGGCGTGTCCGGGATGGCGTCGACCGCGTACGTCATGCAGGCCCAGGCGTCGTTCGTCCGGGCCACCCCGACCGCGATCCGCGGCCGCGCCATCGGCGTCGCCGCGTCCGGCATCGTCGCGGGTCAGGGTGTCGCGGTGTTGGCCGGCGGGGTGCTCGCCGACCTCTGGACCCCGTCCACGGCCATCGCCGTGTGCGGGGCCGCGGGTGTGGTCGTGGCGCTCGGCGGGGCGCTCGCGTGGCGGTCCGCATCGGCGGCCGACCACGTCGGGCGACCCCAGCCCGCCGTCGCCTGATGGTGTCAGTTCCAGTCCTTGCCCATGGCTGGTCCTTTCGGGTTGTGGGGTGTGGGGTGGTGGTGTCAGTTCCAGTCCTTGCCCATGGCTGGTCCTTTCGGGTTGTGGGGTGTGGGGTGGTGGTGTCAGTTCCAGTCCTTGCCCATGGCTGGTCCTTTCGGGTTGTGGGGTGTGGGGTGGTGGTGTCAGTTCCAGTCCTTGCCCATGGCTGGTCCTTTCGGGTTGTGGGGTGTGGGGTGGTGGTGTCAGTTCCAGTCCTTGCCCATGGCTGGTCCTTTCGGGTTGTGGGGTGTGGGGTGGCGGTCTCAGTTCCAGTCCTTGCCCATTTCCTCTCCTTTCCCGTTGATCCGCGAGAATCGGTGAAGAGCGGTCTCAGTTCCAGTCCTTGCCGGTCACGGGCGTCTCCTTTCCTGGTCGGATCGACGCCGATCGCCGATCGTGCTCCCGGTCGCGCCGTGTGCGGTGATCCGCTGCGGCCGGGGTGCGGTGCCGGGTCCGCCGTCGCCGGCGGACGGGATCAGGGTCGCCGACCGGACGGCCGCATCGACCCCGTCCGCGAGCAAGGACTGCATATGGACGACGTTGTTGGGCCGTTCGGTCTAGCCACTGGAGCGTCGGTTTGGAGTGAACGGAACCTGTCCGCGCATCGGTGCGGTCGGGGATGACGCCGCTCCCGCACTCGGCTAGCGTCGGGACCGCACGCCGAGTCGATCTAGGAGACCGATGAGTCCTGGCCGCAGCACCGGGCGCCGGGCGCCCGGACCCGGGCTGCCGGCAATCATCGCGCGATGGCCCATCTGGAATCTGCCCGTGCGATTGTCGGCGGCGATCCTGACGGTCGAGTTCACGGCGATCTCCCTCGTCGTCGTTTTCGCGGCGGGCAGTTCCGCACCCGACGGACGCACGGTGCGCGACGTTCTGCTGATCATCGGCTTCGGCGTGCTGCACACCGAGATCGCGCGCGGCGTGGAACAGATCCGGCGCCGGGTCAACGGCGAGGTGCACGTCAACCTCGGCTCGGTATGGTTCTTCGCGGCCATCGTGCTGCTCCCGCCGATCTACGCGGTCCTCTGCACGTTCGTGATCCACCTGCACCTGTGGCTGAGGTCGGCGCGGCCACGCAACCCGGTCTTCAAGCACCTGTTCAGCTCGGCCACGATGGTGCTGACCAGCCTGGCGACGTCCGGGGTCATGGCCGCAGTCACGGCGGGCGGCACCGGTGACCGCTGGGACCTCCACGTGCTGGCTCTGGGCGTGCTGGTCTTCCTCACCGTCAACACGGCTCTCGTGGCGGGCGTGATCGCGGTGAACTCCCCGCAGTCCGACGTCGCCTCGATCGTGGGGGAGTGGGACGAGAACCTCCTCGAGGTCGCCACGCTCTGCCTCGGCGCGCTCACGGCGGCCGTGCTGGTGGTCAACCCGTGGCTGGTCGTGTTCGTGTTCCCGCCGCTGCTGGTGCTGCACCGGGCGGTGCTCGTGCGTCACCTCGAGGTCGCGGCCAGCACCGACGGCAAGACGGGCCTGCTCAACGCCGCCGCCTGGCACACCCGGGCCGAGCGGGAGCTGCGCCGGGCCGAGCGCCGGTCCGGGCCGCGGGCCGTGCTGGTCATCGACCTCGACCACTTCAAGGACGTCAACGACACCCACGGCCACCTCGCGGGCGACCGCGTCCTCGCCGCCGTCGCCGACACCCTGCGCGCCGAGGTGCGCGACCGCGACCTGGTCGGTCGCTTCGGCGGTGAGGAGTTCGTCGTGTTGCTGGGCGCACTCGGCGACCCCGGCACGGGCAGCGGCGAGATGCAGGTCGTCGCCGAACGGATCCGGGTCCGCATCTCCGAGCTGCGCGTCGAGATGCCCACCGCCGACGGGCCGCTCACCGTCGCCGGTCTCAGCGCGTCGGTCGGCTGCTCCCTCTACCCCGACGACGGCCACGATCTGCGCGAGCTGCTGCAGGTGGCCGACACCGCGCTCTACGCGGCCAAGCGCGCCGGGCGCAACGTCGTACGCATGGGCGTCCGGCAGACGGCCCCGCAGCCCTGTGCCGCGGAGGAGCCCGCGTCCGGTCACCGTTACGGAGTGTGACTCCGACGGGCAGGTGTTCCACCCCGTCGTGCGACTCCAGCCACCCTGACACGGGGTGCCCCGCTCACTAGCCTTCGATGCGTGGACGAGCCGTCACCCGCACCGGGATCCCGCACCCTGTGGGGTCTGGGCGCCGGTCTCGTGACCCTCGCGCTGTCCGTGGAGCTGGCCGCGATCACCGTCGCGGGCGTCGGGATCGCGGCCCTGCCGTCGGGCGGTGGGCCGCTGCTGCTGGCACTGGGGCTGACGGCGCTGAGCGTCGTGCACACCGAGCTGGCCACCGGGATCGAGCGGGTCCGGCGCCGGGCGGCGGAGAACTCGTACTTCGACCTCAGCTCCGTCTGGACCTTCGCCGCCGCGCTGTTGCTCCCGCCCGGGCTCGCCGCAACCGTCGTGGTGCTCGTCTACCTGCACCTGTGGCACCGCGTGTGGGCCCCCGCCGGCATCCCGCTCTACCGCCACCTCTACACGACCGCGACGGTGCTGCTGGCCGCGCGCGCGGCCCACGAGGTCGTCGCGCTGGCGGGCGGGCTGCCCGCCGACCCCACCCGGCCGGCCGTCGTCGTCGCGGTGGGGCTGGCCGTCGTGTCCTACGTGCTCGTCAACACCGTCCTGGTCGGGGCGGCGATCGCGCTGACCGGACCGCGGGTCGCGCTGCGCGACGTCCTCGGGCGCTGGGACGACAACGCGCTGGAGGTCGCCACCCTGTGCATGGGTGCGCTGGCCGCCGTGGCGCTCGCGTCGACGCCCGGCCTGGTCGCGCTGGTCCTCCCGCCGATCCTCGTGCTGCACCGCGCGGTGCTCGTACGCCAGTTGGAGCAGGACGCGAGCACCGACGCCAAGACCGGCCTGCTCAACGTCGCCGCCTGGCGGGCCGAGGCCCTGCGCGCCGTCCGGCGGGCGCACCACTCGGGCACCGGAGCGGGTGTCCTGATGCTCGACCTCGACCACTTCAAGGTCGTCAACGACACCCACGGGCACCTCGCGGGCGACGACGTGCTCGCCGCGGTGGCCGCGGAGCTGCGCGCGGGCGTGCGGGAGCAGGACCTCGTCGGCCGCTTCGGTGGCGAGGAGTTCGTGGTGCTGCTGCCCGACCTTCCGCCGGGCGGCACCGGACGCACCGAGCTGTGGGAGATCGCCGAACGGCTGCGCCACCGGGTGTCCGGGCTCGACGTGGGGGTCGCCACATCCGGCGGCGTGGGCGTCGTCACCGGGCTGTCGGTCTCGGTCGGCGGCGCGACCGTCCCCACCGACGGCACCACGCTGGACCAGGTGCTCAGGGCCGCCGACGCCTCGCTCTACGCGGCGAAGGACGCGGGTCGCAACCTCGTCCGGATCGCCACCGACGGCCACGTGCCGTCCCCGCGCCGCCCCACGGCGTGACGGCGCCGACGGGTCACCGTCCGTAGACTGGGCCGGTGACCGTGCTCCGAACGATCAGTGGTCCCGCCGACCTCCGACGCCTCGGGCCCGACCGCCTGCCCGAGCTCGCCGCCGAGATCCGCCGCTTCCTCGTGGAGTGCGTCTCGCGCACCGGCGGGCACCTGGGCCCCAACCTCGGCGTCGTCGAGCTGACGATCGCGCTGCACCGCGTCTTCGACTCCCCGCGCGACACGGTCGTGTGGGACACCGGCCACCAGGCCTACGTGCACAAGCTGCTCACCGGACGCCACGACGGCTGGGACCGGCTGAAGAAGACCGGAGGCCTGTCCGGGTACCCGAGCCGCGCCGAGAGCGAGCACGACGTCGTCGAGTCCAGCCACGCGTCGTCGTCGCTGTCCTGGGCCGACGGCATCGCCCGCGCCTACGCACTCACGGGCCAGCAGCGCCACGTCGTCGCGGTGATCGGCGACGGCGCGCTGACCGGCGGCATGGCCTGGGAGGCGCTCAACAACATCGCCGCGGCCGACCGCAACGTCGTGATCGTCGTCAACGACAACGGCCGCTCCTACTCCCCGACGATCGGCGGCCTGGCCGACCGGCTCGCGTCGCTGCGCCTGCAGCCGGGCTACGAGCGGGTGCTCGACGCCGGCAAGGCCGCACTCGCACGCACCCCCGTCGTCGGTGACACGCTCTACGCGGGCCTGCACGCGCTCAAGGCGGGCCTCAAGGACGCGCTGAGCCCGCAGGAGCTGTTCTCCGACCTCGGGATCAAGTACTTCGGCCCGGTCGACGGGCACGACATCGCGGCGATGGAGTCGGCGCTGAGCCGGGCGAGGGGCTTCGGCGGACCGGTGATCGTGCACGCCGTCACCCGCAAGGGCAACGGCTACCTGCCCGCGGAGAACGACGAGCTCGAGCAGATGCACAGCCCGGCGGCGTTCGATCCGGAGACGGGGCTGCCCACCGGGGCGCCGTCGGTCGGGTGGACGAGCGTGTTCGCCGAGGAGATGGTCGAGCTCGGGAAGCGGCGCCCCGACGTCGTCGCGATCACCGCGGCGATGCTCGGCCCGACCGGGCTCGCCCCGTTCGCGGCGGCCCACCCGGACCGCTGGATCGACGTCGGGATCGCCGAGCAGCATGCGCTGACGTGCGCGGCGGGGCTGAGCGCCGGCGGCCTGCACCCCGTCGTCGCGCTGTACTCCACGTTCCTCAACCGCGGCTTCGACCAGCTCCTGATGGACGTCGCGCTGCACCGGCAGGCCGTCACGCTGGTGCTCGACCGCGCCGGCGTCACCGGCAGCGACGGCCCCTCGCACAACGGCATGTGGGACCTCTCCCTCCTCGGCATCGTCCCGGGGATGCGGGTCGCGGCCCCGCGCGACGCGGCCACGCTGCGCGAGGAGCTGGCCGAGGCGGTGGCCGTCGACGACGGGCCCACCGCGCTGCGCTTCCCCAAGGGATCGGTGATCGAGTCGGTGCCCGCGGTGCGTCGGGTCGACGGCGTCGACGTGCTGCACGAGGGTCCCGACGCCGCGGTGCTGCTGGTCTGCGCCGGGGCGTTCGGGCAGCTGGGCGTCGCGGCGGCGGAGCGGCTGTCGGCGCAGGGCGTCGCGGTCACCGTCGTCGATCCGCGGTGGGTGCTGCCGGTGCCCGACGCCGTCGTCGACCTGGCGCGGTCGCACCGGCTCGTCGTCACGGTCAGCGACAGTGGGCGGCACGGCGGGTTCGGCTCGGTGGTCTCGGCCGCGTTGCGCGACGCCGAGTGCGACGTGCCGCTGCGCGACGTCGCGATCCCGCAGCGGTTCCTCGACCACGGCAGCCGCGACGACGTGCTCGCCGCCACCGGGCTCACCGCCCAGGATGTGGCACGCCGCGTCACCGAGTGGGCGGCGGCGCTGCCGTCGTTCACGATGCCGTCCGTCGCGGCGTCCGACGCGCGCGCGGAGTCCTGATGCGGGTGCTGGTCGTCGAGGACGAGCACCCGCTGGCCGACGCGATCGCGCGCGGGCTGCGGCGCGAGGGCATGGCCGTCGACGTCGCCTACGACGGCGACTCGGGACACGAGAAGTCCTCGGTCACCCGCTACGACGTCGTGGTGCTCGACCGCGACCTGCCCGGCATGTCCGGCGACGTGCTGTGCGGCGAGATCGTGGGCTCCGGGGCCACCACGCGGGTGCTGATGCTCACCGCGAGCGGCACGCTGGCCGACAAGGTCGACGGCCTGTCGCGCGGCGCCGACGACTACCTGGCCAAACCCTTCGACTTCCCCGAGCTCGTGGCCCGGCTGCGCGCACTCGGCCGTCGCGCCACGCCGGCCGCGCCGCCGCTGCTCGTCGCGGGCGACGTCGCGCTCGACCCGGCCCGGCGCACGGTGCTGCGCTCGGAGCAGCCGGTGGAGCTCACGCGCAAGGAGTTCGGGGTCCTGGAGGTCCTGATCTCCGCGGGCGGGAGCGTCGTCAGCAGCGAGGAGCTGCTCGAGCGGGTGTGGGACGAGAACGCCGACCCGTTCACCACCACCGTGCGGGTCACGGTGATGACGCTGCGCAAGAAGCTCGGCGAGCCCGGCGTGATCGAGACGGTGGTGGGCGCGGGGTACCGCGTGCCGGCCGCGGGGTGAGCCCGTGGGACTCCGGCCGCGGCTGACGGCCCTCGCCACGGGGCTCGTCGCGCTGGTCAGCGCGTTGCTGCTGTGGCTGGGCTGGCTGCTGGTCGGCGACGTGGCGCAGGCCGTGCCCGCCCTCCCCCCGGGCAGCACGGTGCGCGTCGACGGCATCACCGTGGCGGCCGAAGGACTGGGCGAGGCCGTCGGGCAGGCCGCGCAGGACGAGGTGCTGCGCGCGGGCCTCGTCGCGTTCCCGCTGGTGGTGCTGGCCGCGGCCCTCGTGTCCTGGGTGCTGGTCGGCCGGGTGCTCGGGCCGCTGCACGAGGTCACGGCGGCCGCGCGGCGCCTCACCGTGGAGACCCTCGACTCCCGCCTGGGCCTCGCCGATGCGCGGGGGGAGGTCGCCGAACTGGCGGCCGGTTTCGACGCGATGCTCGACCGTCTGCAGGCCGCGTTCGATGCCCAGCGTCGTTTCGTGGCCAACGCGAGCCACGAGCTGCGCACCCCGCTCGCCGTCCTGCGGACCGAGGTCGACGTGACGCTGTCCGACCCGTCCGCCGACGAGGCCGAGCTGCGCCGGATGGGGGTGGTGGTGCGTGATGCGACCCGCCGCGCCGACGACCTCGTCGCCGGTCTGCTGCTGCTGGCCCGCACCGAGGGCGCCGACCTCGCCGACGGCCGCCCGGTCGACCTCGCCGCCGTCGTCGTGCCCGCGCTGTCGGCCGTGCGCGTCGAGGCCGGGCACCGCGGGCTGCGTGTGCAGGTCCGCACAGCGGCCGCCCCCGTCACCGGCGATGCGGTGCTGCTGGAGCGGGTGGCGGGCAACCTCCTGGAGAACGCGGTGCGGCACAACGTCACCGGGGGCTGGATCGAGGTCGTCACCGGGACGCGCGACGGGTGCGCGGAGCTGTGCGTGGTGTCGTCGGGGCAGCGGATCGACCGGGTCGACGAGCTGTTCGAGCCGTTCCGCCGCGGACCGGTGGAGCGCACGGGGGCCACCCCCGGCTCCGGCCTGGGCCTGTCGATCGTGCGGGCGGTGGTGCGGGCGCACGGGGGCACGGTGTCGGCGGACCCGGTCCCCGGCGGCGGCCTGACGGTGACGGTCCGCCTCCCCACCTGACGCGGCTCGTACACAGGGTCAGGTCCGGCCCTGTGTACGGCCCCCGGGAGGTGCGAGGCGGGGGAGTCAGCTGCTGCGGGTGGCGAGCGCCGGTTCCAGGCCCGGCGTGAGGAGGGCGATCTGCCACTCCCGGGCCCCGCCCTTGCGCAGGAAGCCGGGGATGTCGCCGTCCTCCGGAGGGGTCCAGCACAGGCGGCGCAGGAGGTCGGGCTGGAGCAGGTTCTCCACCGGCACCACCCACTCCGTGCCGACCTCGGCGACGGCCGCGCGGGCTGCGGTGAGGCGGGCGGCGGCGTCGGGGTCGCGGTCGGCCCAGCGGGCGACCGGTGGCGGTCCCTCGGCCGGGGTCGTCGGGCGGGGGAGGTCGGCGGCGTCGAGGCGCTCGGCCGCGGCCAGAGCCGACCACCAGTACGCCGTGAGCCGCCGCTGCGACCGGCCGCGGAACACCGGCAGCCCGCCCAGCTCCGCCGCCGTCTCCGGCGCCGTGACGGCGGCGTCGACGATCGCGGCGTCGGGCAGGACCCGGCCGGGTGCGATGTCGCGCTCGGCGGCGAGCTTGTCGCGCGCCTCCCACAGCCCGCGCACGGCGGCGAGCTGGCGGGGCTTGCGCAGCTTGTGGATGCCCGACGTGCGGCGCCACGGCTCCGCGCGCGGGGTGGGTGGCCCCGCTGTGCGGACCGCCTCGAACTCCTGATGGGCCCACTCGAGCTTGCCCTGGTCGCCGAGCATCCCGGTGAGGACGTCACGCAGCTCCACCAGCACCTCGACGTCGAGGGCGGCATAGACCAGCCAGTCCTGCGGGAGCGGGCGCCGCGACCAGTCGGCGGCGCCGTGCCCCTTCTCCAGGGCGAGTCCGAGCAGGTTCTCGACCATCGGGCCGAGCCCCACGCGGGGCAGCCCCGCGAGGCGCCCGGCCAGCTCGGTGTCGAACAGCCTGCTCGGCGCGAGCCCCGTCTCCGCCAGGCAGGCGAGGTCCTGGGAGGCCGCGTGCAGGACCCATTCCGGCCCGGTCAGCGCCGGGGCGAGATCGGAGAGGTCGCTGCCCAGGGGGATGGGGTCGACCAGTGCGGTGCCCGCGCCCGCCCGGCGCAGCTGCACCAGGTAGGCCCGCTGGGAGTACTTGAACCCGGAGGCCCGTTCGGCGTCGACGGCGATCGGGCCGCTGCCGGCGCCGAACGCCGACGCGGTGGCGCGCAGGGCATCGCGGTCGGCGACGACGGCGGGGAGCCCGTCGGCCGGTGCCAGCAGGGGGGTGGGTGCAGGTGCGTCCGCCCCGGCTGTCGTGTCCAGTCCCTCCTGCGCCGGTGGACCTTCGGGGCCCTCTGGGGTCAGCGGATGACCCCGGCCCGCATCGCCAGCGCGACCATCTGCGCGCGGTCGCCCGTGCCGAGCTTGCGCCCGATGCGCGACAGGTGGCTCTTCACGGTGAGCGCGGACAGGCTCAGCGCCTCGCCGATCTCCTTGTTGGACTGCCCGTCCGCGACCAGCTGCAGGACCTCGACCTCGCGTGCCGAGAGCTCGCGCGGGGTGTTGTCGGTGCCGGGCACGCGGGTGCCGGTGGCGAGCAGCGGGGCGACCGTCGGGTCGGCGTAGACGCCGCCGTCGAGCACGCGCTTCACGCCGTCGGTGACGATCGCGGCCGACGCCGACTTCAGCAGGTAGGCCTGCGCCCCGGCCTGGAAGGCCGAGCGCACCGCGTACGGGTCGTCCGAGGACGCCAGCACGACGAGGCGGTTCCAGCCCAGTGAGCGCAGCTCCGTGACGAGGTCGAGCCCGCTGCCGTCCGGCAGGCCGAGATCGAGGATCGCCAGATCGCACGGCCCGTTGGCGTGCGCACGAGCCCGTGCCTCGGCCACCGAGGCGGCCTCGTACACGGTGCCGGCACCCATCGACCGCAGGCGCGCGGCGATGGCCTCGCGCAGCAGCGGGTGGTCGTCGACCACGAGTACCGAGAAGAGCTCTTCCCGCGGGTGCGGGACCATTGCAGGCGACAGAACAGCACCGGGAGTGGTGCGAACTGGTGCGCCCTGGCCAACTACGGCCACGGTGTTACCTCCCTGGAGTCGGTCGTTGCCCCCGACCGGCACCAGACCTCGGCCGGCGAAGAGACCGCCCGAGGAGGTGTCGTGGAGGAAGCGTAGCCCCCCAAGCGGTCTAACGTCGTGTATCGGATCGAACTTAGCGGGGTGAAAGTTACAGCCTTGTCGCTCCCCGTCCACACGATCGGGTGACGGACCCGATCACTGCAAGCGGGGTAATCGCAGGTGAACACCGGGTTCAGACGGTTCGATGGGCGAGAGAAACTGCGCCGACCGGCGGTAGTCCTGCGGCCGACGCGACGAAGGAGCAGAACGCCGCCGCGTGCCGGGAGAGATCGGTACCGCTCGGCGTCCACGACGCGCGCAGCTCCACGTCGTCGTCGCGGCGGGGCCCGGCGATGTCCCCGAAACGGACCGACGAGGTCTGCGTGACGGTCCCGCCGAGCGCCACGTGGTCGGCGCCGTGGTCCTCGAGGGCCTCGGTCAGCCACGACCATCCGACGACCGGCAGCATCTCGTCGCCGAGCTGTTCGGGCTCCAGGCGTGCCTGGACGAAACAGACGAGCCGGAACGTGCCCTCCCAGGCGTCCTGCCCGGCCGGGTCGTGCAGCAGGATCAGCCGCCCCGAGGTGTCGGACTCGTCGACGCCGTCGTCGGCGGCCCCGCGGCCCAGGGTGGAGTCGGCGACCTCCACCGACAGCGCCCACGTCCACGGCGCCAGTCGCGGCGGCGCGTCGAGCGCGGTGACGATCAGCTCCGGACGTGGTCGCAGGGTGCCGAGCGAGGCGACCGCGCGGCGGAACTCGGGAGGTGGGGAGGCGGTCGCATCAGGCACGAGCCGGGACTCTAGGTCGCCCGACACGCCCGGTCGGCAAGGCGCGCCGGACCCCCACGTTCCGGTGGCGCCCTCACCCGGCAGGGCGGTTCACCGGCGTGGGAAGATGGTGTGGTCATGGTCGCGCACACAGCTCCCGCCCCCACCGGTGCCCGACGCGATCTCGCGTCCGCCCCGTTCCTCGTCGCCGCCCGCGGGGGGCGACCCACGCACCTGCCGGTGTGGTTCATGCGCCAGGCCGGCCGGTCCCTGCCGGAGTACCGGGCGCTGCGCAAGGACAGCGGGATGCTGCAGGCCTGCCTGACGCCCGACCTCACGTGCGAGATCACGATGCAGCCGGTGCGCCGCCACGGCGTCGACGCCGCGATCCTGTTCAGCGACATCGTCGTGCCGCTCTACGTGGCGGGCGTCGGCGTCGACATCGTCGCGGGCACCGGTCCGGTCGTCGCGCACCCGGTGCGGACCGCCGCCGACGTCGACCGGCTCCCGGTCCTGGACGACGCGCAGATCGCCCCGGTCACCGACGCGATCGCGCTGCTGCTCGCCGAGCTGGGCGACACCCCGCTCATCGGGTTCGCGGGCGCCCCGTTCACGCTGGCCTCCTACCTCATCGAGGGCGGGCCGAGCCGCAACCACGAGCGGACCAAGGCGATGATGCGCAGCGCGCCCGACGTCTGGCACGCCCTGCTCGGCCGCCTCGCCGACATGACCTCGTCGTTCCTGCGCGCCCAGATCGCCGCCGGCGTCGACGCGGTGCAGCTGTTCGACTCCTGGGCCGGGGCCCTGTCCGAGCGCGACTACCGCGAGTACGTCCTGCCGCACTCCGCGCGGGTGCTGGGCGGCCTGGTCGACGCGGGCGTGCCGCGCATCCACTTCGGCGTCGGCACGGGGGAGATCCTCGGGGCGATGGCGGAGGCCGGGGCCGACGTCGTCGGCGTCGACTGGCGCATCCCGCTCGACGACGCGGCCCGCCGCGCCGGCGGCACGCACCCGGTGCAGGGCAACCTCGACCCCGCGGTGCTGTTCGCCGACCGGGCGTCGGTGGCGTCGGAGGTCACCCGGATCGCGGCCGAGGGCAGGCGCGCACCCGGGCACGTGTTCAACCTCGGTCACGGCGTGCTGCCCGACACCGACCCGGACGTGATCACACGCGTGGTCGACCTGGTGCACCGCCAGCAGGTGTGATGCGGATAGCCGTCGTCGGCGGGGGCGTCTCCGGCCTCGCCGCGGCGCACCGGCTGCGCACCCTGCTCGGTCCGGCCGCCGAGATCACGGTCCTCGAGCAGCGTGACCGCGTCGGCGGCGTGCTGCACACCGTCGACCTGGCCGGGACGCCGTTCGACGTCGGTGCCGAGGCGTTCCTCGCGCGGCGCCCGGAGGTGCCGGCGCTGCTCGCGGAGCTCGGGCTCGACCCCGCCGTGCACCCGACGGCGGCGTCGGCGACGGTCCGTGCGGGCGGCCGCACCGCCCCGTTGCCCGGCGGCACGCTGCTCGGCGTGCCGACCGGCGCGGCCCGTCTCGACGCCCTGCTCTCCCCGGCCGGACTCGCCGCGGTGGCCGCCGAGCCGTCCCGTCCGCTGGCCTGGGAGCCCGGTGCCGACGTCGCGCTGGGGGCGCTGCTGCGCGACCGGTTCGGCGACGAGGCGGCCGACCGCCTCGCCGACCCCCTCCTCGGCGGGGTCTACGCCGGCCGCGTCGACGCGCTCGGCCTGCGCGCCACGATCCCGGCCCTGGCCCGGACCCTCGACGCGGGCGCCCCGTCGGTGACGGCCGCCGCCGACCGCGCCACGACCCCACCGCCCGCGAGTCGCCGGATCCCCGCCCGCGAGTCGCCGGATCCGCGCCCGCGAGTCGCTGCTTCCCCGCCCACGGGTCGGGGCCCCGCCGTTCCCGGCCCCGCCGACGCCGCGGGGCCGGCCGCGCCACCGGTCGTCGCGTCCGGCGGCCCGGTGTTCGGTGCCGTCCGCGGCGGGTACCGCGTCCTGCTCGACGCACTCGTGGCGGCGGCCCGGCCGGAACTGCGGCTCGGCGTCACCGTCCGCTCGCTGCAGCGGCGCGCGACGGGCTGGCGGCTGGTGCTCGGCCCGACCACCGACCCCGAGGCCCTCGACGTCGACGCCGTCGTGCTCGCCGTGCCCGCCCCCGCGGCCGCGAAGCTGCTCGCGCCGGTCGCGCCGGGGGCGTCCCGGGCCGCGGGGGAGATCGAGCTGGCCTCGTCCGTCGTCGTGGCGCTGGCCTTCCCGGAGGACGTGCGCCTCCCCCCGACGTCGGGGGCGCTGGTCGCCGCGGGGGAGCCGCTGGGCGTCAAGGGCGTCACGCACTCGTCGACGAAGTGGGCCCACCTCGGCGCCGACGGCCTGGTCCGGCTCCGCGCGTCGCTCGGCCGCTTCGGGGAGGCCGCTTCCCTGCAGGTCGACGACGCCGAGCTCGTCGCCAGGGTCCGGGCCGACCTGGCGGTGCTCACCGGCGTCACGGCCGACCCGGTCGTCGCGGTCGTGCAGCGGTGGGGCGGCGGCCTGCCGCAGTACGGCGTCGGGCACCTCGACCGCGTCGCGGCGATCGAGACGGGACTGCCGCCCGGGCTCGCCGTGGTCGGGGCCGCGCTGCACGGCGTCGGGGTGCCGGCCTGCGTGGCGACGGCCCGGGCGGCGGCGGAGCGGATCGCCGCGGGGATCGACGCGCCGGGGTGACGGCGGCGACCTGACGCCCCCCGCCGCCGGACGGATGGCACCATGAGGGCATGGCCCGCCTCGACTACGCCGAGCTCAACAGCACCGTCCGCTACACGATGTGGTCGGTGTTCCGCGCCGAACCCGGCCGCCTCGGCGACGACCGCACGGAGTCCGCCGCGCAGGCCGCGGAGTTCCTCGACGGGCTGGAGGCGAAGGGCGTCACCGTCCGCGGCGTCTACGACCTCGCGGGCATGCGCGCCGACGCCGACTACATGGTCTGGTGGCACGCCGACAACGTCGAGGCACTGCAGGGCGCCTACGCCGACCTGCGCCGCAGCACCGCGCTCGGCCGGGCGAGCACCCCGGTCTGGAGCCAGGTCGCGCTGCACCGGCCCGCGGAGTTCAACAAGAGCCACATCCCCGCGTTCGTGGCGGGGGAGGAGCCCAAGGGCTACGTCTGCGTCTACCCGTTCGTCCGGTCGATCGACTGGTACCTGCTCCCCGACGACGAGCGCCGCACCATGCTCGCGGACCACGGCAAGGCTGCCCGCGGCTACGCCGACGTCCGGGCCAATACCGTGCCCGCGTTCGCTCTCGGCGACTACGAGTGGATCCTCGCATTCGAGTGCGACGCACTGGACCGGATCGTCGACCTCATGCGCGACCTGCGCGCCACCGAGGCCCGACGCCACGTCCGCGAGGAGATCCCGTTCTACACCGGCCCCCGGGTGCGGGTCGAAGCCCTCGTCAACGCGTTGCCGTAGCGCGGGACCACTCCTGCGTCCGGCGCGGTGCCTGCGGGAGCACCTGCCGTTCCACGCGGTGAGCGAGGGGCTGCGCGGTCCGGGCCGGGGCCGGCTCGGACGTGCGCTGCCGCGGGAGGGGCACCACGGGGGTGGGTCGGCGCCGGGGCAGGTCGAGGAGGAGCGGCACGATCGCCATCACCGCGAGCAGTGCCACACCACCCGCGGAGCCGAGCACGGTCACGAGGTTCGTCATGGCTGCAGCGTCCGCGCGGAACCCGTGAGAAACCTCGGCCGGAGGTACTGATCACCTGAGAGCCCTCCGCCGAAAGTACGGTGGCACGCTGGTCCCGGTGAGCATCCCGCCCCCCACCGCCCTCGCCGCCACCGCGAACGTCCAGGCGGACGTCTACGCCGAGGCCGCCGCCGACCCGGAGGCGTTCTGGCTGCGGCAGGCGCGGCGCCTGGAGTGGGAGCGCGTTCCGGAGCAGGCCTACGACGGCAGCGCGTTCCCGACCGTCACCTGGTTCGCCGACGGCACGCTCAACGTCGCCCGCAACTGCGTCGACCGGCACGTCGAGGCCGGGCTGGGGGAGAAGGCCGCGCTGCTGTGGGAGGGCGAGCCGGGCGACGAGCGCCGGGTCACCTACGCCGAACTGCAGGTCGAGGTGGCCCGCTGCGCACACGCGCTCACCGCGCTCGGCGTCGGCCGGGGCGACGTGGTGGTCGTCTACCTGCCGGTGCTGGTGGAGACGGTCGTCGTGATGCTGGCGTGCGCCCGGATCGGCGCGGTCCACTCGATGGTCTTCGGCGGGTTCTCCGCCGGCGCGCTGCGGTTCCGGGTCACCGACGGGAGGGCGAAGCTGCTGGTCACCACGGACGGGCAGTACCGCCGGGGCAGGGCCGTGCCGGTGAAACCGAACGCCGACGCCGCCGTCGACGGGGTCGACTCGATCGAGCATGTGCTCGTCGTCCGGCGCACCGGCGGCGACGTCGAGTGGACCGACGGGCGCGACGTCTGGTGGCACGACGTCGTCGACGGGCAGCCGGGCGTGCACGAGGCCGAGGCGTTCCCCGCCGAGACCTCGCTCATGCTGATCTACACCTCGGGCACGACCGGCACACCCAAGGGCCTGCTGCACACCATGGGTGGCTACCTCACGCAGGCGTCCTGGACGGCGTGGGCCTGCTTCGACCACAAGCCCGACGACGTCTACTGGTGCACCGCCGACCTCGCCTGGGTCACCGCGCACACCTACGAGGTCTACGGGCCGCTGTCCAACGGCGTCACGCAGGTGATCTACGAGGGCACCCCGGACACCCCCGGACCGGGCCGGCACTTCGCGATCATCGCGAAGCACGGCGTCACCGTCTACTACACCGCTCCGACGCTGGTCCGGACGTACATGAAGTGGGGGCCGGAGGTTCCCGGCCGCCACGACCTGTCGTCGCTTCGGCTGCTGGGGTCCGTCGGCGAGGCGATCAACCCCGAGGCGTGGCGCTGGTTCCACGGCGTGATCGGTGGCGGGCGGTGCCCGGTCGTCGACACGTGGTGGCAGTCGGAGACCGGGGCCGCCGTCGTGGCGCCGCTGCCCGGGGTGACCGC